>NZ_JAMYPT010000025.1:0-71967 GCF_040320505.1 Mesorhizobium sp. M0678 | reverse complement strand
GCGGCAGCCGGCTGAACGAGACGAGGTTCTCGCGCGCCGCAACGGCCATCAGCTCGTTCGCCGGGGTAAACACATTGAAGTCGTTCTCTACGGCGACGAACCCCTCGCGCGGCGCGTAGGCGGCAAGCCGTTCGCGGTGATCGGTGCTCCAGCCGAAGCCGCCGATCTTGCCCTCTTGGCGCAACAGGCCGAGCGTATCGAACACCTCGCCGGCGCGCTCGATCGGATACTCGTTGATATGTAGCAGCACGACGTCGATACAATCCCGCTGCAGGCGCTGCCGCGAATTGTCGATCGATGTCCGGATTGCCGCGGCAGAGGCATCCTCGGGTGCGATCTTACGCGTTTCGGGATCGCCGAAATAGCCGACCTTGGTGACGATGACGGCTTCGTCCTTACCCCTCAACGCCCGCCCGAGGATCAGTTCGGCATTGCCGGCGCCGTAGGCGGCAGCCGTGTCGAACACCCGCGCGCCGATCTCATAAGCCATCGCCAGCGCGGCTTGCGACCTGATATCGTCGACCTCGCCATAGATTGTCGCCGTGTCACGCCAACGCGCGGGGCCACCCGCCGCCCAGGTGCCGATGCCGATGCGCGGTACCGAGCGGCCATCCCAAAGCATCATCATCTGCATGCCCGGCTCCTCAACGACGCAAGCTGGCGTGGCGGGCACGCTCGCGGATCTCTTCGCGAGAAATGCCGGCATCCGCCAGTGTGCTGTCCCGGGCCTGCCTCAAGCTCGCAAGCGTCTGGCGATAGGCAATCCAGCGGGCGAAACGGTATCGAAGTTCATCCAACATGATCGTCTCCTTTGGTACGCAGAATGCCTGCGCGCCTGGGTTGGTCGGAAGCGCAAAACCTCTGCGCGAATCGCATGCGCGATCGAAAGGGTTCAGTTCGCTTCTTGGCCAGCCGAGGCGCTTGTCCCTGTCCCGCCGGGCAGGATTGTCCAACGCCTCCAATGCCTGCATACTTGCGCACGATGCCCGCTTTGCGCTACAGCCACGGTCGCAAGGAGTTTTTCATTTCTGCAAAATGGATATCGGCTGGGACGATCTGAGGTTGTTTCTCGACGTTGCGCGGCTGGGTGGCTTGAGCGCAGCGACGGGAACAACGCGCCTCAGCGCAGCCACCCTTGGACGACGCGTCACCGCGCTCGAAAAGCAGATCGGCGAACCTCTATTCGTGCGCCAGCAGACCGGCTACCGGCTGACCCCGGTCGGCGAGGAACTGCTGCGGCGCGCCGAAGACGTCGAGGCGGCAATGCAGTCGCTGACCCGCTGGCGCGAGGGAAACCTGCCCGACCGCATTGTCCGCGTCTCGGCCGGGCCATGGACCTCGGCCTTCGTTTCCGCCCATATCGGCGAGATCTGGACGGTCGATGACGGCATAAGGGTAGAGCTTGTCACCACCACCGACCGGGTCGACATCGGCCGCCGTGCCGCCGACATCGGCATCCGCAGCGAGCGCCCGACCGAGCAGTGGCTGGCCGGCCGTCAGAGCGGCAAGGTCGCCCACGCCATTTATTCCGGACGTCACCTGATCAACGGCATCGCCGCCGGATTGTTCGTCGGCGTCACCGGCGAAGGCGCAAACATTGCCTCGGCGCGCTGGCTGCAAGCCCATCACGGCGACCGCATCGCCGTACGCGGCAACAACACCCATTCGGTGCGCGAACTGGTGGCCGCCGGCGCCGGCCTTTCGGTCTTTCCGTGCTTCGTCGGTGACGGCGATCCGCGGCTGGTTCGCGTTGCTCAGCCTATCCCCGAACTTGAAACCGACCAATGGATCGTCACCCATCACGAGGAACGTCATTCCCCGCCGGTACGGAAAGTCGCCGACCGGATCGCCGCCTTGATGCGGGCGCACCAGCCGCTGTTTCGCGGCGAGACGCCGATCCGGTAAGCCTCAGGCATCGATCGGCCGCCAGTGGATCAAAATCAGATATTTTGGTGGGCCGGACGATGGTAGCGCCGCCGTTGAGGACGCCGGAGTGCGACGCGCTGCTCGTCGAGATCCTTGCCTTGGGCGAAGAGAGCGGTATAAACCGATCAGCACCGGGCCGCCTATCCGGTCACTCGTCCTCCTGCCGGCTCATAGCCGTATGCTTCGCCCTTACGCAGCACGCGGCCGATGCCCGGCCAGCCAAGGTGCGCGCCGGCGATCCACGTCCCCGCCTCGGCCGCGTCACTGAAAACCTTTAGGCGGGTTGCGCGCGCGGTCAGCTGATCGTCGTCATAGCCCCAACTGAACGCGGGATTGCCGAACTGCAAGGCCGGCACATGAACGACGTCCCCGAAGAATAGGAAACGGTCCTCGTCCGAGTCGAACGCGTAGCCGGTATGACCGGCAGCATGACCGGGCAGGGCGACCGCCCTCAATCGCTCACCCACCTGGTCGCCATTCTGGACAGGCTTCAGCAGGGGCCGGAACTGCGCAAGGTGCGCGTAAGCGAAAAAGCTCCCCACAGCCGCCTCGGGAATAGCGATCGCCTTCAAGTTTGGAAAGAGCACTCGGCCGTCGGGGGTCAAAAGTCCGTGCACATGATCCTGATGGGCGTGGGTGAGCGCCAAGACCGTGATCGAAGCCGGGTCGATCTTGGCTTCCGCCATGGCCTGCTCAAGACGCCCCACTGTCGGAGCCCAGCCCCCTCCTCCGCTGTCGATCAGAACGCCGTCAACGCCTGGACCTGCGAGCGCGAAGCAATTGACAGACAGGCGAAGCGCCCCTGCCAACGCAGCTTGCGGCACCGGATTATCCTGCGGGTCCCGCAGAAGGTCCGCCGGCATCTCGATGTAACCGTCCGAGAGCGACCAGACGCGCCACCTCCCTGACGTGCTGCCGAGCACGTTATTGGTTTGCGATGTCACGATCATATGGCCACCTGCCGCAAACGAAAATGGAGGATAGGTTCGATTGTCACTATTGGCTCCCTGCATAATCTGCGCAAAAGCGTGGGGAAACCGATGAAGATCAATGCGGAAAGCACCCGATCTCGATAGGCCACGGATCGGAAGATGATCGTTGACGGATCTGCTAGCTTCGCGGCGATGCCAGCTCTTATTGCATTCCCATGTAGATTCCTCCCTTCGTAAGCTCGTCAATCATCTGATTTATGCGCTTTCGGCGTGTTTCCGGGTGACGGGCGCGCTCGATCCAATGCAAGTAATCATTGCGCTGATAGGGAGGCCGTTGCTCGAAAGCAGTCATCAGATTTGCGGCCTCGAGCTCTGCACGCAAACTGTCGGGCATCTTAGCCAACGGACGTTTCAGCAACTCACATCTCCGCCATTCGAATCCTGATGCTGGAATAGATCACAAGTCAGCCGTCGCGCCTGCGAGACCGCAGCCGGCCTGGCGACAGCCCTTTCAATCGGGTCACGACGCGATTCATATGGGCCTGGTGAGTGAAACCCGCGTGCTGAGCAATCTCGGCCAGCGGCAGATCGCTATTTTCCAAAAGCTCGACCGCGCGATCAACGCGGCGGCGTAAAATGAATTGATGTACCGGCAATTGCGTCGCCTCGCGAAAGGCGGCGGTGAAGGCGCGTCGTGGTATTCCCGCGATTCCGGCAAGATGGTCGATCGACACCCCCTTTTCCAGATCGCCGTCAATCGCAGCGAGGACCCGGTCGAACCGCTGCGAGGTTAGGACCGGAGACTTCTGCTGCCGCTGGCGTGCATGCCCGAGACGGAGCAGGTTCGCGAAAACCAGGCCCAGCGTCCATTCGCGGACGATCGGGTTGGCTGGCGGGTCGCCTTCGAGGCGTCGGCACAACTCGGCCACCAGCGAATCGCGTATCGGTCGATCGGTCAGGATTGCCAGGTCCTCGGGGGTCCCGCCTGCGGATACCAGGAGCCTTGACGCCAGCGCGGAGTCAACGGTGATCATCGTCAGCTCTCGCGGCTCCTCGATCTTGAACCGCGTGGCACGCTCGGGAAGACTGAGCAGCAGGTCGCCGGGGCGGGTGAAGACGCGCCGCAGCCCGCGGCCAAGATCGATCTCTGCATAGGATGAACCGCTGCGAATCACACGCAGCTGAACGACTCCGGCCGGCGCATGGCGATAGTCGCCGGCAGGAAAGAACAACCTCTTTGCACTTGCCGCGGTCACCATCGTTGTACCGGGCGTCCGGACGCAAGTTCCTCCAGGACTTCGATGATCGATCGCCGCATCCTCGATCCTTGATGCCTACACTTTTGCCCGTTTGACTGGTCCACCAGGCGCATCATTTGCCAGGGCAGTCAGTTCACCAATCCGGGGCACAAAGATGTTGTGCAGTGTCTGGGTCATAATGGTCATTTCACGCTGAACTTGCAGTTCCTGTGCGGCGGGAAACAATGTGTCCTGCAAGAAGAGCTCCAGGCCTGCCTTGTCGTCCCATATCTCGATGATGCGATAACCATCGTCTGTGGCATGCGCGATGTGCTGGTAGATGCCGCCAGCGGGCCGTTTCTCCACGCCGATCCGATCGAGGATGCGGCTATAATCTTCGGCCGTCAGGCCGGCAATATCAAGTGTCGTCACTACGGCCATGGTTCATCCTCGCTGCTGATAGTGGTTGTTTGAGGTGGAGTTCTTGGACGGACCCGGATCCTATTGGGCCGATGTCGTTTGGCATCGCCCGCCCTGACGGCGAGTTTGTCTCCCGAACTTCACCGACAGGAGCGGTCTTTGGTCCTCAGCCACCGAGCGCCTCGATGACAAGACGGGCGGTCGCCGCTCCGGAGAAGTTCTGCTGGCCGGTGATCAAATTGTCGTCGCGCACGGCAAAATCGCGCCACAGCCCGGCCTGAACATAATTCGCGCCGAGCGCACGCATCTCATCCTCGATCCGCCATGGCATCAGATGCGTACCGTGTGGCAGCGCGCCCATCTCCCAGACGGCATTGTCGGCGAAGTCTTCCTCGACATTGGCGAAACCCGTAACAGTGCGCCCTTTGGCCAGCAGCTCGCCGGTTGAGAGGCGAGCGTAGCGCAGCAGCGCGACGCCATGACACAAGGCGGCCGCGACCTTGCCGGCCGCGAAAAAGTTGATGAACAGCCGCTGCAACTCAGTTGCGCCTTCGAAGGTGAACATCGGCGCTTGGCCGCCAGCGACGACGATAGCGTCGAACGCGTCGACCGACAGCTCTGCGATGGGCCGGGTCGTCTCCACCAGCGCCGCCAGTTTCGGCGTCGACAGGAAACCGAGCGAGATCAGATCCGTATCCGAATAGCCGGACGGATCGCGCGGGTCGCTCAACGCATCCGCCTCGCATTTGCCGCCCTCAGGCGAGAAGATCGCGACTCCATATCCGCGCTCGGTGAAGGCGAGCCAGGGATGAGTTAACTCGCTCCACCAAAACCCGACCGGCCAGCCTGTGGTGGTTGACACAGCCGGGTTTGAAAGGACCATCGCGACGCGTTTAGGATGCCGCGGGTCGAGTGGGTTGGAATCGCGCACGCTCATCGCGCCATCTCGACTGGTTCGCCAAGATTCGCCCAAATCGTCTTGTATTGGGTGTAGCTTTCCCACGCCTCGCGGCCCTGCTCGCGGCCATAGCCGCTCATCTTGAAACCTCCGAACGGCGCATTAGGATGGTACTTGTGCCAGCAGTTCAGCCAGACCGTGCCTGCCTTGATCCGGTCGGCGAGCCGCAAGGCGCGGCCGAGATCGCTGGTCTGGATGCCCGAGGCGAGCCCGTAGCTCGTATCGTTGGCGATCCGGATCGCGTCCTCCTCGCTGTCGAATGGAATCACCGGCAGGACAGGGCCGAAAATCTCTTCGCGCGATATCCTTAGGTCGTTGGTCGCATCGGCGAAGATGGTCGGCTCGATGAAGAGGCCCTTGCCGTTGACCTGGCGGGTGCCGCCGCCCGCGGCCAGTCGCGCGGTGCGCTTGCCCTCTTCGACATAGCTCAAGACCTTGTCATACTCGCCCCGCGATGCGATCGGCCCGATCATCGTCGCAGGGTCCAGCGGATCGCCGAGCGTCGCCGACTTCGCCATGGCGCTCAGCTTCTCGACGACCTCGTCATAGCAGGCGCGTTCAACCAGCAGGCGCGATCCGGCGACGCAGACTTCGCCCTTGTTCCAGAAGATGCCCCAGAAGGCTGCCTGTATCGCGACATCGATATCGGCATCGGCGAAAACGATATTGGGACTCTTGCCGCCGAGCTCCATGGTCAGGTGTTTCATCGTCCCGGCACCGTTGCGCATGATGCCCTGGCCGACGGTGGTCGACCCGGTAAAGGCGATCTTGCCGACGCGGGCATCGTTGACCAACGCGTCGCCGATGGTGCCGCCCGGGCCGGTGACGAGATTGTAGACGCCTGGCGGCACGCCCGCGTCGAGGATCACTTGCGCCAAGGCGAGGGCCGTCAGGGGCGTGTCGGTCGCAGGCTTGTGAACGACCGTGTTACCCGCCGCGAGTGCCGGCGCGATTTTCGAACAGGACAGCGCGAGGGGAAAATTGAACGGGGTGATCGCAGCGATCACACCGAGCGGCTCGCGCCGCGTCAGGATCCTGATATTTGGTTCGTAGCTGGTACGATAGGCGCCGTCCATCGCGCTCATGGCGAGCCCGCCATGAAAGCGGAACAGTCCTGAGCAGTGCGGCATGATGATATCGCGGAAATCGCGATAGGGCATACCCATATCCATCGCCTCGCGCACCGCGAAATCCTCGGCCCGCTCGTCCATTAGATCGGCGATGCGAAACAGGATCTTGGCGCGCTCCTCATGATGCATCCGCGCCCAGGGTCCTTGCTCGAAAGCCCGCTGCGCGGCCGCGACGGCATCGCTCGTGTCGGTGACGTCCGCCTTCGCAATATCGGTGATCGCCGCCTCCGTGGTCGGATCAAAAGTCGTCGAAGTCTCGCCACTGACGGCATCGCGCCATTGGCCATCGATCAGCAGACGTCCTACTGGAATCGCCTTGCGCCGCGCGGGTAGATAATCAGTCATGAGTCCGTCCGTCCTGTCGAATGAGATTGAAGGAAATTGTCGGCCCCATCCCGCGCCGATAGGCGAGCTGGACCAATAGCAGCATCATCGGCTCGATCAGGCGCGAGGCCGTGAGATCGCCGACATCGACCGGTATTGTCGGCAGATCGGCGAGAAGCCGGCAAACCGCCGCCTTGGCATCTGCGTCATTGCCGGCGACATAGCTCGTCACCGGATCGCCGTTGAGACGCGGATCATCCCTGTCAAGCAATTCGGCAAAGGTCGGAATGCACTTGACGACAAGGGCGCCCCGCGCGCGCCTCTGAACCTCCTCGCCTACAGACGTAGTAGTGCCTAGCAGCATCGTGGAAAGGTCAGGTGCGACTGCATTGGTATTGTCCCAGACGATCTTGCCCGACAAATCGCCAAGCGCGTCCATCGCCAGCTCGAGAGCCGGCCATGGCGTCGCCAGGGCAATTACGTCGGCCCATCTCGCTACTTCGTCAGGGGCACCGAAGCCAACACGGAGGGTTGCCGCGATTGCGCGCAACTTGCCTTCGTCACGACTGAAGCTGAGGCGAATTTCGTGCCCGGCGAGGCCAAGACATTTCGCCAAGGCCTTCCCGAGCGAGCCTGGTCCGATGATCGCAACTTTCACAACTGCCTCCCGACACGCGATCGGGCTTGCCTAGCATCATTGCAGTCGCGCTTATTTCACGAATTGCCCTTGCACGATCGGGCGCACTCGTCACATGGGTCGGCGCCAATTGGCATCCGGATCCGCCGCGCGCTCACGCCCTTCCCGAACGTGTCCCTATTGGGCATGTATGTGTGGGCGACCATAGAGCAGGGTGCGATCAGCGGAGGTCCCCAGGGCACAAGCTTGCTCATATTGGTTGACGCTAGATTTTCCTTGCCTAATCCGTCGGCGTTGCGATGACTTTTGTGGCATCAGCATAACGCGATTGCCTGCAAATCCGGGGAAAGGCCGCCTCAGGACGGCTTTCCGGACTGGCACGCCCCTTGCTTCGTTATTCATGTGCAGAGCGTCTAGGGTTCCGGCCGTGTCGATCACGGTGCTGGTCCAAGAGACGCGACCGCTTGAGATGCATTGAGGCATCTGGCGGAACACGGCGGGCCAAAATCCCGGGAGAACCCTGCACGGGTTTGCTGGCGCGAACCTCTCCCGGATGCGCGCTCCGTGAACCCCCCAACAGACGTTCGGACGCAATCCGGATCGCAAACAGGGGTATGTAATGTTTCGCAAACTGGCCACAATCATCCTAGCCGCATCACTCAGCCTCCCCTTCATCTCAGCCGCGCAAGCGGCGCCCAAGAAAGACTTCAAGATTTGCTGGTCGATCTATGTCGGCTGGATGCCGTGGGGCTATCTTTCCGACAGCGGCATCATGAAGAAGTGGGCCGACAAATACGGCATCAATGTCGAGATCACCCGCATCAACGACTATGTCGAGAGCATCAACCAGTACACGGCCGGCGGCTTTGACGGCTGTTCGATGACCAACATGGATGCGCTTTCGATCCCGGCCGGCGGCGGTGTCGACACGACGGCCTTGATCGTCGGCGATTTCTCCAACGGCAACGACGCGGTCATCCTCAAGAACAAGACCGCGCTCAAGGATATTGCCGGCCAGAAGGTCAATCTCGTCGAGCTCTCCGTCTCACATTACCTACTTGCGCGCGCGCTGGAGACGGTGGAGTTGGCCGAAAAGGACATTACGGTGGTGAACACCTCCGATGCCGACATGGTCGCTGCCTACGGCACCAGCGACGTCACCTCCGTCGTCACCTGGAATCCGCTGGTCTCGGAAATCGCTGCCATGCCGGGCGCCCACAAGGTATTCGATTCGACTGAGATCCCCGGCGAGATCATCGACATGATGGTCGTCAACACCGCGACGCTGAAGGACAATCCGGCCTTGGGCAAGGCGCTTGTCGGTGCATGGTATGAAGCCATGGCGCTGATGACGTCGGGTACGCCCGAAGGCAAGGCGGCCAAGGAAGAGATGGCCAAGGCGTCGGGGACGGATCTTGCCGGTTTCGACGCTCAGCTTGCATCAACGGCGATGTTCTTCGAGCCGGCCAAGGCGGTCGCATTCACCAACGGCGCCGAACTGCCGAAGACCATGGATCTGGTGCGCAACTTCCTGTTCAGCCACGGCATTCTTGGTACCAACGCGCCGAGCGTCGACGTGATCGGCATGAGCTTCCCCGACGGCTCGACGCTGGGCGACGTCAACAACGTCAAGCTGCGCTTCGATCAGGCCTTTATGGCAGAGGCGGCGGGCGGAACGCTCTGACGCGGGAGCGCGACATGCTAGCCAGAGGAACCGGCATCATGCAGGCCGCAGCAGGCCCCGAAGTCGCGCGCCTGCAACTTAGCAGGCCGAAAGCGCGGCTTCGCCTCATCAACGCGACGGTCTCGCGCGGCGGAGCGTTGCTGCTTGGGACGCTGCCGTTTGCCGCCGTGGCGATTGCCTATCTCTTCGCTTCGTCGCAAAGGCTGGCGGTCAATCCCAGCGACAAGCTGCTGCCCTCCCCTGCACAGATGTGGTCGGCCTTTTCAGACCTGGCGACAGTGCCGGACAAGCGCTCCGGCGACCTGATCCTGTGGGCCGACACCTATGCCAGCCTGATCAGGCTGTTCGCCGGAGTCGGCATGGCCACGCTGGTGGCGCTCAGCCTCGGCGTCGCCATAGGTTTCATCCCGCGCGTCAGGGCCTTTCTGCTGCCCTTGGTCACAGTTGTCTGCGTCATCCCGCCACTGGCGCTGCTGCCGATCCTGTTCATTGCGCTCGGCCTCGGCGAAACGGCCAAGATCACCTTGATCGCTCTCGGCGTCGCACCGGTCATGGTGCGCGACATCGCCAACCGGGTGATGGAATTGCCGCCGGAGCTCGTCGCCAAGGCACAGACGCTCGGCGGCAACAGCTGGACCATGGTGCTCAGGCTGGTGCTGCCACAGGTCATGCCGCGCCTCATCACTTGCGTACGGCTGGCGCTTGGGCCGGCCTGGCTGTTCCTGATCGCGGCAGAAGCCATCGCCTCCACCGAGGGGCTCGGCTACCGCATCTTCCTCGTTCGTCGCTACCTATCGATGGACGTCATCCTGCCTTACGTCGCCTGGATCACGCTGCTTGCGGTGATGACCGACTGGCTGCTCGTGCGGCTCTCTCACATCATCTCGCCCTGGGCGCATCCGGTGCGGACCAGATGAGCCGGATCCTCGTCCATGGGCTGGAGAAGAGCTACGGCGACGCCCGCGTGCTGGAACGGGTCAATGTCTCCGCCGAAGCGGGTGAATTCCTGTCGCTGGTTGGCGCCAGCGGTTGTGGAAAATCGACATTCCTGCGCATCCTGCTTGGCCAGGAACAGCAAAGTGGCGGCGTGGTCGTCGTCGGCGACCAGCCGATCGTGCCGGAACCGACGCCGCAGCGCGGCATCGTCTTCCAGCGCTATTCCGTGTTCCCGCATCTGACCGCGCTGCAGAACTTGCTGCTGGTCGAGGACTTCCGTTCGGGCGGACCGTTCGGCCGCGTCTTCGGCGCCAGGCGCAAAAGCGCCAGGCAAGAAGCCGAAACCATGCTGGAACGGGTCGGGCTTGGCCATGCGCGCGATCTCTATCCGGCCACGCTTTCTGGCGGCATGCAGCAGCGGCTGGCGATCGCGCAGACCTTGCTCGGCCGGCCGCAGATCCTGCTTCTCGACGAGCCGTTCGGCGCACTCGATCCCGGTATTCGCATCGAGATGCATGAGCTGCTCACCGAGCTCTGGACCGAGCACGGCATGACCGTGGTCATGGTCACCCACGATATCGGCGAGGCATTCAAGCTCGGCACCCGCGTGCTGGTCTTCGACAAGGTGCGCCACGACCCCCAGTTCCCGTCCGCCTATGGCGCGACGATCACCTACGATCTGAAGCTCGACCGCAAGCACCGGGCTTCCGCACGAGACGTGGCCGAAGTGGCCGCGATGGTCGGGACGACCCGACTGGATAGCGCAATCGCGACGACGGCGTCGTGAAGGAGGTTTCATGCACAGAGATAGTCCAGAACGCCGGCATCGTCGCGCCGGGCTCACCGACCACCAGCCACGCCAACGCTTCCACCATCCGAACTTCGAGATCCGCGACATGCAGGGCTGGAAGTCGATCGAGGCGGAAGGAAAGCTGCCCGAGGATGGCTGGCGCAAGGAACAGAAATGGGCACTCGACATGGGCCTGCCCGGATCGGATTCGATCATCGACAAGTCGATCCCGACATTCGCGCGAGGCGAGTTGCCGCATTTCGCCGGCATCAACACCTTCCTCAAGGCGCCCTATGTCGAGAACGTCCGCGATGTCGGCAGATATGACGCTGCCGTCATGGGCATTCCTTTCGACAGCGGCACCACCTACCGGCCCGGAGCCCGCTTCGGGCCGCAAGGCATGCGCCGCATCTCGGCGCTCTACACGCCTTACAATTACGAGCTCGGTGTCGACCTGCGCGAGCAGATGACGCTTTGCGACGCCGGCGACGTCTTCACCATCCCCGCCAATCTCGAAAAGAGCTTCGACCAGATCACCAAGGGCGTCAGCCATTTCGCCTCTTCCGGGGCGCTGCCGATCATGCTCGGCGGCGACCATGCGATCGGATTTCCGTGCGTGCGCGGTATCGCCGACGTGACCTCCAAGCGCATCGGCATCATCCATTTCGACCGCCACATCGACATTCAGGAAAAGGATCTCGACGAACGTATGCACACGACGCCCTGGTACTGGGCAACCAACTTGCCGAACGTCTCGGCCACCAATCTGGTGCAGCTCGGCATCGGCGGCTGGCAGGTGCCGCGCTACGGCGTCGCCGAGGCGCGGAAGCGCGGCACCAACGTGCTGACGATTTCCGATATCGAACAGATGGGGCTGGAGAAGGCGGCGGAGATCGCGCTCGAGCTCGCATGGAAGGACACCGACGCGGTATACATCTCCTTCGATGTCGACAGCATCGATTGCGGTTTCGTGCCGGGTACGGGCTGGCCGGAGCCCGGTGGCTTCCTGCCGCGCGAGGCACTGAAGCTGCTCGGGCTAGTGTCGGCGCCCGGCATCTGCGGACTGGAAGTGGTCGAGGTGTCGCCGCCCTACGACACGTCAGACATCACGGCGCTGTTTGGCGTGCGGGTTGTCGTCGAGGCGCTGGGCTCGATGGTCGCGCACGGCAATCTCGGCAAACACAAATCCATCATCGACAAGCCGACGAGCTTTTGATCATGCACGATGATCATCACCACCACAGCCATGACCATGGCGACGGTCACCATCACGGGCCGAACGGTCATCATCACCATCCCCACCCCGTCGGCCACAACGGGCCGGCCGGCAAGCCGTTGCAATGGCAGACACCGCATCTACCGCACGACCATGCGCCCGAACCCGCCGACGCGCGGGCGACGGATCTCGATCTCGTCGAGATCGCGTTTCTCGAAGGGTTTTCGCGGGCGCCCGACCCGTCCAGTTTCCTGCGCCTCGCCGGAATTCCCTTCGTCGGCGAAACCGCCGACGGCATGCGGCTGCATCTCCTGCGCGTCGAGACGCAGGACATGGTCGATGTCGGCGCCGTCATGCCGATGATCGGCGGCGCTGGCGTCACCTATCACCCGCTGCCCGCGAAACTGACGTCGCGCCGGCGCCGCCTGGCCTTCGTCTACCATGACGGCAGGGGACAAAGACTCCTCGACTTCGGCGAGGCGCGGCTTCTGGCCGACAGGTCCGGCGCCGCACAATTCACCATGCCAGGGGCCGGACAATGAGCACCGGCCTTGAACCGATCGCACCTCTATCAAACAGGTCAAGAACCATGAACAGAACGCTTTCATTCTTCGGCAGACTCGCCCTGGCAGCCGCCACAACCCTCATCCCCTCATTGGCCTTCGCCCATAGCGGCGGTTTTCATGCCCACGGGTTTGTAGACGGCCTTCAGCACCCGCTGACCGGTATGGACCACCTGCTTGCCATGATGGCTGTAGGCATCATTGCCGCTCGCGCCGGCGGCAAGGGGATCATCATCGTGCCGTCGTGCTTTGTCTCGGCGATGCTCGCTGGCGCCCTGCTCGGTATCGCCGGCATCGGCCTGCCCTCACTGGAAACCGGCATAACGCTATCGCTGGTGGTCTTCGGCGCCATGATGGCGCTTGCCAAGCCGCTTCCGCTCGCTGTGGCCGCCTCGCTGACTGCTCTCTTCGCCCTCTTCCACGGCAATGCCCATGGCCTCGAAATTCCCGAGACGGCCAGCGGCATCGCTTATGCGGTCGGCTTCGTGATCGCTACTTCGGCTCTTCACGCGACCGGCGCGTTAGCCGCCCTAACACTTCGGCGCTGGCCGCGAGCCATCCGCACGGCAGGGGTCGGCACGTCGTTGGTCGGCGTGGCGCTGGCGGCACAGATCATCTGAACCGCAGCCCATTCATCTGCGATGAACAGGAGGCGAAGGCGTGATCAACCGGCTAACCGTTTGGCAGCGCATCCGAAACGTGCTGTACCAGATCCTGAAGACCCGGTCTGAGCGACTCTGATCTCATCCGGAGATTGAGGCTAGCAGCTTGCCGTACGCCGCGCGCGCGTACGGAGCGGTCCGCCGTGGGTCGCGACTAACTTCCTAGGTGCAGCCGGACGGTCTTGCCTGACGTCGCCGGCCTGTTCCCAGCTACGCCAAATGATCGCCGTCGTGAACTCCGCGCCGGCGAGCGTGACTTGGTCGTCACCGCTGCTGGCGGCCTCCCGGGCGAGGTCATGAAGAACTGGCGTGTCAAAGCGCCGAACAAATTCGATCGCGAATTCGGCTTCTCACGCATGGGCTACGAGATCGCCGCAGGGTGGGGTGCGGCGATGGCCGATGTAGCATCCAGACAGTAATTCGAGGTTGATTGCGACGGGACTATGCGCGGATTTCTATTCCGAACACCGTGCCGGCGTCGTTCAAGCACTTGATAAACGATCCTGACACTCCACCGGCGGCTGGCAACACATCTGCGGCCTCCGGAGGCCCACCATAAGTCAATAAAATCAAACGCTATGGACGGCGGTTCGCCAGTTATTACTTGGCTACCCGAACCAAAACACACCGCTAAGTCATTGATAAATAATAACAATGGTGGGCCCGGAGGATGCATCAAAAGCATTGATTTCATTGACTTTTTCGTGGGCCAAAATCAGAAATCTTCCCGTATCGTTCCGTATGGTTCCGTCGCCGATGTCGGCCAAAACACCGAACGTTCTGCTTATTTGGCCGTCCAAGGCATCCGGCACCTGCTCGAACCCGATATCCGTCAGCCCGAAGCCGCCCGGACCGGTTGGCTCTTCGGCTGGCGCGCTGAAAGCAGGGCAACGAATTGATCCACGGCCTGCCCGGCCCGCGCCAGGACCAGCGGATCCACAAGCTTGCCATCGGAAAAATCGCTGTCGCTGCCGTACACGGCGCTTGGCACGGTCAGCGCCGAGTAGAAGCCGAACAGCGGGCGGAGCTGGTGTTCGACCACCAATGCATGGCGCTGGCCACCACCCGTCGCGCCGATCAGGACCGGCCGGTCGACGAGCGCCAGTGGATCGATGAGGTCGAACAGATGCTTGAACAGGCCAGCATAGGAGCCGTTGTAGACCGGCGTCGTGACGATCAGCGCGTCGGCCTGTTCGACCGCGTTTACCACATTCAGCGCCTCCGGCGTCAATTCCCTTCGCGTAAACGCAGCACCCAGACCACGGCCGGCATCGACAAGATCGAGGAAATTTACTGTGACAGACAATCTTTCGCGCAGCGCCTCGCCGAGATGATGCGCCAGCGTCCGCGACTTCGACGGCCTGTGGGTGTTGCCCGAAAGCACGACGATGTTCTGGCGCAGCCGTTCGACGTGGAAATTCATGGGCTCTCTCATCTGTCCAAAGCAATGGGAAACGCGGGCGGGGCCGCCGGCCCCGCCATTTCGTCGGCGACCGTCAGGCGGCGCGCAGAGGCCGTGTCAGCGGGATCGGCGCGGCCGGCTCCGAACGCGGCACGCGGCCTTCGACCGGATGGCTCGGATCATTGAACCCATGCGTTGAGGCATGGCCGGCGGTGACGAGGCGGTCGACAAAGGCCTCGTCCTCGGCGCTCAGCCTGAAGTCCAGCGCCTTCGCATAGCTGTCCCACTGTTCCTCGGTGCGCGGGCCGGCGATCGCCGCCGTGATCAGCCGGTTGTTCAACACCCAGGCCAGCGCGAAATCGGCGGCCGAGATGCCGCGTGACTTTGCGTGCGCCGCGATCTGCCTGGCGATCTCGATCGATTCCGGGCGCCACTCGGTCTCGGCGATGCGCTTGTCGCCACGGCCGGCCCGCGTGTCGGCGGCAGGCGCCTGGTTCGGCTCGTATTTGCCGGTCAGCACGCCGCGCGCCAGCGGGCTGTAGGAGACGACGCCAAGACCGTAATAGGCGGCCGCCGGCAGCTGTTCGGCCTCGGCGGTGCGGTTGACGATGTTATAGAGCGGCTGGCTGGCCACCGGCCGGTCGATGCCGAGTTCATCGGCCAGATGCGCGACTTCGGCGATGCGCCAGCCACGAAAGTTGGAGACGCCGAAATAGCGCAGCTTGCCCTGGCGGATCAGGTCGGCGATCGCCCGCACCGGCTCTTCCAGCGGCGCATCGAAGACGGCGCGGTGGAAGTAGAACAGGTCGATATAGTCTGTTCCCAGGCGCCGCAGGCTGTTCTCGACCGTCTGGATCACCCATTTGCGCGAATGGCCGCCGAGATTAGGCCCCTTGTCATGCGAGTTGACGAACTTGGTCGCCACGACCCAATGATCGCGCGTCGCCTTGATGCCGCGACCGACGACTTCCTCGGACTTGCCGTTGTGGTAGACGTCGGCGGTGTCAATGAAGTTGATGCCTTGCTCGCGCGCCTTGTCGATGATGCGATGCGCGACCGTCTCCTCGGTCGGCCCGCCGAACATCATCGTGCCCAGGCTGAGCGGCGAAACCTTCAGGGCGCTGCGGCCAAGATAGCGGTAATCGGACATTTTTCTGCTCCGTTGAACTTTCAATTGAGGGTTGGTTCGGCGTAGTGGCAGGCGACGTGGTGTCCGGGCGAGATCGCCCGGAATGCCGGCTCCTGCGAACGGCATAGATCCGTCGCCAGCGGGCAGCGCGTGTGAAAGCGGCAACCGTTCGGGATGTTCTGCGGGCTCGGCAGATCGCCATGGATCGGCGCGGCCTGGCGGCGCCGCGACGGGTCCGGCACGGCATCCATCAGCGCGCGCGTGTAGGGATGCTGGGGCGAGGTCCACAGCATCGAATTGTCGGCGCTTTCGACGATGCGGCCGAGATACATGACCAGCACCCGGTCGGCGAAATAGCGGACGACTGATAGATCGTGCGAAATGAAGAGATAGGACAGGCCGAGCTGACGTTTCATGTCGACCAACAGGTTGAGGATCTGCGCCTGGATCGAGAGATCGAGCGCCGACACCGGCTCGTCGCAGACGACCAGTTCCGGATTGAGGATCAGCGCCCGGGCGATGCCGATGCGCTGGCGCTGGCCGCCGGAAAATTCATGCGGGTAGCGGCCAAGCGAATCCCTCGGCAGACCGACACGCTCGATGATGTCCTCGACGATGGTGCGCCGCTCGGCCGTGTTGCCGATGCCATGGACCTTCAGTGGTGCTGTCAGGATGTCGCCGATCGTGTGGCGCGGATTAAGCGATGCGAACGGATCCTGGAAGATCATCTGGATATTACGGCGCGCCGCCTTCAGCCGGCGCGCGTCGAGAACGGTGATGTCGGTGCCGTTGAACTCGATCCTGCCGCTAGTCGGGTCGACGAGCCGCATGATGGTCTTGCCTAGCGTCGATTTTCCGCAACCGCTTTCGCCGACGAGACCAACCGTCTCGCCGCGTCCGACTTCGAGGGATACGCCATCGACGGCGCGCAGCGTGCCGCCCTGGGCGTGGAAATGGGTGGAAAGGTCAGAGACCGAGAGCAGCGCCATGCGCAACCTCCGGAATGAAGCTGTAGGGGCAGGCGACTAGACGATCCTCGCTCACCTCGACGAGGGCGGGTACGAAATGGGCGCAGCTGTCGCGCGCCACCGTGCAGCGCGGGCGGAACGGGCAGCCCTTCTCGCCGGCGGCCGAGACGATGCTGCCGGGAATCTCGGTCAGCCTGGCGTCGCGGTAGTGGAGATTGGTCTTCAGCCTTGGCGAAGCGGCCAATAGGCCGCGCGTATAGGGGTGAAGAGGTGTTCTGAACAGTGCGTCCGGCAGCGCCTGTTCAACCTTGCGGCCGGCATACATGACGACGACCTTGTCGGCCCATTGTGCGACGACACCAAGATCATGGGTGATGAGCACGACTGCCATCGACAGTTCGCGGCGTAGCGTATCGAGCAGGTCGAGCACCTGCGCCTGGATGGTCACGTCGAGCGCCGTCGTCGGTTCGTCGGCAATCAGCAGGCGCGGTCGGCAGGCAACGGCGATGGCAATCATGACGCGCTGGCGCATGCCGCCGGAAAGCTGGTGCGGATAGTCGTCGATACGCCGCTGCGGATCGGGAATGCGAACCAGATTGAGAAGCTCGATGGCACGGTTCCGCGCTGCCTTGCCGCGTATGCCTTCGTGCAGGGTCAGCACCTCGGTGATCTGCCGGCCGATGGTCAGGACCGGATTGAGCGACGTCATCGGCTCCTGGAAGATCATGGCGATCTCGCGTCCGCGCAAGGTCCGCATCGCCTTCTGGTCGAGATCGAGCAGATTCCTGCCGCCGAACTCGATGCTGCCATTAGGGATTTTCGCCGAGCGCGGCAGAAGCTGCATCAGGGCAAGTGCTGTCAGCGATTTGCCCGAGCCTGATTCGCCGACGATCGCCAGCGTCTCGCCCTCACCGACCTCGAAGCTCAGCCGGCTGACCGGCTCGGTGGTCGGGAAGCGAACCGTCAGATTGTCGACCCTGAGCAAAGGAGCCGCCATCTCTATCGCTCTTGCGAGAAGCGCGGGTTGAGCGCGTCGTTGAGGCCGTCACCGATCAGGTTCAGCGCCAGCACGGTAAAGACGATCGCCAGTCCCGGAAGCGCTGTCAGATACCAAGCGGTGCGGATCAATTCCCTGCCCGCTCCGATCATCGAGCCCCAGCTGACGACGTTGGGATCGCCGAGGCCCATGAAGGACAGCGCCGATTCCATCAGGATCGCGGTCGCCACCATCACCGACGAGGTCACGATCAACGGCGGCAGCGCATTGGGCAGAATCTCGCGGAAGATAATGCGGGAATGGCCGTAGCCGAGGCTGCGGGCGGCCACGACGAAATCCTTCTCGCGAATGGCTCGGAATTCGGCGCGGGTCAACCGCGCCACCGTCGGCCAGGTGATGACGGCGATCGCCACCGTCACCACCGGCGCGGTCGGCTGCGCGATCGCCACCATGACGACCAGAAGCACGAAGCTCGGTATGGTCTGAAAGATCTCGATCAGGCGCACCAGCAGGTCGTCGATCCAGCCGCCGAAGTAGCCGGCGGCGGCGCCGACCAGGATGCCGAAGCTGAGGCCGAGCGCGGTCGCCACCAGGCCGACGAACAGCGAAATCCGCGCGCCATGCAGAATGCCGGAAAGCACATCGCGGCCCATGGAGTCCGTGCCCAGCGGGAAGGCTGGGTTCTGGCCCGGCCACAGGAAGGGCCGCGCCACCATCGATAGCGGATCGGCCGGATAGAGGACTGGTGCCAGCAGTGCGGCCAGCACGACCAACGACAGGAACACCACGCCGAACATGGCGTTGGGATTGCTCAGGAAAACCTTCAGCGCACGCCCTCCAGCGGCTATCGGCACCGACGCTGCCGGAGCTGAGCGTGCGTCGGGCGCGTGGAGATTGCTCCAGCTCTTTGCCTCGGGTTCAGGCGGTGCCGCAGGCCCGCGGGCATCGGCATGGAGACGGCGGGAACGGGCATCGCCCGCGGCGAAATCGGTGGAAGCCATCAGCGTACTCCGATGCGGGGATCGAGCCAGGCGTGCAGAAGATCGACGGTCGCGTTGGCGATGATGACCAGCAGCGACGACAACAGAAGGATGCCGAGCAGCACGGTGAAATCGCGGCCCATGACCGCTTCGAAGGCGAGACGCCCGAGGCCGGGCCAGGAATAGACAGTCTCGACAACCACGGCGCCGCCGAGCATGCCGCCAACATGCATGCCGGCCATGGTGGTAATGGGGATCAGCGCGTTGCGAAGGACATGGCGAATGGTGATGATGGCCGGCGGCAGGCCCTTGGCTGCGGCGGTGCGCACGTAGTCCTGCGACTGGACCTCCAGCATCGCCGCTCGTGTCAGCCGCGCATAGATCGCCACGTAGAACAGCGCCAGCGACAGTGCCGGCAGGATCATGTAGCGCGCCCTGTCCCAGAGCCGGGCAAGGCCGGTCAGGTTGCTGCCGATGGTTCCCGAGCCGCCGCTCGGCAGCCAGCCGAGCTTGACCGAAAACAGCACGATCAGCATCAAGCCGATCCAGAAACCCGGGATTGAATAGAACAGCAGCGAAATAACGGAGAGCACACGATCCGGCAGGCGCCCGGCAAACACCGCCATCACCGATCCAAGGGCGAGGCCGAGCACAATGGCGACGGCCAGAGCCACCGCCATCAGCACCAGCGTGCCGGGCAGCCGCTGGCCGATCAGGTCGGCGACTGGCATGCCGTAGCGTGGCGAAAAGCCGAGGCTGAAATGCGCCAGATTGTAGAGATAGTTGAACAGCTGGACGAGAAGCGGATTGTCGAGCCCGAAGCGCTGGCGAAGCGCCGCCATCGTTTCGACAGTGGCCGAGCCAGCCTCGCCGGCCATGACATCGGCGGCATCGCCGGGCGCGAGCTGCAGCAGGAAGAAGTTCAGGATGACGATGCCCAGAACGGTCGGCACCGCCTGGATGGCGGTGCGCCGGAAGGTTCTGCCAATGCGCGTCAGGGTCGACATCGTTTTCGCTATCCCGGCTGTGGCTGACGATGCGGGTTTGCTGTTTCCCGGAAAGTTCCGTGCTTTTTAGTTGACAAGATTTATAGACATTGTCAAACCTGATTTAAGAAATTTTATCCTGCAAATGGTTACGTTGCAGAATAGAATTTTATTTCATGCTACAAAATTAGCTGTTTGAAGTATGAAATCTTAAGCGCGGGAGCGGGTTGGCCAAATCTTTCCGCAAACGGGCCCGCTCTTGGAACAACGGATTTTCAACTCGGTGGCCGACGATCGGCCGATCGGAGCCGGCAGCAAAAAAGGACCAGGGCGCGATGTCTCATTTCCTCATTCCGAACCGCCGCAGGTTCCTCGGCATCTCGGCAGCCGCGCTCGGAGCGACCCTGTTGCCTGCATCGCGTAGCGCCCACGCCGCCGAGCCGAAACAGGGTGGAACGGCGACGCTGGTGCTCTCGGCTGAGCCGCCTGTGCTGACGACTATCGCCCACACGGCATTCAATTCGGTCTACGTCTCGGCAAAGACCACCGAGGGCCTGCTGACCTATGATTTCGATCTCACGCCGCGCCCATCCCTGGCCAGACAATGGTCAGTCAGTGACGATGGGCTGCAATACACCTTCAAGCTGCGCGAAGGCGTGAAGTGGCATGATGGCCAGCCGTTCACCGCCGCCGACGTCGCCTATTCGATCACCACGATCAGAGAGGTTCATCCGCGCGGCCGCAACACCTTCCTCAACCTTGTAGACATCCAGACGCCGGATCCGCTGACGGTAACGCTGGTGCTGTCGAGGCCGGCGCCTTACCTGATCACGGCCCTGGCTGCGGCCGAAACGCCAATCGTGCCGAAGCACCTCTATGACGGCACAAAGGCAGCCGAAAATCCGGTCAACGTCGCTCCGGTCGGCACCGGCCCGTTCGTCTTCAAGGAATGGCTGCGCGGCAGCCACATCGTTTACGAACGCAATCCTGACTACTGGGACGCACCGCGCCCCTATCTCGACCGGTTGATCGTGCGCTTCATCCCGGACGCTTCGGCGCGCGCGCTGGCGCTGGAGACCGGCGAGATCGATCTGGCGCCGGCAACGCCGATTCCGTACAGCGATTTGCAGCGCTTCGAAACGCTGCCGCATATCGGCTTCGAGAAGCAGGGTTATCAGTATTCCAATGGCATCAGCCGGGTCGAGTTCAACCTGGAGAAACCCTATTTCCAGGATGTTCGCGTCCGCCGTGCCTTCGCCCATGTTATCGACCGCAACGTCATCCGCGAGACGATCAACTATGGCTATGGCGCGACCATTCCAGGCCCGATCAACCCCAATCTGAAGAAGTGGTACGTCGCCGACCTGAAGACCTATCCGGTCGACATTGCCACTGCCGAGAAACTGCTCGACGAAGCAGGCTTGCCGCGCGACGCCAACGGTACCCGGCTCAAGCTTGTCCACGACTATGTCCCGAGCGGCGAAACCTACAAGCGCGGCGCCGACTACATCAAGCAGGCATTGGCCGCGGTCGGGATCGAGGTCACCGTGCGCAGCCAGGATTTTGCCACCTACACCAAGCGCATCTACACCGACCGCGATTTCGACTTCACCTTCAACGGCATGAGCAATCTATTCGACCCGACGGTAGGCGTACAGCGGCTCTACTGGTCGAAGAATTTCAAGCCCGGCGTGCCGTTCTCCAACGGTTCGAAATACAGCAATGCCAAGGTCGACGAACTTCTTGAAGCGGCCGCCGTCGAGGTCGACCACGAAAAGCGCTTCGAGCAATGGGCCGCGATCCAGCAGATCCTTGTCGAGGACCTGCCCGACATCGGCATCGTCAGCCAACCGGAAATCACCCTCTACAACAGGCGCATAGCCGGTCACACGGTGGGCGCCGAGGGCAATGCCGGCTCCCTCGCAACCGCCCATATCGTCGCCTGAGCCTGACCCGTGCGCGGTCCTTCGCACGGGTTCCCTTCCTCCACCCGAGAAAGTTCGCCATGACGCTCGCCCACATCTGCGGCGGCCGCTGGGGCATCAACGTCGTCACCGGCCATCGCGCCGTCGAACATGAAATGTTCGGCTGGAACCGTATCGAGCACGACCGCCGCTACGAACTCGCCGCCGAATTCGTCGAGGTGCTGCAGCGGCTGTGGCAGGATGACGAGAATTTCTCTTTCTCCGGAGAATCGAGCTGGAAGCTCAATGGCGGCTTCGTCACGCCCAAGCCGAATTACGGCCGGCCGATCCTGGTCAATGCCACCGGCTCCGACGCCGGCATTTCCTTTGCCGGCCGTTATTCCGACATCGTCTTCGTCACCAGCCCGGCCGGCTCCGATATCGCCAGCGCGCTGGAAGCGCTGCCGGCGCATACGAAGAAGGTGAAGGACGCAGCCCTCGGCGTCGGCCGCACCGTGCGCACGCTGCTCAACCCGCTGGTCATCAGCAGGCCGACCGAGAAGGAAGCCTGGGCGGTCGCCGATGAGATCGTCGCCCATGCCGACAGCCGCACGCCGAAAGGCTTCCAGACCTTCAACAGCGATGCCCAGGCCTGGAAGGGGCGCGAGGGCCGCGACGATCCCTACGCCAAGGTCGGCGGCAACATCTATCTCATCGGCACGCCCGAACAGATCGTCGACCAGTTCGTCAAGCTCAAGGACGCCGGCATTGACGGCCTGCAACTGTCCTTCTTCGATTTCAAGCCTGACCTCGAATTCTTCGGCGAGAACATCCTGCCGCTGATGAAGCAGGCTGGCCTGCGCAACGCCTAAGGAGCAATCATGACCGCGACTGCGATCTCCGAAATCTGGTACACACGCTGCCCGGTGCCGACGCCTGTCGGGCTCGCCGCACAGCTCGGGCTTCTCGACGAGACCTTTCGCAAGGAGGGGATCGAATTGAAGTCGATCATCGATTCGGCCAATCGCGACATCCGCCAGAGCCATTTCAACCACACGCTCGACTGGTCGTTCCGCCACGGCGGCAACGTGCCGCCGATCCGCGCGCGGTCCGAAGGGCGCAAGACGCGTCTCGTCGGCATCACTTGGACCGACGAATTCCAGGCAATTATCGCCCTGCCCGGTTGCGGCATCAGGACAACCCAGGACCTGAAAGGCCGCCGCTTCGGCATCGCCCGGCGCCCCGAAGGCATCGTCGACTTCATGCGGGCGACGGCGCTGAAGGGCCTGGTCTCGGCCCTCTCGCTCGAAGCCCTCAGCCATGGCGACGTCGAGATCGTCGACATAGCGTTGGCCGACAGCGTTCTCGACAGCCAGGAAGGACCGTCGCTGTTCGGCCTCAAGCGCAAGCAGGCCTATGGCGAGGAAGCCGCAGCCCTGATCCGGGGCGAGGTCGACGCCATCTATGTGAAGGGCACGGCCGGCATCAACGTCGCCAATCTGATCGGCGCCATCCAGGTCGCCGAATTCGGCTTCCACCCCGACCCGAACATCCGCATCAATTCCGGTTCGCCGCGGGTGTTGACCGTCGATGACCTGCTGGCCGAGAAACGCCCCGATCTGGTCGCGCGACTGATCGAGACCATCCTGCGCGCCAGCGCCTGGGCCGAGGCGCATCCGGAAGAGACGAGGCGCTTCGTCGCCCGCGAAGCCGGTGCCACCGAGGAGCAGGTGCTGGCCGCCAACGGCCCGGATGTCCACAAACATCTCGGCCTCGGACTGCAGCCTGAGCTGGTCGGCGCGATTTCCCACTACAAGGATTTCCTGCGCGACTGGGGCTTCCTCGCCGGCGACTTCGACGTCGAGGCCTGGGTCGATCGACGACCCTTCGATCTGGTCGATACGCGCGCCGCCGCCTGAGAGGAAAGCCAGCATCATGACCTCCACGATTTCAGGATTTCCGGAACTCCTCGACAGAGTGGCCAGCCTTGCCGACAATCTCGCGCTGACCGCCGCGCATCACGACGCGACCGGGGAATTCCCATTCGCCAATTTCGACCGGCTTCACCAGGCGGCGCTGCTTGGCCTGGTCACGGCGCGCGAACATGGCGGCTTCGGTGGCGGGCTGACGGAAGCACAGGCGGTGATCGCCGAGATTGGCCGTGGCGAGCCGTCGACGGCGCTGGTGCTGGCCATGCACTACAACAGCCAGTATGCGATGCGGAAATCCGGAAAATGGCCGCGCCATCTGGTTCAGCGGATTGTAGAGGCCGGCCGTCTTGGCCCTGCTTTGATCAACGCCGCGCAAGCCGAGCCGCGGATTGGCTCGCCCGCCCATGGCAAGCCGCCCGAAACCATTGCCCGGCGCGACGGCAATGTCTGGCGGATATCCGGCCACAAGAACTACGTCACCGGCATTCCTATTCTGAAATGGGTGAACTTGCTGGCGCTGACCGACGAGCCGCAGCCGCGTCTGGCTTCATTCCTGGTGCCGACCGACGCGCCCGGATTGCGCGTCGAAAAGACATGGAACGCCGCCGGCATGCGGGCGACGGCCAGCGACGACATCATTCTGGATAATGTTGCGGTTCCTGCCGAAGACATCACCGAGGCGCAGCCGGCATCCGAGCCGCTGAGGCGCGAGGAAGGCGCGACGGCGTTCTTCTTTTCGCTGATCGGCGCTGTCTACCACGGTGCCGCCCGTGCTGCCCGTGACCGGCTTGTCTCCTTTGTCAGCACGCACGCGCCGGCAAGTCTTGGTGCGCCGCTGTCGACCGTGCCGCACATCCAGGCAGGGCTCGGTGAGATCGAGGTCAGGCTTGCGAGCAGCACGCGGCTGCTGCGTTCGCTCGCCGAAGATGTCGACGCCGGCCGGCCTGTGGGCACCGACGGCATGACGGTCAGGCATGTCGTCATCGACAATGCCGTTGCCGTCACCTCGCTGGCGCTGGAGCTTGCCGGCAATCCAGGCCTTAACAGAGATTTCCAGCTTGAGCGCCACCACCGTGATGCGCTGACCGCCCGTTCCCACGCACCGCAGAACCACATGATCCGCACGATCGCCGCCAAGGCGACGCTCAGCCGCCATACCGCCCGGCAGCTGGCCGAGACACCGGCTATTGCCGCTGGCAAGCCCAGGCTCGCGGCGGTCGGTTGAGCGCCATGACAACAGAACATGTCGAAGTCGCCATCATCGGCGGAGGCCCCGGCGGCCTGACACTGGCGCAAGGCCTGAAGAAGAACGGCATCAGTGTCGCGGTCTTCGAGAAGGACCGCGCCCGCACCGACTATGTCCAGGGTTTTCGTCTGCGCATCCGCCAGCGCGGCATCGATTCGCTGATCGCCAATTTGCCGCCGGAACTCTACGACGCTTTTGTCGCCACGCTCGGCCAGGCGCCGGATCGCAACATCCTGCTGGACGAGAATTTCAAGATCCTGGGCGAGGATGCCTGGGGCGGCGGCAACGCGCTGGGCGAGGCCGACGACACGCATATCGAAAAATCGGTAAGCCGTATCACGCTGCGCCAGGTGCTGCTCTCTGGCCTCGACGGCATCATGCGCTATGGCAAGGTCTTTTCACGCTACGACGAGCAGCCGGATGGTTCGGTCGTCGCGCATTTCGAGGACGGTTCGGCAATCCATGCCGATGTGCTGGTCGGAGCCGACGGCGCCCGCTCGCGCGTGCGCCAGCAACTGGTGCCGCATGCGCGAAGCTTCGACACCGGCGTCAGGCGCCTGGCCGGCAAGATGACGCTGCATGCCGCAGCCCTTCACCAGATCTCGCCGCTGCTACTCGACTACAATGCCGGCGTCAGGCCAACCGAAGGTCATGGGCTTATGGTCACCAGCCACAGGGTCAATGTCGACGCATTACGAAAGCATGGACTGATCGGGCTGGACGACGCCACCCACAAGGATTTTTCCGGTTTCCATTTCAACAACACCACCAGCTATGTCTGGTGGAACACCGCCTATGAAAAGGACGAACTTGCCACGGACGACGCGCTGGCAAAGCTCTCCGGTTCAGAACTGATTGACCTGCTGATCTCGAAGATCGCCCACTGGCACCCGGAAATCCTCAACCTCATCCGCTACACCGACCCATCGACGGTGGCGCTGCTTCATGTCCACAGCTCCGAACCTGTCGATCCCTGGCCGACGAAACCGGTGACGCTGCTTGGCGATGCCATCCACGCCATGACCTATTTTCGCGCGCTTGGCGGCAACACCGCGATCTACGACGCCGGGCTGCTGGTGCCAGAGCTGGTGGCCGCCAAACGCGGCGACAAGCCGCTTCTCCAGGCGCTGTCGGAGTATGAGGCCAAGATGCTGGAGCACGGCGCCAAAGCCGTGCGGTCTTCGCTGACGGCGATGCAGAAGAACGTGCTGGCGGGCCGTCGCCGCCAATCGGAAGCCGCCGAATAGTGGCTCCGAAAAAATCGCCTGACAGTGCGCCTGCCCTACGCCGCTTCCACCAGGCTGGCCGACTGGAAGTCATACAAGAGGATCGCGATCTCGAAGCCGCGCCGCTGCAGCCAATGCGCCGTCGTCGCCGCGCGGACACCGAGCAGATCGTCGATCAGCACGACGCGGGCGCCGCGCACGGCGATGGTGCGATAGGCGACACCGAGCAACTGCCCGCCCTCAGACGCGATCGACCCCGGAATATGCGCTTCGGCGAACTCGTCGGGCGTGCGCACGTCAAGCAGGTAGGTCGTCCGCTTTTCGTCCTTCGCCCAGTTCGCGGCCCTGGCCGCATTGATGCGGGGAAAGCTGTCGCCTTCGGCAAGCTTTGCGATGTGCTCCCCGGCGAAACGCTTGGCATCCTCGCTTGCCGGACCATAGATTGCGGTCTTGCCGGTTTCGAGTGCAAGACCGGCCTCGCGCCATGCCTTGGTGCCGTCGTGCAGATAGGCGACCCGGTTGGGCACGCCGGCATCGATCAGTGTCTGCGCCCCGATGATGGCGCGCGGCAGGCCGGCGCAGGAGACGACAACCTGCGTCTCCGGTGACGGCACCAGGTCGGCGAAGCGCAGCACCAGCTCGGCGCCCGGCACGCTGATGGCGCCCGGCACATGGTCCTTTTCGAACTCCGCCACCGTGCGGCTGTCGAGCACCACCACGTCGGCGCCTCGGCCTCTGAGCACCGCGAGCTCTTCAACGCTGACGACCGGGGTCCCCTTCTCGTCGCGGATCGCCAGCGAAAAATCGACGCCCGGCGTATCGAAGGTCGGCAGGCCTTCAACGCCGCTTTGCGTCCATTCCGGAATTCCACCGTTCAGCGAAAACAGCTGGGTACGGCCATACCCCACCAGTCGTTCGACAAGTTGCTCGGCAACGCCGCTGCCGTCGTCCGCCAGCACGGTGCGCACCGATTTGCGCGGGATGAAGCGGTCGATCTCGGCCTCGACCTGAGCCGCGGGCAGGTTGGTGGCGAACAGCGGCGATGCGTATCCGACAGTCGCGCTGTCGCGAATGTCTAGCACCGCCAGTTCTTCGCCATCCGCCAGCCATTGGCGAAACATTTTCGAATCGATCGTCCTGTCGCTCATGATGCTTTCCTCTCTTGCTGTTCAGCGGCGCCACGGATCGGACGCGCAAGGCCGAGGTTCTCGCGCAACGTCCCGCCTTCGTAAGCAGTCCGGAACAGACGCCGCCGCTGCAGCTCCGGAATGACGAGGTCGACAAAATCGGTGAGGCCCGTCGGCAGGATCGGCGGCATGACGTTGAAGCCGTCCGCCGCGCCACCGGCGAACCACTCCTCCATCATGTCGGCCACATCCTTTGGCGTGCCGACGATCTGGAAATGGCCGCGCGCGCCGGCAACGGCGAGATACAATTGGCGGATGGTCAGGTTCCGGCTCGCGGCCAATTCGGAAACGACTTTCAGGCGGCTCTTCACGGCATCGGAACTGCCCAGTTCCGGCAACGGTCCGTCGAGTGAATGGCCGGAAAGATCGACACCGCCGAGCAATCCTGAAACCAGCGCCACACCAACCACAGGATCGACCAGGCGCTGGATCGCATCGAACTTGCCCTCGGCCTCCGTGCGTGTCGGCGCGACGACCGGGAAGACACCGGGCATGATCTTCAAGCTGTCGGCGGAGCGGCCAAACGAGCCCAGCCGGCCTTTCAGTTCGCCGTAAAAGCCGCGCGCCGATTCGATGGTCGGGTGGGCGGTGAAAACCACCTCCGCCGTTCGCGCCGCCAAGTGCTGGCCGGCATTGGAAGAACCGGCCTGGACAATGACGGGATGGCCCTGCGGTGGGCGAGCGACGTTGAGCGGTCCCTTGACGCGGAAATGCCGGCCGGCATGGTCCGGGGCGTGGATGCCCCGCCGGTCGATGGCGATCCCCGAAGCCTTGTCGGCGACGAAGGCATCGTCGTCCCAGCTGTCCCAAAGCTTCTGCGCGACAGCGACGAATTCCTCGGCGCGGGCGTAACGGTCGGCATGAACGGGATGCTGGTCGAGGCTGAAATTCGCCGCCGCCGGCGCATCGGCTGAGGTGACGACATTCCAGCCTGTCCTGCCGCCGCTGAGATGATCGATCGAAGCGAACAGCCGCGCCAAGTGGAACGGCTCCCAATAGGTGGTCGAGGCGGTCGCAACGAGCCCGATCCCTTGCGTGATGGTCGAGAGCGCCGACAAAAGCGTCAGCGGCTCGAAATGCACGACATGGCCGGTGCGCTCGAAGGTCTCGATCGGCTGCTCGCCATTGCGCGCGCTGAGACTGTCGGCCAGAAACACCATGTCGAACAGGCCACGCTCGGCAGTGCGCGCGGCGTCCGCATAGTGCTGAAAGCTCAGGCCCGGATTGGCAGGCACATCGGGATGGCGCCAGGCAGCGACATGATGGCCCGGTCCGCGAACAAAGGCTCCAAGCCTTATCTTTCGATTTTCAGTCATCAGCGGTTCTCGGGCTGGTCGCAAAGGGCGTTCCTATCTAGCGCCTGCCAAACCCGCTGAGTGAAAGAATGCCTTTCGCCAGCTGGCAATTATTGTTTTTTGACATCGGGTTACGGGAAAGCACGATGATCGTTGCCGGGGCGATGGGCTAGAGCCACGACCACCGGCGTCGCAAAGGTTCTTGATGCTTCATACCCCTTCCTCCCCGCTACGCTCGATCCCTCGTTCAATCATCATCGTTGGCGGCGGCTTTGCCGGCGCGGTTACCGCGATCAAGCTGCTCGACCGTTCAACTGAGCCGCTGGCAATCACCATCATCGAGCGCCGGGCCGAGCTCGGTCGCGGCGTTGCCTATAGCACCGTCGATCCACAACACCTCGTCAACGGCGCGGCGCGCATCTTCTCGCTGCATCCGGACGATCCCGATCACCTCGTTCGCTGGCTTATGGCGAATGGGCCGGAGCACGGCTGGACACCGCCCGAGGATGTCCCGGACTCAAGCCCGCCGCGCTGGCTGTTCGGCAGCTATGTCCAGTCCGAACTGACGAGAGCGATCAGAGAAGCAGACGGGCGTTCGTCGCTGCGCCACATCAAGGCATCCGCCGTCGACATGCTGACCGGCCCGTCAGGGGTATGCGTCGGCACCGGCGACGGCCAGCAATTGCTGGCCGATGAGGCCGTGCTGGCAACCGGGGTGTTCCAGAGCCAGCCGTCCACCACGGAAGCAGCCGTCGTCAGCGATCCCCGTTATGTCGCCAATCCCTGGGATTCGGCGGCGCTCGATCGGCTCGCCGGCAGCAAGGAACTGCTGCTGATCGGCTCCAGCCTCAGCATGGTCGACGTCGTCGCCAGCATGGAAGCGCGCGGCTTCAAGGGCGGTTATCGCGTCGTGTCGCGGCGCGGACAGATCGTCGAACCTCGGCGCAACGCGGAAGCGTGGCGCGATTTCCTCACCGGGCGGCCGCTGCCGAAAACCACCAGGGCGCTTCTCGCACTGGTCAAGGCCGAACGCCGGGCAATCGAAACCACCGGCCTGGACTGGCAAGGGCTGCCACTGACGATCCGGCCGTGGATCCTGGCCTTGTGGCAAGGCGCCACCGACAGGGAGCGCTTGAAGTTCGCACGCCATCTGCGCGCCTTCTGGGATGTCACCGCGCACCGCGCGGCGCCACCGAGCTTTGAGCGCGTGGCACTGGCGCGAAGCCAAGGCCGTTGGACGGGTGGAGCGGGACGGGTGCTGGCGCTCAATCCGGAAGCCGACGGCATTGCCGCCGAGATCCGCTGGCGCGATAGCGGCGCGGTCGAACGCCTGCGTTTCGATGGTGTCGTCAACTGCCGCGGCCATCAGGAGCACGACTGGCGGCGGATCGCCGATCCATTCGTCCAAAGCCTGCTCGAGAACGGCATCGTTAGGCCGCATGCGACCAGCTTCGGCATCGATGCCACGCGCGAAGGTCAGGTAATTTCCCGTAACGGCAGGACCCACGGCAATCTGTTTGCCGTCGGCCATCCGCTGCGCGGCGTTGCCTGGGAATCGAGTTCCATCGGCGAACAGCTGGCTCAGGCCATCGCCCTTGCCGACCTTCTGGTCAAGGCCAGCCCAAGGCTGCGTGCTCTGGCCTGAGCATGCTGCACATCAAGGCGACAGAAACACAAAAAGGGGCCGCATCGAGATGCAGCCCTTTCTCATTCCGATTGCCCTGCAGGGTCAGGCGTTCGGATCGATATAGGCGTCGGCGAAACTGGCCGACAGGCCTTCGGCACCCGGTGCGTAGTTCTTGACGGTTTTGCGGGCGATGATGATGGTCGGCGGCGCGATCAGATTGATGATCGGCAACTCATCGGCGATGATCTCCTGGAACTTGAAGAAGAGCTGCTTGCGCTTGGCCTCGTCGAGCTCGACCGATGCGGCTTCCAGCAACCGGTCAACCTCCGGGTTCTCATAGTGCGCGCCGTTGGAGAACGGCAGCCCTTTCTTGATGTTCTTCGACCAGTAGAGCCGCTGCGCGCCGGCGCTCGGATCGAAGATGTTGCCGCAGGATTCCGTCGACAGGTCCCAGGTGCGATCGGTGTAGATGGTTTTGACATAGGTTCCGAAGTCGAATTTTTCGATCTCGGCATCGATGCCTATCTTGGCCAATGCCTGCTTGAGGAAATCGGCATAGCCCCAAGGGTTGTAGGGATTGTTGGTGAGCCTGAGCTTGAAGCGTACGCCGTCCGCTCCCCGCTTGAAGCCGGCCTCGTCGAGCAGTTTTTCCGACAATGCCGTATCGACGGTCGCGGCCTTTACGTCGGGATCGAAATACTTCTTGTTGACGACGCTGATCGGCGTCGGCGAGACTTGGCCATAACCGTAAAACACGATTGCATTGACCGCGTCGAGGTCGATCGCGTGCGCGATTGCTTGGCGGACCTTCTTCTCCTTCAGGATCGGGTTTTCGAGATTGATGATCAACTGGTGCAGCGGGCCGCTGTAGGCGAAGACCGTGCTGTCGACTACGAATTGCGGCAGCGCCTTGAAACGCTCCAGGTCGGCAAACGCCACCGGGTTCGGTCCGATGTCGACCTCGCCGGCCTCCAGTGCCGCGGCGCGTGCACCCGGATCGGTGATGAAGCGGAAAATGATCCGGTCGAGATAGGGTTTAGGCGCATCCCAATAGGTCGGGTTCTTTTCGACGAGGATGTGGCTGCCCTTCACCCATTCCTTCAGCACGAACGGCCCGCTGCCGATGATCTGCTCGAAGGACGGATCGTCAGCCGGCTTCAGTTTCTCGTATACGTGCTTGGGCACGACCGGCGATTCCGTCGCGGCCAGCCCCGAGATCAGCGCGGCGGATGGCTTCGACAATTTGATCTTCACGATATACGGGTCCGACGTGTCGATGTCGGTGACGTTCTGGAAGGTGATGCGCCCGCGCGGATGCGCTTCGCGCAGCCGCGAGATCGAAAAGGCCACGTCCTCGGAGGTCAGATCATGGCCGTCGCTGAACTTCACCCCCTGGCGCAGCTTGAAGACATATTCGAGCCCGTCGTCGCTGATCGACCATTCGGTGGCCAGTTGCGGTCGCGGATTGAGATCGTAGTCGTAGGCGAGCAGGCCGTCGAAAATCTTCGGACCGATGGTGGCCGGTCCGCCGGCGCTGGTGTTGATGGAAACGATCTGGTTGGGCTCGGGATAGTAGACGAAATTGAGCGTGCCGCCGGCCACCGGCCTTGCGTCTTCTGCGAATGCCCCGGCGGGAAGTGCGGCGCTCGCGCCGGCCAGCAGCAGGAACTGGTTGAACAGGCGTCGGTTGATGGTCATGGTCGGTACTCCGCGTTGGCGCGATTTATCCTTTAGTGGAGAAGTCGGGGTCGCCGTTTTCACGCGCCGATCCCAACCAAAGGGACTTGCACTTAGGCGTTTGGCGCGAGCCAGATCTGTGCAAAGCTGTTGTTGATCCCTTGCGCGCCAGGCGCAAAATCCCGGACTTTCTTGTTGGCGACAATCTGCGCGCCGGCCGCCACGAGATCGACCGACACCACGTCGTCATGGATGATGTGCTGGAACTTGTACCAGAGCTCGCGCCGCTTGGTCTCATCGGGCTCGATCGCCGCCGCTTCTAGGATCTGGTCGACCTCGGGGTTTGCATAGTGGCTGGCGTTGGAGAAGACGAGGCCGATCTTGAAGTTCTTCGACCAGTAGGCGCGCTGAACACCGAGCGTCGGATCGAAGGTGTTCGAGAGCGACTCGACCACCAGGTCCCAGGCGCGGTCGGTGTAGACGGTCTTCAGGAACGTCGACAGGTCGAGCTTCAGGATCTCGGCGTCGATGCCGACCACTGCCAGCGACTGCTTGATGAAATCGGCATAGGACGCTGGCAGGAACGCGTTATAGGCGAGCCGCAGCTTGAAGCGCGTGCCATCGGCGCCACGCGGATAGCCGGCGTCGTCGAGCAGTTTCTCCGCCAGTTTGGTATCGGGCTCGCGCGCCTTGATGCTGGGGTCATACCATTTTGGCAGTGCCGTGCTGATCGGACTTGGCGACACCTGCGCATAGCCATAGAGCGCGATGTCGACCAGCTTCTGCAGGTCGATGGCGTGGGCAATGGCTAGGCGCACATCGCGCTTAGTCAGGATTTCGTTTTCGTAATTGAAGAACAATTGCTGCTGCGGGCCGGAATAGGCGTAGGTGTTGGTGTCGACGACCAGAGCTGGGTTTGCCTTCAGCCGCTCGATATCGGCCAGCGGCACGGGATTGGCGCCGATATCGATCTCGCCGGTTTCAAGAGCCGCCGAGCGTGCGGCCGGGTCGAGGATAACATGCAGCACGACACGGTCGAGATAGGGCCTGGGCGCATCCCAATAGTCCGGGTTGCGGTCGAAGATCAGATGGCTGCCGGGCACCCATTCCTTGAGCACGAAGGGACCGGTGCCGATCGTCTGCTCCAGCTTGGGCTGCTCCGCCGGCTTGAACGTTTCATAGACGTGTTTCGGCACGATCGGCGATTCCGAACTGCTCAGCGCCGTGATCAAATAGGGCGCCGGCTTTGAAAGCACGATGATGGCGGTGTGCGGATCAGGCGTCTCTACCGCCGTCACGTTCTGGTAGGTGATGCGGCCTCGCGGATGCGCCTCCTTCAGCCGAAAGATGGTGAAGGCAACGTCCTGCGAGGTGAAATCCTTGCCATCGTGCCATTTGACGCCCTCGCGCAGCTTGAAGGTATAGCGCAGGCCGTCATCGCTGGTCGACCATTCCGTCGCCAGCAGCGGTTTCGGGTTGAGATCATAGTCGAAATCCAGCAGGCCCTCATTGACCTTGGGCCCGATCGCCTGGCCGGTGCCCGACGAGGTGTTGATGGCGATCAGCGACGTGGGGTCGGGATAGTAGGCCCAGTTGAGCGTACCGCCCTGAACCGGCGTGCCTTCGGCGGCAAAGGAAAGACCGGGCAATGCGAAGCTCGCACCGCCAAGCAGCAAGAGCTGGTTGAAATGACGACGATTGACAGACATGGCCTTGAGCTCCGGAAAACGGCTTCGATGGCATCCGGCGGCCGAACACACTCCGGCGCCTCGACGCGATGATCTCTGCCACGCCGCAAAACCGGAAGAATGATTTTCTATCGTCTGCCGAAAGCACCGCTTCGCACGACCGTTTCATTCCAGGATCTGGCAAAGCTGCTCGACGCCCAAATCAGCGCTCCGATCTTATTTCTACAAGAATTGTAGACATTACGATTTTTTAGATTTCCGTTCCCGCTGCCGCGACGCTGCGGCAAACGAAATTTTCCACCGGGCACTTTGGCGCAAAGCCCGCCCTCGTCGCGCCCGGCCTGAACGTGTTGAATGCGCTCCATGGTCGATCTCATTCGCGCAAAATCAAGGAAGCTGCGGCCGACGCTGGCGAGGCTTCCGCCGCTGACGTCGCTTCGCGCTTTTGTCGCAACCGCCCGCCACCTGAGCTTTACGCGGGCGGCCGAAGAACTCCATGTGACGCCTGCCGCCATCGGCCAGCAGATCCGCCTGCTCGAGGATCACCTCGGTCAACCGCTGTTCCATCGCAACCGCGGCGAGCTTCTGCTGACGTCGGCCGGCCAGGCGCTGATGCCCGGCCTCACCGAGGCTTTCGACGTCGTTGTCGAGTCGGTCGCGCGGATTTCCGGCGACGAGGAGGATGCGCCGATCAAAGTGTCGGTCGCGCCCTCCTTCGCCAGCAAATGGCTGATCCCGCGCCTCGACGCACTGCGCGACGCGGTACCCGGCCTAGAAGTGCTGGTCAACGCATCGACCAGGCTTGCCGACTTTGCCAGCGAAGACGTCGACTGCGTCATCCGCTACGGGTCGGGCGCCTATAGCGGCCTGCTGACGGAACGGCTTTTTTCGGAAGCGGTGCTGCCCGTCTGCAGCCCGGAATTTGCTCGCATGCACGGTCTCTATCGCGGGCCGGAGGGCCTGCGTGAAGCGCCGATCCTGCATGAGGACGGACCGGAACGCGATCCAAGCTGCCCCGACTGGAAGGGCTGGCTGAGATCCAACGGCCTGTCCGGCCGGCTTGTCGAGGGCGGCATACGGCTTAGCCAGTCCTCGCTGGTTCTCGACGCCGCTGCTGCCGGCAAGGGCATCGGTCTTGGCAAATTTCGGCTGGCCGAACCCGACCTTGCCGCGGGGCGTCTGGTCAGCCCATTCGGCTCGCCGCAGCCGGTCGAGTTTTCCTATTATTTCGCGACGACGCCGCACAAGGCGAAGCTGGCGACGGTCGAGCGCTTTCATGCCTGGCTGAAGGCCGAGGCGCGTCGGCTTGGCGCGCTCGACTTCACGCCGCCGGTGCCGCTGCCGGCTCGCATCGCCATCGTCGCTGCGGAATAGTCTCACCTCGGTCTCTCGCGAGCAGGCGCGCGCCCCTATTTGAGTTTGAAGCCGAGCGCTTTAAGCGCTTCGCCCAGGCGATCACGGCCTTTCAGCGCTGCTTTGCTGCCGATGCGGTTCGACATCAACTCCGTCCAGTCGACCACAGGCATCGCCTGCTCCTGCTGGAATGAACGAAGCGTCCGGTTGTAGGTTGCAAGATCGTCCGGATCGAGGTCTGACTGATAGCGCTCGCGGTGCAGCACCACAGCCTGGGGCAGTCTGGGCTTGATGTCAGTCGCAGCCAGGAGATCGGGATAGCCGACGGTCAGGCCGAACACCGCCACGGTTTCCGGCGGGAGGCCGAGTTCGCGCGCCACCTCCTGCGGATGATTGCGCATCGCGCCGATGTAGCAGGAGCCGAGCCCGAGCGCATCGATCGCCACCACCGCATTCTGTGCGGCAAGTGCGGCGTCGATCACGGCCAGCAGAAGACTCTCTTGGTAGTCGAGGCCCTCGCCCACCCGTCCGTTTGCCTCGGCAATAGCGCGCAGGCGCGACAGGTCCGCCAGCCAGACCAGCACCAGCGGCGCCTGCTCGATATGGCGATTGACCGCCGCCAGTCCGGCAAGCCGCGCCTTGCGCGCCGGATCCTCGACTGCGATGACGCTCCACGCCTGGAGATTGGAAGAGGTCGGGGCCGACTGGGCGGCAGCGACGATCAGTTCGAGCGTGCCATCCGGCAGCGGCTCGACGAGATAGTTGCGGACCGAGCGATGCGAAAGGATCGCCTCGAGGGCTTCGTTCCAGTTGCCGGTATGCGCGCTTTGCGGCGCTCGATAACGCCGCCGTAGCGCCGCTTCACCACGTAGGTCGGCGTCGGAAGGGCGGATGCTGAAGGCGGCCGGCTGTGACATTTTCTTCCCTATTTGGCAATCTGGCTTATTCGGTGTTCTGACGACCCCAGGTCATTCAAGAAGCGCGGCTTAGGCCCCATTGCGCAATAGCGGAAGCAACTGATCGCCTTGCCGCTTGATCTCGGAAAGATACGGCGTGTCCGAGAGCACGAAGTGTGTGATGCCCAGATCCCGGTACCTGCCGAGCGAGCGGGCGACGTCGGCGGCCGAGCCGACCAGCCAGGTGGTGCCGGCGCCGCCGCCGCCGTACTTGCCCGGCGCCGTATAGAGGTTGTCGTCCAGCACCTCGCCGCGCGCGTGCAGATCGAGCAGCCGCTGCTGACCCACCGCTACCGCCCGACCGTGATCGTTCCAGCCGGCGCCCTTGCCCTTGGCTATCTCGTCGACCTTCGCCTCGGCGTCCGCCCAGGCCTGCCCGGTGGTGTCGCGGACCAGCGTGGTGACCCGCAACCCGAATTCCAGAGGCGGGAGGTCTCGGCCAAGTTCCCTGCTCAAGGCTTTGAGCCGCTCGATCCGCTCCCGGACGCCGTCGAGCGGCTCTCCCCAGAAGAGCTGGACATCCGCCTCGCTGGCCGACACCCACTCGGCCGCCTCCGACGCGCCGCCGAAGTAGAGCTTGGGATGGCGACGATCGCCACAGACATGGATGCGGGGCATGACGGTCGACCCGGTGACCCGGAAGTGCTCGCCCGCAAAGGTCACGTTCTCTTCGGTCCAAAGTCTGCGAACCAGCCGCATGAACTCTCTGGTGCGGGCATAGCGATGTATCTGGTCGCCTTCGCTATCTCCATATGCCGCGAGGTTGTCCTTGCCTGACACTATGTTGATACGCACGCGACCGGCGGTCAGCTGGTCGAGCGTGGCTACGGCGGATGCGAAGTGCGCCGGCCGCCAGTACCCCGGGCGGATCGCGATGAGCGGCTCGAAGGAGGTGGTCCGCGCGGCGAGGGAGGCCGCGACAGTAAAAGTGTCGGGCCGACCCCAGCCGGTACCGATCAGCGCGCCCTTCCAGCCATGCTCCTCAAGCGCCTTCGCGTGGCTGGTCAGCGTCTCCAGGCTGTTGTGGTCCTCGACGGCCGGCTCGCCGCGGTGACCGGGATCGACCTGGTTCGGGATGTACCAAAGAAATTCGGTATCAGCGCTCATTGTCGGGCCTGTATTTTGGCCGGGCATGGAGGTCAATGGCAGGACCTTCCGCTCCGTTGTATTTTGATGATCACTCAAAGGGCTGCCCCTAGCAGCCCTGGCGCCTTGCTCGGCTGCGGTGCAAAGCGGCTTTCGGGCCGGGCAAGGCCGAGATGGTCGCGCAGCGTGCGCCCTTCATATTCCGTTCGGAACAGCCCTCGCCGGCGCAGGATCGGCACCACCGTATCGACAAAGACCTCCAGTCCGGTCGGCAGCACGTCCGGCATCAGGTTGAGGCCGTCGGCGGCGCCGGCGACAAACCATCTTTCGATATCGTCGGCGATCTGCTCCGGCGTGCCGACGATGGTGCGGTGGCCAGTGCTGCCGTTCAGCGCCCGGATCAGCTGGCGAACCGTGAAATCATTGCTGCGGGCGAGCGCGAGCGTGGCCTTGAAGAAGGTGTGGCCGCCGTTGGGGGGCAGTTGAGTCCCTTCCGGCAACTTCTCGTCCAGCTTCAATCGCTCGCGGTCGATGCCGAGCACGCCGGACAGCCGCCCAAGGCTGTAGTCGAGCGGAATGCGATCCCACAGCTCTTCTTGCCGCCGCTCCGCTTCCGCCTCTGTGCTGCCGATGATGGTGGCTAGGCCGGCGAGGTTGAGCGGCACGCCGCCGGTGCGGCCATAGGCGACGGCACGCGCCTTAAGTTCCCGCGCATAGCCGAGCGCTTCCTCGAAAGATTGCGATGCGGAAAACACGGCTTCGGCGTGGCGGGCGGCGAGGTCCTTGCCGTCATCGGACCCGCCGGCCTGGACGACCACCGGATGCCCTTGCGGCGAACGCGGCACATTGTGCGGCCCGTGCACCGAGAAATGTGCGCCCTTGTGGTCGATGGCGTGAACCTTGGTGGCATCGACGAAGCGCCCGCTGGCGACATCACCGATGAAGGCATCGTCCTCCCAGCTGTCCCACAATGCCTTGACGATGTCAGCGAATTCCGCCGCCCGCTCGTAGCGCCGGCCGTGATCGATGGCACCGTTGAGGCCGAAATTGCGGGCCGAGGCGGGATCGGCCGTGGTGACGATGTTCCAGCCGATGCGTCCGCCGCTGACATGGTCGAGCGTCGCGAAGCGCCTGGCGATATTGTAGGGCTCGTTGAAGCTGGTTGAAGCGGTGGCGATCAGGCCGATGCGCTCGGTTGCGGCGGCTACCGTCGCCAGCACGATGGTCGGCTCCAGCGACGTGATCGGACGATAGTCAATGCGGTCCGATATCGCCGCCTGGTCGGCAAGGAATACGGCGTCGAGCTTTGCGCGCTCTGCGATCTTCGCCACCTGTACATAGTGGTCGACGGTGAAGGCGGCATAGGGGTCGACGCCGTCCATCCGCCATGCCGCCGGCGAGAAGCCGGCATGCAGGATGTTGACGTTGAGATGGAGCTGCCGGCCGCTCATCGAAAGACGCCGGGCTCGGGATAAGCGCCGGTCAGATACCAGGTGCCGACAGTGCGGGTCTTGTATTCGGCAGGGTTGTGCAAGGTGTGAATGCGTGCGTTGCGCCAGAAGCGGTCGAAGCCGTATTTGCGCACTGCGGAGCGGGCACCCATCACCTCGAATATCTCGGTCGTGACTTCGAGCGCGACATCGCCTGCCAGCACATTGGCCGCGGCGACGGCAACCGCCGCCTCGCCGCGTTCTTGCTCGGTCAGCGCCTTGCCGCGCGCGATCGCATGATCGATCGCCGCCGCAGCCCGATCGGCCAGCACTGTCGCTGCCCGCGTCTTGACCCAGAGTTCGCCATACTGCCGCTTGATCCATGGATCGTCGATATGGCGCTCGACGCCGGAATACATCCACGGCCGCGAACTATTGAGCGTGTAGTCTCGTGCCGCCAGCAGCGCGCCCTGGGCCGTGCCGATGAAGACATTGAGCAGTACACTTTGCTGCTGCAGCGGGCCGATGGTGCGGATCGGCAGTGACGCGTCGACCCAACCGCGCACCAACTCGCTGTCGTGGATCCTGACGTCCTTGTAGGCGACCTTGCCGCTGCCGGTCTGCGTCTGGCCGATGCCGTCCCAGTCATCGAGAACGGTGATGCCTTCGCGGTTCGCGGGGATCGCCGCGAATTTCCTCTCGCCGCTGACCTCGTCTTCCCACGAGGTCGAAAGATAGTCGGCGACATGCGAGCCGGAGGCGAAGGGTTTGAAGCCGTTGACGATCGTCCACTCGCCATCTTTGCGGCCGAACAGCGTTTTGGAAAAACTGTTGCCGGTGTTGCCCCAGAACCAGTCGCCGGCAGCCGAACGCCGTAGCAGATCGGCTGAGCGCGGTTCGTCCGAATTGAGCCTGGCGGCGATCAGCGCGCTGAAATGGTAGCCGTAGATATGGCCGATCGAGCCGTCGACCTTGGCGAACTCGCGGCCGATCTTCAGCGCCGTCGAATAGGGTTCCCCGGCGCCGCCGAATTCCTTGGGGATCACGATGGTGAGCAGGCCGCTTTGCTTGAGCAGACGGATCTGTTCGGTAGGCCTGCCGCCAAGCTGGTCGCGCTCGACCGCATCGCGGGCAAAGATGTCGCGCAGCTCGACCGCCTTGGCGATCCATGGATTGGACGTATCGGGATCGAAGGTCATCGTCTCACTCATGCAGATGCGGGAAGCCGTGGCGCTCGGCAAGCAGTGCAAGAATGCGCCTGGTGTCATCGGCGAAGACCTTGCCCTTGGCCGTCGGCAAGTCGGCGGGCGGATCGCTGCCGATGATCAGCACCGGCAGCGACTGGTGCCGTTCGCCGAGCGCGTCGATCACCTTGCCCCTCGGCCTTGCGAACGGGACGCGTTCGACGTCTAGTCTGCTGGCGAGATCGGGAAAGGCAGCGAGCAATCCCTCAACCTGGTTGCAATAGGGGCAGACGAACGTCTGGCCCGGCTGCTTTGGGTCGGCGAAACCCGGCTGGATGAGAAAGAGCGTGTCGCGCGCCATTGCCGGCCTACTCCGCAGCCGCCGCGGCATGCCGCGAAAAGCGGTTTGCCGGCCGCTTCAGGCCGAGATTGTCGCGCAAGGTGCTGCCCTCATACTCATCGCGGAACAGGCCACGGCGGCGCAGTTCCGGCACCACCAGCTCGATGAAATCCTTCAGGCCGCCGGGCATGATCGGCGCCATGATGTTGAAGCCGTCGGCACCGTAATTCTCGAACCGCTCTTCCATGATGTCGGCGATCTGTTGCGGCGTGCCGACCACTTGCCAGTGGCCGCGGGCGCCGGCGATGCGCAGATAGAGCTGCCGGATCGTCAGATTCTCGCGTCGCGCCAGATCGATCACCAGAGCCTGCCGGCTCTTGCCGGCATTGGTCTCCGGCAAATCCGGCACCGGCCCGTCGAGCGGATAGGCGCTGAGGTCGAAGCCGCCGGCCAGCGCCGAGACCAGACCGAGGCCGACTTCCGGCTGGATGAGATCCTGCAGCTGTTCGAACTTCTCCCGCGCCTCGGCTTCGGTGCGGCCGACGACCGGGAAAATGCCTGGCAGGACTTTCAGGTCATCCTCCGAGCGGCCATATTTGCCGAGCCTGCCCTTGACGTCGGCATAGAAGGCGGTGGCTTCGTCGAGCGTGATCTGCGCCGCGAAAATCGCTTCCGCGGTACGAGCCGCCAGCTCTTTGCCCGGACCCGACGCCCCGGCCTGGACCACGACCGGATGGCCTTGCGGCGTTCGCGGCGTGTTCAGGGGACCACGCACCTTGAAGTGCTGGCCCTTGTGGTTCAGCACATGCAGTTTGTCCTTGTCGAAATAGCGCCCGCTTGCTCTGTCGCGCGGGAAGGCGTCATCTTCCCAGCTGTCCCACAGGCCGAGCACGACATCGGCGAATTCCTCGGCGCGGTCGTAGCGCTCGCCATGCTGGATATGCGTCTCGTGACCGAAATTGAACGCTGCCTCCGGATCGGACGAAGTGACCAGATTCCAGCCGGCCCGCCCGCCGCTCAGATGGTCGAGCGACGCGAACTGGCGGGCCAGATTGTAGGGATCGGAAAAACTGGTCGACGCCGTGGCGATGAGGCCGATATTCCTGGTCACAGCCGACAGTGCCGACAGCAGCGTGATCGGCTCGAACGGATAGACGCCGCTATGCGCCTTGCGGCTGGCGGCCTCCAGATCCTTCAGCCGCGCCGCCACGCCGTCGGCGAAGAAGATCGTGTCGAACTTGGCTGCTTCCGCCAGCCGGGCCAGCTCGACATAGTCGTTGAGGCTGGTCCCTTCTCCTGCCTCCGGGTGGCGCCAGGCTGCGACATGGTGGCCGGTGAAGAGAAGAAAGGCTCCAAGCTTGACCTTGTCCTTGCGGCTGGCCATGTTCCGCGCCTCCTCAGCGATACAATCCGCCGACCGGGAATTCCCCGGTCAGCAACCAGGTGCCGATCGTGCGCTTCTTGTATTCGGCCGGATTGTGCAGCGTGTGCGTGCGCACGTTGCGCCAGAACCTGTCGTAGCCGTTGGCCTTGGTGGCTGAGCGGGCGCCCATCACCTCGAAAACCTCGCTCGACGCATCGAGGCCGATTTGTCCAGCGTAGACATTGGCGGTGGCGAGATCGATCGCCGTCTGCCCGCGCTGCTCCAGGGTCAACGCCTCGCCCTGGCCATAGGCGGCATCGAGGCTGCATGCCGCTATATCGGCCAGTTCGGCCGCGGCGAGCGTGCGGATATAGAGGTCGCCATATTTGCGTTGCACGAACGGATCGTCGGTATGTTTCTCATAGCCGGAATAGACCCAGGGGCGCGATTGCGAGACCGTATAGTCGCGGCCTTCGCTCAGCGCTCCTTGCGCGCTGCCGACGAACAGGTTGAGCAGGACCGCCTGCTGGAACAGTGACGTCAGCGTCTGGAATGGCGTCAGCGGCACCGCGGGCGAGCCAATCAGTTCGTCATCACCGACATGCACGTCCTTGAAGGTGACCTTGCCGGAACCCGTCTGGCGCTGTCCGACGCCGTCCCAGTCGTCCTCAATGACGATGCCCTCACGGTCAGCCGGGATTGCGGCTGCCAGCCGGTCCTGACCGTCCTCCCAGGCGACCTGGATATAGTCAGCGATGTGCGAACCGGAAGAAAAGGGCCGAAAGCCGCTCAGGATCCAGCCCGTGCCGTTGCGCCTGGCCGTCGACGTCTTCGACATGGCGTTGCCGGAATTGCCCCAGACCCAGTTCTCCCTTGCCGAGCGTGTCAGCAGCCGGTCCTTCTGCGCCTCCGTGCCACGGAACAGCACGCCATTGAGCGGCAGATGATGGTATCCGTAGAGATGGGCGAGCGAGCCGTCGGTGCGGGCGAATTCGCGCACGACGCGCAGCACCGACAGCCAGGGTGCGCCCTTGCCGCCATAGCGCTTGGGAATCTGCGCCGACGGCAGGCCGCTTTCCTTCAGCAGACGGATTTGCTCGACCGGCCGCCCGCCGGCCTTGTCGCGCGCCACGGCATCCCGATTGAAGATATCGCGCAGTTCGACCGCCGTGGCGACGAACGGGTCGGAAAGGTCAGGGCTGAAGGTCATCGGCGTTTGTCCATGGAAATGCGTCTATTCCGCCGCGATCGTCCGCGCCGGCCGCCAGACGGAAGCGGCATAGGCGTCTTCGCCGAACTCGGCCGGATGGCTCCCGGTTATGCGACTCTCATGGCTGTCGAGATCGGCGAGGAAGAGATCGCGGCTGATGCGCGCGACCACAGCCGGCACATCGCGCCTGATCGACGGCACATCGCCGATCGGCAGGCCGAAACTGACAAAGCCGCCGGGATTGAAGACATGGATATTCCTCAGGAATGGCGCCTCCCCCGGCGCCTTCTCGAGAAATTCATGGCCGAGGCCGAGATAAGGATGGGCGCCGAAAAACTCATCCCGCTCTGCTTCCGACGGCGCGTACTGGTCGCGCCATAGCCGGATGGCGGTGGCGAAATCGGCAAGTTCCGGCTTGCGGGTCGGGTCGGCAAAATAGCCGGTACCGGCGATGACGAAGTCGAAGGCAAATGTTTCGCCGGCGATCTCGGTGACGACCTTGCCGTCTTCGACATCCGCATTTGTCCAGGGGGCACCGAGATGGAGATGAAAATTCTGGTGCCGCACCGCCCGCTCCACCGCATCGAGCGGTGGCGTCGAACCGGCCTCGCGGAAGCGCAGCGCCTGGCGCCAGCGCACCGCAACGGGCAGCAGCGGATAATTGTCATAGGCCCCGGGATAGCCGCGCACGCGGTTGATCGGCACGCTGGCGATGCTGGTGCGTCTGGCGAACAGACGCACCGATTTCGCGCCGGCCTCAAGGGCAGCTCCGGCCGCATCGAATGCCGAAGCCGCCGACCCGACGACAGCGATTGCCTTTCCCTTGAGCGAGGCAAAATCGATTGCCGCCGAACTGTGTGCGACAAGGCCCTGCGGCAAGGCGGCAAGTACCGCCGGTATCACTGGACCGCCGCTGCCGCCAAATCCATTGGCCAGAATGATCTTGCGCGCCGTTTCGACCGATGGCGTGCCGTCGGCTTCGAGGTGCAGGCGAAAATGCCCGCCAGCCGGCTCGATGCGAATGAGACGTGTGCCGTAACGAATGCCGATGCCGAGAAAGTCGCGATACCATTTCAGGTAGTTCGCCCAATCCGTCCGTACGATGCGGTCGAAACCGGCATAGGCTTCCGCACCGTGGCGGGCTTCGTACCAGGACTGAAAACTCAAGCCCGGCAAGCCGAGTTCCGGCCCCGGCAAGCCCTTTGGCGTTCGCAACCGGTTCATCCGCGCATGGGAGAGCCAGATGCCAGCCTTGCTCTCGTCCGGCGCGGCATCGATGACCGTAACCTTGCCGATGCCGGCGCGCCTCAACGCGAAGGCAAAGGTGGCGCCCGTCTGCCCGCCGCCGACGATGAAGACATTGTGGTTGATGCCCTCGCGGTCCGGCACCCAGTTCTGCGGATCAGGGCCGATCAGCCGAAGTGTTTCATGGGCGTGGAAATCTGGATCGGATGGTAAAGCCATTTGGGCTCCGGCTGAAGTTCAAGCGTCGCGCCAAACTCCGCCCCAGTCGGCAAACAGTCCAGAAATGTCTGCTTTGATTGCCCGGTAGTTTTTTTCACTTGCATCCGATTTCACAATCGGGAGCGCCATCGGGCAAATGGAGATCGGAGCTTCCAGGAGACGCGATACTACCCGGCCAGCGGATGACCGGGCCGCAGCCGCGGTCTACGGACCGCCGCGGCCGGTGCAATTGGTGCCGGTATTCCGCTCGCGACTGGAGCGGCGATTGGCGAAGGGTCATGAACCTGCAAGCGGATGGATCCACACTTTGCTCCGCACAAGGGCATTTTGAGACTACGGCCGAGTTCAGAACCCGCCTAATTGCACGTCGTTGCCGCCGATTGCCGTACGCATCGCTGAAGGGTCTTTTGAAGCCGGGAGTGTTGAGCTACCTGTGACGGGTGCCATCAACGAGACGGAGAAAATCGACGAACGGGCCCAAAATCATTTCGCTAAAAGTCACGGATTTACCCGACAGCGCTCAATTCAAACCCGAAGAATTAAGCGTAACATATTGATATGTAATAATATGGTGGGCCCGGAGGATGTACCAAGATTGTTGATTTCATTGGCTTTTTCGTGGGCCAAAGTCGGAAATCTTCCCGTATCGTTCCGTATGGTACCGCGACAGCCAGACAGTCGAACATCGCGGCCCTATCCCGCGGGCTGCCGAACATGTCACAACCGCTTCGTCAGCACCAAATGGCACAGCGCGCGCCAGTATTCCGCGGCCGCCCGGTGAGGCATCATGAGAAGCTTCTTGCAGCACTTGATAAGCGCGACAGCGCCGAGGCGCGCGCAGCGATCGTCAACGACATAGCAGATGCGGCAGCCCGAATTAAGCTGCATGGCGGACTAGCTTGAGGCCCTGTTTGGGAACTGCCACACGGTAGCTCCCATAGCCCACCTTCACGAGCAAGCTTTCCTTGCACATGCGGGCGAGGTAGCAGCGAGGAACGCCGATGTCGGTCAGGTCTTTTGTCCGGACTTCGCCGTTCTCAAGAGCGAGCGAGACGGCGCGTTCCCTCAATGTCGGCTTTGGGCCACCGGCAAGCCGGATCCGCTCGGCGCGGTCGCGATCACGCTTCCGCATCCTGACGGAGGGCTCTGGCGTAGCTTTGAGGGCAATCTGCAACACATAAGTTCGCGGTTTCGTTCAGCCCGGCGAGCCCCGCCTTTTCTACGCCATGACACGATGCTGCGCGCCGGCATCCGATGTTTCCCTACGCTACGATCCGCTTCGATCCTGCCCGCTCACTCTCGGTCATTCTGTCCGCAAAAAAGTCCACCACTTCAGTCATTTAGCCTCTTCAATTGGAGTAATCGCGTCACATCGAGGTAAGCCTGCGCAGGGACCGAACCTTTCCCTTCATTGAAGTGCCCTCTTCCCAAGCTTAGTCAATGAAGCAATTGGGGGCGGAATACATCTGGGCACTGGACTTGGTCGGCGACCTGAACTACCGCCATCTCACGAGCCTGGACTATGCTAGCGCGGAGCGCGCTTGCCAATCCCGCTTCTTTCGATCCGTTTCCTTGGGCGTCACTCCCACTGCATCAAGCGCCGAAAACTCGTGAGACCATAATCCGGGCAGCGCCGGCAATTGGCGCTGTTCGGGTACAGCAGTGCTGTGTCCTCTCCTGTTCTACGGACGAAGCAAATCCGAGAGGTTGTCTGACTTTTCTATTTTGTCTGTGAGGTCGAGCCCCGACAGGAGGTCGACCAGATGGCTGGTCATCAGGTCGGCCGCTTGGGAACTACGCCCTGCTTCGATTGCATCGACCAGAGCGTGATGGGCGTGTTTCTCACAGGTCGCGTCGCGCCGTTTCCAGTAGAGTGCGATGATGAGAGAAGAATGAGAGACAAGGTCGCGAACGAATTTGGTGAACACCGAATGTGCAGCGATTTCGGCGACGCCTACGTGGAAACGTGCCGACAGCATGATCGCCTCACTGTCCCGGCCGGCGTGAAGTGCTTCATGCTCCCTCTCGAGATGCTGCCGCAACTGCGCAATGTCGGATGGCACTGCTGCCTTCGCGGCAAGCCAAGCCACCTTTGGTTCAATCAGCGCTCGTGCCTCGAATACCTCTCGCGCTTCCACCGTCGATGGCTGGGCCACGAAGGCGCCGCGGTTTGGCTCCAGCCGCGCCAACCGGTCATGAGCCAGAGCTTGCAGGGCGGCACGAATGACGGTTCGGCTCACCGAATAGATCGACGCCAGCTCATCTTCCGGCAGCTTGGTGCCAGGGGCGAGACGGTGGCTGACGATGGCATCTCTCAGACCATAGTAAATCGGCGACCAGCGGGCTGCCGGTTTTTCGTCGCGGTCTTCTTCTCTGAGCACTGTCAACATGCTTCTCAACGCGCAGGCACGATACTGCCTGATTCATCCCAAACAGCTCAACGGTCGATGCAATCTAGTATCGCTTACGTGGCGGTCAATCCCGGGACACAGTATCTCAATTTGTGGGGCCAGGCGCGTTCTGGGTCGGCGGTATAGCTGCCGCAGCGCCCGCCGGAGACAGCGATTCATAGATGCCCGAAAACCGTTTGCCGCGGGGAGCAGCGTAGCCACCAATCTTCGATGTCCTCAGACCGACTCTGAAAAGGCTCTCTGCCAAGGTGACCGCGCAGGCGACACCGTCGAGTACGGGAACGCCGTGTTCCTCCGATAGGCTGCTTGCCAGATCGGCCATGCCTGCGCAGCCAAGAACGATCGCCTCCGCCCTGTCCTCGTTGATGGCGCGCGCGATCTCGTCCGAGATTCTGGCCCTGGCGTCCGAGCCCGGCAGTTCGAGATCGAGCACGGCAACTTCCGACGACCTGACTTTCGCGCAGCGCGACGCGAGGCCGTATTTCGCCAGGTTGTGCTCGATCGCGGGGACGGAGCGGGCGAGCGTCGTCACGACGCTGAACTTGCCGGCGACGAGACTAGCGAGGTGGAAGGCGGCCTCGCCGATGCCGATGACCGGGGCCTCGGCGGCGCAACGTGCCGCGTCCAGCCCGGTATCGTCGAAACATGCGATGACATAGGCATCGATAGCGGCCGCCTTGCTCATTTCGGCGACGATACCCGGAATAGCGAAGACTTCGTCGTAATAGCCTTCGATGCTCGGCGGACCATCGCCGGGATTCACCGAAACGATTTCCGTCCCGGCAGAAGCGACGCTCGTCGCGACCTTGCCGATCTTGGCGGTCATCGATGCGGTCGTGTTGGGATTGATGACGAGTATGCGCATGCCGATCAGCCTCAAATCTCGCCGCCGAGATAAAGATGCTTGACCCGTTCGTCGGTCAGCAAATCAGCGGAGTTCCCACTCAGCGCAACGCTGCCGGTAGTCAGCGCATAGGCTCTCTGGGAAATGCGCAGCGCCATGCGTGAGTTCTGCTCGACCAGCAGAACGCTGACTTTCTCGTCGCGATTGATCGCCACGATCGAGCGGGCAAGGTCCTGGACGAGCTTGGGCGCGACGCCCAGCGACGGCTCGTCGAGCAGCAGCAGACGCGGCTTGGCCATCAGCGCGCGGCCGATGACCAGCATCTGCTGCTCGCCGCCGCTCATCGTGCCGGCGGCTTGCGAATAGCGCTCCTTGAGGCGGGGGAAGCGGCCAAGCACCATTTCCAGCGAGCCAGCGATCTCGGCCTTGTCGGATCGGGTGAAGGCGCCCATAAGGAGATTGTCCTTGACCGACATGTAAGGGAAGACACGGCGTCCCTCCGGCACCATGGCGATGCCCATCTTGACGATCGCATCGGGGGCGGCGGCGTCGATGCGCCGGCCATTGTAGTGGATCTCGCCGGACTTGATCTTGCGCAGCCCAGTAATGGCGCGAAGGATCGACGACTTGCCGGCGCCATTGGCGCCGACCAACGCGACGGTCTCGCCCTCATTGACTTCCAGCGACACGCCCTTCAGCGCGTAGACGTGATCATAGTAGAGTTGGACATCAGCAAATTTCAGGATCTGGTTCATAGCCCGATGGCCTCGTCTTCGCTGCCGAGATAAGCCTCGATCACCTTGTCATTGTTCTGGATTTCCGCTGGCGTTCCCTCGGCGATCTTCTGGCCGAAATTCAAGACGACGATGCGGTCAGAAATCTTCATTACGGCAGGCATGTCGTGCTCGACCAGAAGGATGGTGAGGCCGCGCTCGCGCAACCGTCTGACCATCGCCACCATTCTCATCGTCTCGTCGTGGTTCATCCCGGCGAAGGGCTCGTCAAGCAGCAGGATCGACGGGCTCGTGGCGAGGCCGATGGCGATGCCGAGAGCCCGCAAGTGACCGTGCGGCAAGTTTCGGGCGATTTCGCCGGCGAGCGACGACAGGCCAAGCAACGCCAGAATCTCGTCGGCTGATGCGCCAAAGGCTGCCTCGTCAGCCTTAGCCGTGCCAGTACCGAGGAAGAAGCCAAGCAGGCTCGCGGTGGAGCGCAGATGGTGAGCGATGATGACGTTGTCGCGCACGCTCATGTTTTTGAAGATCGTCGTTTCCTGAAACGTCCGGACGACGCCTTTGCGTGCGGCTATGTGCGGCGCGAGATCGGAGATGCGCTCGCCCTTTAAGCGCACTTCGCCCGATGTCGGCCTGAGGAACGACGAGATCAGCTTGAATAGCGTCGACTTGCCGGCGCCGTTGGGACCGATGACCGACAGAATCTCCTTCTCGCGCACCGAAAAGGAGATGTTGTTGACCGCGACGAGACCGCCGAAGCGTTTCGTCAGAGCCGAGACCTCAAGCAGATCGGCCATGGCTCAACCCTTCTTGCGGGTCGTGGCCGCAAGGCTGAGCAGCCCATTGGGCAGAAACAGCATCAGCACGATCATCAAGGTCGAGTAGATCAGAAGCTGGAACCGGCCAGTCTGGAACAGGAGGTCCCAGCCGAAATAAAGCACCAGCGTGCCGAGCATCGGCCCGAATACGTAGCCGAGCCCGCCGAGGAAGCAGTTCAGCATGAAGTTGACAGAGTCGGTGACCGTGAAGCTCGACGGATAGATCGACTGCGAGATGGCGGCGAAGATCGCACCGGCGACGCCGCCGAAGAAGGACGAGACGGCATAGGCTATGACGCGCAGATAGGCGATATTGACGCCGATCGACGAGGCCAGATCTTCGTTCTGCTGGAGCGACTGGCAGAGCTTGCCGACGCGCGAATGAACCAGCCGGTACACCACCGCGAAACAGACCAGCATAAGCGCGACCGCCAGCAGGTAGAAGGCCAGCCGAGAATTATGCAACGTGGCGAAATCCGGGATGATGGTGAGGCCCAGAATCGTGAGCGCCCCAGGCAGCGGGATGCTGACCATGCCCTTGGCACCGTTGGTGATCGGCAGCGCCAGCGCCAGAAGCCGCGCAACCTCGGTCAGCACCAGCGTCACCATGGCGAAGTAGACGCCGCGTAGGCGCAGGATCGGCAGGCCGATAAGCACGCTTGCGGCCGCGCAAAACAGGCCGGCGACCGGCAGCGTCAGCCAGAACGACCAGCCATAGGTCACCACAAGTATGGCCGAGACGTAGCCACCCATCAGCGCATACGCGCCCTGGCCGATATTGATCCGGCCGATGTAGAAAGTGAGCCACACGCCGGCACTGGCGATGCTAAGCAACGCCACCGAGGTGAGCGTGTAATAGAGGTCGATCCGGCCGCTGGCCGAGATCAGAACCGGCACGGCGATGAAGACGATCGCCAGAAAGGCGGCAACCGGGGCGATTTTCACGCTACGCGTCATGGCACCATCAACCCCACGGCTTGCCCATCAGCCCGTTGGGGCGGATCGACAGGAACACCATCAGCGCGGCGAAGATGACGAGGTAAGTGACGTCGCCATATTGGCGCAGCACGGTGAGGCCGACCGACTCCATCATGCCAAGGATGAAGCCGCCGGCGATCGCACCGCCGACAACGCCGGCGCCGCCGATCATCACCATCATGAAGGCCTTGATCGAGATCGGCCCGCCGATGCCGGAATTGACGCCAGTGATGGTGACCAAAAGACCGCCGACGATGCCCGCCAGCATGGCGCCCATGGCGAAGCCGATCATCGAATAGCGATCGACCTGAACGCCCATCAATTGGGCGGCGACCCGATCCTGGGCCAGCGCCCGCATGGCTCGCCCGACCCTGCTGTACTGCATGTAGAGGACAAAGGCCGCGATGAAGACCAGTGCGAGCACGCCGACGACCATACGGTCATAGGGCATGATGATGCCGCCCTCGTTGAACACGCCCTTGACGATCTTGGGGACACCGCGCTGTTTTTCACCGAACAACAGCAGGATGACCGCGTCAAAAAAGAATGCCGTTGCCGCCGCGAGCAGCATTGTGCTTTCTTCGCGTAGACTTCGCCTGATGACAGTTCGGAAGAGGAATTTCTCCATCAGCGCGCCGACGACAGCGAGCGTCACGCCGGACGCCAGCAGCGCCACAACAAAAGGCAGCCCGAGTTGTCCGTAGATTGTGTAGGTGATGAACCCGCCCAGCACATACATCTGCCCATGGGCGAAGTTGAGCACGTTCATCAAGGCGAAGATAAGCGTGAGCCCCAGTGCGATCAGTGCATATTGGGCACCGAGGTAGAATCCGTTGGCGATGACCTGTTCCATTGACGCCTTCGATCTTCCGAGAGACCCGGAACATGCTCCGGGCCCCCGGCAACGCGGGAGGAAATAACCGCAGGAACCTAACCCTAATCAACCGAGCCGACGAACAGGGTCTGGAAGGCGCCGTCCTTGTACTCATTGACAACCATCGGCACCGCGAGCTGACGCTTCTGGCCGAAAGAGGTCGTCCCAACATAGCTCAGCTTGGCGTCGCCTTTCAGGTAAGGGTTGGGAGCCGAGAAGGTGTCGATGGTCTTCTTGAACTCCTCGACATTGTCGATTGCCGCCGGATTGGCCTTCAGCGTTTCGAGGATGTATTCGAGCGCATAGACCTTGGTATTGGACTCGTCATTGTATTCGCCGAACATCTTGGTGTAGCGGTCGACGAATTCCTTCATCGTGTCGGAGGCGATTTCCGGCGTGGAGGCGCCACCGACGGAGATGAAGCCGTTGGCGTACTCGCCAGCGCCCTCCTCCAGAACCTTGGCGTCCTGCGCCGTTTCGGTCGAGATCAGGCCCTCGAAACCGAGCTCACGGGCGGCGCGGATGAGCAGCGGCGCATTGGCGGGCGCGACGCCGGATAGCACCAGCAGGTCGGGCTTCAGCGAAACGATCGGCGTGAGCACCGGCGTGAAGTCGCGCGTGTCGTTCTGATAGGTGTCGTTCTGGGCGACAATCTCGAGGCCCAATGCCTTGGCTGCCTCGACGCCACCATCGCGCTGGCTCAACGGATCCGATTCATTGGCGGCAACGAAGGCGATCGTCTTCACCCCCTTTTTTTCCTTGAGATATTTGTAGATCGCCGGGCCCGATTGATAGTTGGCGATCATGCCGAGCACGGCATTCGAGGCAGGCTTCTGATAAAGCGCCTTCGGGAAAGCGTACGGGAAATAAATGATGCCGTTGGCCTCGGCGACCGGACGCACGGCGGCGGCACCGTCATCGACATTCGGGCCGACCACATAGTGGATGCCCTCCTGAGCCATCTTCTCCATGCCGGCGATGGCGCGCTTTGGGTCTTTCTGATCGTCGAAGGTAACGATGTTGACGTTGTAGGTGCTGTCACCGATCTTGACGCCGCCGGTTTCGTTGAGCCAGGCGGCACGCGTCTGCATTGAACGCACATTCGATGTGCCCCAGGCGGCGGCGGAGCCGCTTGTGACACCGACGAATCCGATCTTCAGTTCCTTGTTCTGGGCCTGCACGGACGGGATACCCATGGCGGCGATGGCCAGGGTCGAGACGGCGCCAAGCGCCATCGATTTGAGAGTCGCGCGTCGGTTGATCATTCTGCATTCCCCTTCTGGTTATCGCGCTTTGTGTTTTGCTCATCGGCTGCGCGGATGCCTTAAAGGGAAACCTGGATTGGAAAATTGTCAACATTATTCTTCATTTTCGTATACAATCGTGCGCAAGGTGTGCGAAGGAACGCTTGCGGATTTAGCGTCCGATGCTGTCGTACTGTCCACCACCCGCACCCTCGTCGCGCTATGCCGACGTCGATTTGCCGTCGAGGAGGCCAACAGGGTCTCTTGCGACTCTCCCGCCCGGAGCGGCGGCGACTCTGATTTCCGCCTAGGTAGAGAGGAAGAGGTGACGAAGCCGAGCGAACGCAGCGCGCGGATTAGGTCGCGAGCGATTGCAGAACGCCGGGGTCGGTAGGAGATGCTGCGGCTGACGTCCATCGGAACGAGCGAAGCGACGGGTCGTCAACGTTCTCAAGGAGATGATACCGCTGAGATTGCTGTTCGCTTCGTTTCCGACCTGGCCAGCGTTACACGCTCGGCCCAATGATGCGATCGTTGCTGGCGATCCCCAGGAGATCATTAAGGTGATCGATGCGTGGACGTTCGCCTGTGATATCCTCGAGGAAGCGCAATTGGATGTTGATCGCCACGGAAGGCGGATAACAGCTTGCACTTCGCTAGGTCATTGGCGCTCCATTTCCACCTCTGTCTCTAGACTTTCGATGTCGCGGGAGATCGAAGCGACAGCCAGCGTGCGCCCTTTGCGCTTGAAGCGCAGCAGGCAATCTTTGGCAATGATGTCTCCATCGACCGCGATCTCGTCCCATTGTCCGGCATGACCGACATAGTTGATGGGAATATCGTAATGCTGGCTCCAAAAGAACGGCACGGCGACGAATTTCTCGCGATGGCCGAGTATGTTGAGTGCTGCGGTTTGCCCCTGCCTCTCTGCTACCACCCAATGCTCGACCCGAATGTTCTCGCCAGTGTGAGGATCGGGCCACCGCGCAATGTCACCGGCGGCGAAGATCCCTGGCGCGCTCGTCTCCAGAAACGCGTTCACGACGACCCCGTCGTCAACGGTCAGCCCTGCCTTCTCGGCAAGCCCAGTCCGCGGTCGCACGCCGATGCCGACGACGACGAAATCTGCCGTCAACGTATTGCCACTACTTAGTTTCACGTTGGTGCCGTCGATGCTGCTCGCGGTATCTTCGAGACGGAATAAGACACCATTCTGCTCATGGAGGGCGCGGATGAAGTCGCCCATTTGCGGACCAAGGACCCGCTCCATGGGCCGTCTCTCCGGTGCCACGACATGAACTTCGATGTCGCGCAAGCGCAGGGCCGCGGCAACTTCCAGGCCAATGAAACTGGCGCCAAGCACGACGGCGCGGCGCGCAGTCGTGGCTCGCTCGATGATCGCCTTGCAATCTGCGAGCGAGCGCAGCGTGTGAACCTGTGGCTGGTCGGCGCCGGGGATAGTGAGGCGGACCGGTTCGGCTCCGGTCGCAAGCAGCAGCCTGTCATAGGGGGTCCGGGCGCCATCAGCGAGTACAACCTCGCCAGAACGTGCATCGATGCTGACGACGTCCGCATTGAGATGCAGATCGATATCGTTCTTTGAGTAGAAGCTCTCCCGGCGGAGCGGGATCCAATCCTCCGGTGCTTTGCCGGCGAGGTAATCTTTGGAAAGATTGGGCCGATCAACGGGTGGCGCTTCGTCGTTGCTGAGCATGACGATGCTGCCATGATAGTGTTCGCGCCGCAGTTTTTCGGCCGCTGCGAAACCGGCCGCGCCGCCGCCGACAATGACGATATTCTCGGGAACCTGGCCGGAGCCTCTATCGCGCTGCTTCGGTGCCGTCCGCTTGCGCTTCTCGCCCACAAATATCCGTTCATCGCGTAGTTCCACCGACCAGCATGCGATTGGATTGAAGGCGGGGGCATGCAAGGCCTCGCCAGTGCGCAAATCGAAGCACGCGTGATGCCACGGACACCGGACAGTATCCCCCACCACAAGACCGTCGACGAGCGGCCCACCGTAATGTGTACATGCCGCCCCGATGGCGAAGACCTCAGCCCCGCGGCGCACCAGCAGTACCTGCTCGCTGCCACAATGGCCGACGAACTTGCCGCCATCGGGAAGATCGGCGAACGCGACGCCCTGGACCAGATCCGGCCCGTCTAATTTGGAATGACCTTCAGCCATTTTCTTCTCCCTTGGCGATACAGTGTCAAATCGCCTGGACGGCTAAGAAGCGGGAAATCTTCAGGTCCGCCGGCCTCGGAATACCTTCCGCCTGGCTAGTGCGCCTTCAGGTGCCCGACACCGCTTGTGCCCAAACGTCCGACCACATCATTTGTTGCCAGTGGGCGGCATGCACGCTTGAATTTCCGATCTCGTGCCCTTCGGCGACGAGCTTGCGGCAGCGCCTTTGTCGTCCTTGTGGGTCTGAAGGCCGTGCGCAGCCTAATAGATCGTCTGGCGTGAGGCGCGGCCCGCCAATCGAGCCAGCTTTGGGATGGACCTATCTATGGCGCGTGTAGGGAATGGGGTAAAATAAGCCGACAGCGGGCTCCGAAGGGTCGCAGTTGTTGTGAGTCTCAACGGTCGGAAAGTGCGAGCCAAGTTCAGATGTGTGAGCAGGGATTTGCATAAGTTCGTCCGTTGACTGGAAGACTGCACGAATGCGCCACGCTCGCGCAGCAAATCGATCGGCAGTCCTCGGGAGCCTACCATAAATCAATAAAATCAACGCGATACACCGTGGTTCGCCAATATTGACTTGGCCAACCAAACCAAAATATGATGCTAAGTCATTGATAAATAACGACAATGGTGGGCCCGGAGGATGCGCCAAAAACATTGATTTCATTGGCGTTTTCGTGGACCAGAATCGCCAGTATTCCCGCATCGTTCCGTACGGTCCTGCGACCGACGACCGAATATATCGGAAACCGTTATCGCCTCGCACCCTCGAATAGCATCAAACGGCGCCTCACGACACCCGTCGACCGCCCCATCGTAGGAACGAAAACGGAACTTTCGTGTGCAGTTTTGCTCCAACGTGGTCCGAATTCCGGATTCACCACACCCTACGCAGTCTCGGCAATTTTCAGCACTGCGTCGATCTCGGCCATCACCGTTGCCGGCAGCGGCCCTTTCTCCAGCGCACCGAGATTGTCCTCGACCTGCTCGGGCGCGTGAAGCCGGGAACCGGCAAGGCGATTGCCGACTTGGCGAGTATCCAGCCGAGCGCGCCTTGCGCAAGCGTGCGTCCGCCCGAGGTGAGCAGGTCGCGGATTGCCGAGAGCCTTGACAGATAGTGCGGGTTGGCGGCGCCATCCCTGAAAAACACCATCCATTCGGCATTCCCGCCGCGCACATCGTTGGTGGGCAGCCGCATGGCCGGCGTGTATTTGCCGGTGAGCAGCCCCATTGCCAGCGGCAGCCGGCTGAACGAGACGAGGTTCTCGCGCGCCGCAACGGCCATCAGCTCGTTCGCCGGGGTAAACACATTGAAGTCGTTCTCTACGGCGACGAACCCTTCGCGCGGCGCGTAGGCGGCAAGCCGTTCGCGGTGATCGGTGCTCCAGCCGAAGCCGCCGATCTTGCCCTCTTGGCGCAACAGGCCGAGCGTATCGAACACCTCGCCGGCGCGCTCGGGAATGCTCACCGCGTCCCATACTCCTGCTATGGAGATGCCTAGGATTTTCGCCATCTCTGCATCTTCTTGCCGCCTGCCGCCCAGTGGGTGAGCGGCGCGCCCGGCAAGGCTTGAATACAGGACGAATTCCACTTTGAAGCTGGTACGCCGACAATCTATTCAGCGGCCTCAGCGACCTGCACTGGGATGTAATTCAGGATGGGCCCGAGCCACTGCTCGACCTCCGAAATTGACATGTCTTTGCGCCGTGCATAGTCCTCCACCTGATCGCGCTCGATCTTGGCCACCCCGAAATAATAGCTTTCCGGATGGGCGAGATAGATGCCGGAGACCGACGAGCCGGGCCACATGGCATAGCTTTCGGTCAAGGTGACCCCTGCGTTGCGTTCGCCGTCGAGCAGCCTGAACAGCGTCGCCTTCTCGGTATGGTCGGGCTGCGCCGGATAGCCGGGCGCCGGCCTGATGCCGCAATAGGGTTCGCCGATCAGATCCTCCGGGGCCAGGTTCTCGTCCGGCGCATAGCCCCACAACTCTTTTCGGACACGCTCGTGCAGCCGCTCGGCGAAGGCTTCGGCGAAGCGGTCGGCGAGCGCCTTCACCATTATCGAGGAATAATCGTCATTGGCCCGCTCGAAGCGCTCGGCGATCGCCACTTCCTCGATGCCGGCGGTCACGATGAAGCCGCCGAGATAATCCGCCTTGCCACTTTCGAGCGGCGCGACGAAATCCGACAGGGCGACGTTGGCCTTGCCGTCGCGCTTGGTCAGTTGCTGGCGCAGCGTGAAGAAGGTCGCCAGCTCTTGCGAACGCGTGTCGTCGGTGAAAAGCCTGATGTCGTCGCCGACGGCATTGGCCGGCCAGAAGCCGATCACGCCCTTCGGTGCGAACCATTGTTCCGCGATGATCTGCTTCAGCACCGCTTGTGCATCCTCGAACAGCTGGCGCGCCGCCGGCCCCTGTGCCTCGTCTTCGAGAATCTTCGGATAGCGCCCCCTCATCTCCCAGGTCTGGAAGAACGGCGTCCAGTCGATGTAGCGGGCGAGTTCGGCGAGGTCCCAGGTCTCGAAAACCTTCAGCCCAAGGAAGGAGGGGTTTTGCGGGACATAGCCCGACCAGTCGATCTTGTGGGCGTTTGCCCTTGCCCTGGCGAGCGGAAGGCGCAGCTTGTCGGCTTCACTACGCGCATGCGCGTCCGCCACCTTGCGGTACTCGGCGCGTACCATATCGACATAGTCGCCCTTTGCCTGGTGGGACAGCAATGACGAGACGACGCCAACGGCGCGGCTGGCATCTGTGACGTAGACCGTCTGGCCGCGCTCATAGCGCGGGTGGATCTTGACCGCCGTGTGAACGCGGCTGGTCGTCGCCCCGCCAATCAGCAACGGAATGTCGAAACCTTCGCGCTCCATTTCGGAGGCGACATGCGCCATCTCGTCGAGCGACGGCGTGATCAGGCCGGAGAGGCCGATGATGTCGACGTTTTGCTCGCGCGCCGTCCGCAGAATCTTAGTCGCTGGCACCATGACGCCTAGATCGATGATCTCGTAGTTGTTGCAGGCGAGCACGACGCCGACGATGTTCTTGCCGATGTCATGGACGTCGCCCTTGACCGTCGCCATCAGGATTTTTCCGGCGGTCTGGCGTTCGCCGGTGTCGATGCCGTTGGCGGCGTTGGCCAGCTTCTCGGCTTCCATGTGCGGCAGCAGCCCGGCGACCGCCTGTTTCATCACGCGCGCGGACTTGACCACTTGCGGGAGGAACATCTTTCCGGCACCGAACAGGTCGCCGACGACGTTCATGCCGGCCATCAGCGGGCCCTCGATGACATGGAGCGGCCGCTCGGCGGCAAGCCGCGCCTCGTCGGTATCGGCGTCGATGAACTCGGTGATGCCATTGACCAGCGCATGCGAAATGCGCTTGTCGACAGTCCACTCCCGCCAGGCGAGATCGCGTTCCTTGGCCTCCTTGCCGGCGGTTCCCTTGAAGCGCTCGGCAAGTTCCAGCATCCGCTCGGTGGCGCTGCCGCCGCCCGCCGGCTGGCGGTTGTTGACGACGTCCTCGCAGGCTTCGCGCAGTTCCGGATCGATCGATTCGTAGACTGCAAGTTGGCCGGCATTGACGATGCCCATGTCCATGCCGGCCTGGATGGCGTGGTAGAGGAACACGGCATGCATGGCCTCGCGCACCGGTTCGTTGCCGCGAAACGAGAAGGACAGGTTCGAGACGCCACCCGAAATGTGGACGTGAGGTAGGGTCTGGATGATTTCCCGCGTCGCCTCGATGAAGTCGACCCCGTAATTGTTGTGCTCGTCGATGCCGGTGGCGATGGCGAAGATGTTCGGGTCGAAAACGATGTCTTCCGGCGGGAAGCCGGCCTGCTCGGTCAGGAGCTTGTAAGCGCGGGTGCAGATGGCGACTTTTCGCGCCTGCGTGTCCGCCTGGCCTTCCTCGTCGAACGCCATGACGACGACCGCCGCGCCATACGCGCGGACGAGTTTCGCATGGTGGAGAAAAGCTTCCTCGCCTTCCTTCATCGAGATGGAATTGACCAGCGGCTTGCCCTGCACGCATTTCAAGCCAGCCTCGATGATCTCCCATTTCGAACTGTCGATCATCACCGGCACGCGGGCGATATCCGGCTCGGCGGCGATCAGGTTGAAATACTCGACCATCGCCTTCTTCGAATCGATCAGGCCCTCGTCCATGTTGATGTCGATGATCTGGGCACCGTTGGAGACCTGATCGCGCGCGATGTCGAGGGCGGCAGGGTAGTCGCCGGCGGTGATCAGTTTCCTGAATTTCGCCGAGCCGGTGACGTTGGTGCGCTCGCCGACATTGACGAACGGAATTTCCTTGGTGAGCGTGAAGGGTTCCAGACCTGACAGGCGCATTTTGCGCTCGATCTCCGGAATGGCGCGCGGCGGATATTTCCTCACTGCCGCTGCGATGGCGCGGATGTGATCCGGCGTCGAGCCGCAGCAGCCGCCGACGACATTGACCAGTCCCTCGCGCGCAAAACCCTCGATCTGCGCCGCCATGAATTCCGGGCTCTCGTCGTAGCGGCCGAACTCGTTGGGCAGGCCGGCATTGGGATAGGCACAGGTGAAGGTGTTGGCGACGCCGGAAATCTCGGCGACATGTGCGCGCATGGCGTTGGCGCCGAGCGCGCAGTTGAGGCCGACCGTGAACGGACTGGCGTGGCGGATCGAATGCCAGAAGGCCGTCGGTGTCTGGCCCGACAGCGTGCGGCCCGACAGGTCAGTGATCGTGCCTGAGATCATGACCGGAAGATGCACGCCCTTTTCGAGGAAGATCTCGTTGCAGGCGAAGATCGCCGCCTTGGCGTTCAGCGTGTCGAAGATCGTCTCGATCAGGATGATGTCGGCGCCGCCGTCGATCAGGCCGCGCAACTGCTCGCCATAGGCGATGCGCAGATCGTCGAAGTTGACGGCGCGATAGCCGGGGTTGTTGACGTCCGGCGACATCGAGGCGGTGCGGTTGGTCGGTCCCAGCGCGCCGGCGACGAAGCGTCGCTTGCCGTCTTCCTGTTGGGCGCGAATGCACGCCCGCCGCACCAGACGGGCACCGTCCCGGTTCAGGTCATAGACCGCATCCTCCATGCCGTAATCGGCCTGGGCGATCGACGTGGAGGAGAAGGTGTTGGTCTCGATGATGTCGGCGCCGGCAATCGCGTACTGGTAGTGGATTTCCTCGATCGCTTTCGGCTGCGTCAGGATCAGCAGGTCGTTGTTGCCCTGTTGATGGCAGGCGCAGCCGACGAACTTGTCGCCGCGGAACTGTTCCTCGTTGAAGCCATGCCCCTGGATCTGCGTGCCCATCGCGCCGTCGAGGATGAGGATTCGTTCGCGCGCGGCCGATTCCAAGGCAGAACGAATCTCCGATCCATCCGCCTTGGCGACAACGGGTCCGAAAAGGGAATCCAAGGAGGATTCAGAATGCACCACGGTGAGCCTCGGCTTCCAAGATCATACACCGTGACATAAACATATCTTTATGTCAAAATATGATGTGCTCATTGTAACCTTTGATACGTCATGGCAGGCATCACGCTGGTCGTTAGCCCCACTGCCAATGCGGCAAGGCCTATTCCGAGTTCATGTCTCATCTTTCACTCCTCCAAAGAATCTTGAATGTCAGTCCGTCATTTCGCAGTCATGGCAATGTTCCTTCTCGCCAGACCGGAAACCTCCTGGCCATCAAAGGCATTGTGGGGGCCCCGCCTCCGCGATTTCCTCCAATCGGCCCGGTGGCGCCTCCCGGCTTGATCCAAATTTAAGACGCCAACGCACGGGCACTGGCCCTATGAAGATTCATCGCTTTTCGTGCCCGCACCCGAGCAGAAAACTCCCCTCAGGTGCCGGCCTTGGGAGGCAACATTTTCTGCTGTTTCGAATTGCCGGCTTGGTCTCAACTCACGGACCGAGTTGGCCATATTCATGCGAACGAGCACAGAAGAGCGCTATCAGCCCATCTGTCGCGAAGAGCGGAGAAATTGGATCAGGGCAAGTTAATTTCCTCCTCCACGTTTCGCTGGTTGGCAGCGTTATATGTTGTTCTTGGCAACAAATTAAACGGTACGGGAATTCTGTCAAGCCAAAAAACCCGCCGAGGCAACGGCCCCGGGATTCCGCGTATTATCCTCTGCATATTTGCGTGAATGATGCTCGATCCGGTTAGGAGTTGCCGCGCGCACAAGCATTGGTTGCGCCGTCGAGGACCTTGACATTTGTCACGATGGGGGCATTTTTGTTGTCATTGTCAACATTTATAGAGTCGCCAGTACCCAGGAGGAAACAGCCGATGCGCAGATTGGGCATTCATTCGTTCGTATGGACCGGCGGTGGCACTCAGGCCATGCTTGAAGAAGCGATGGAGAATTCGGCTGCGTGCGGTTACCGGCTGATCGAGTTTGCGTATCTTCAACCCGAAAAGTTCGACATCCATCGCCTCGCCAAGAAGGCTCAGTCGTTAGATCTCGAATCGCCCTCACCATGGGCCTGCCCTTGGGCGCCGATGTGTCGAGCGAGGACGGCGCTGTCGTGAAGGCAGGTGAGGAATTACTCGCGAATGCAGTCGCGGCGGTGCGGGACATCGGCGGCACCAAGCTCGGGGGCATTCTCTATTCCGCGCATACGAAATACTCGACAATGCCGAGTGATCGCGGCCGCAAGAACAGCATTGCAGCCATTGCCAAGACGGCTGACGCAGCAAAGAAGGCCGGCGTCGATCTGGTCCTGGAGGTCGTCAACCGGTTCGAGACGAATCTCTTGAACACGGCGGCTCAGGGCCTCGACTTCATCAAGGCGACCGGCTCCGATCACGTCACGCTCCATCTCGACACGTTTCATATGAACATCGAAGAGGCCAATCCAGCGGCGGCCATTCGTCTGGCCGGCGACAAGATCGGCTATTTTCACATCGGCGAAAGCAATCGCGGCTACCTCGGCGATGGAGTGATCGATTTCGATCGCATCTTCGACGCGCTGCTAGACATCGGCTATAACCGCGACATCACCTTTGAATCGTTCTCCAGCGCCGTGGTCGATGAGGGTCTGTCCCTCGCATGCGCCATATGGCGCGATACCTGGACCGAGAACATGCCGTTGGCAAAGCACGCCAAGGCCTTCATCGACCTGAAAATGCAAGAGGCGGTTCGTCGGCGAACGACGAATGCCCGTCCATAAGTCGAGGATAATCTGATTGTGCGGCAGTGCGGACCCTCTGCCTAAGGCGCCCTGCTCCGCGGTCTTCAGCGCTGTAGTGCTGCGGTTTTTTCGCTGTTCATCGGCAGCCTCGGATCCGTGAGACAGAAGCTTCGGGGGATGCGCGTTCAATAAGATCGCGCCAGTTGCTGCACGCCTGCGCGGCGTGTACCAAGTGAGCGCGTTGTGGTTGCGTTCGGCTTGCGGACCGCAGGTAACCTGGAGAGACCTAAGTGAATGACCCGGCGCTGACCGCCAGTTCAAATCGCAGGATTCGACAAAACAATGAAGTGGCGGCTCTAAGAGCCCTTCATCAATTTGGACGTCTCACTCGAGCCGAACTCGCGCGCAAGTTACGGCTTAACCGCTCTTCGTCGGGGCATATCATCGCGAGCCTGACGGCTGACGGTCTGGTGCGCGAAGCAATTGAGGATCTGCCTGAACAAGCGGGCTATGCCCGAGCCGGCCGTCCCGGCATCATGCTGGAGCTTGTGCCGGATGCTATTTTCTTCCTTGGGGTCGAGATCGGTGTCGAGCATATCAGTACGGTAGAGATCGATCTTGGAACCAATATCGTTTCGACGAATGTGGAACCGTTTGATGGTCCGTCGATCAGCGTAGAGGCCGCGGTCGACCGCGCCGTGAGGCTGGCTCTCCAATCTATTCCTGTGTCAAAACTGGAGCGATGTGAAGGCGTTGGCGTATCAACCCCGGCGCAAATGGATAAGAATGGCTTCGTCCACTTTGCGCCGCTTCTCGGCTGGCGAAATGTTCACCTTGCAAAGCTGGTGAGAGACGCCCTGCCGATTCGTGTTCCGGTCCTTGCCGAGAACGATGCCAACGCATTCGCGATCGGCGCGACTTACGGGCGCAGCGAGGTGCATTCCGGCGTCACGCTTTTTCTCGTTATGGAGAGCGGTGTCGGCGGCGGAATTATCGTTGACGGCAGCCTTTTTCGCGGCGCCAACGGGCTGGCGGGGGAGATTGGGCACTTGATTATCAGCGACGCGCCAGGCCCGCGCCGCAATCTCGAACAACTAATCGGCCTTGAAAACATTATGGCCGATTATCGCAAGACCTCCGCCCTCAGTGATCCGACATTCGGCAACTTCCTTTCCGATGTCCAAAACCGGTTGCCCAGCGCCGTCTCAACAGCCGAGGACTGGGCAAGGGCTTTGGCAATAGGCCTGGTGCAGACTTGCCGAATCATCGACGCCGACAAGATCGTGCTAGGCGGTTCGGTCGCCGCACTCTATCCCTTGATGGCTGCCAGGGTCGCTGCACACATCCATGCCATACAGGAATCCAGTTTCCCGTTCCCATCGATCACAATGAATGATGAAGGAACTGTCGGTTCCGCCTTCGGTGCGGCCTGCATGTTACATCAGCGATACTTGTCTCTGCAAAGCCAGCGTTTCGCCGACGGTACGGCGGAACTCGAAGGGGCAGAGGAAGACGAAGACTAATGTCCAGGTTCGGCACTGCCGAACCGATGCTGCTGCTCGGGCTACCCGTCTGATCGCGATTTAGAACGCCATTGTGGCGTGTCCGTCTCGATTGATTAATATGTTGCATAAAGCGACAAACAGAATTAATGTAGCCTCTGGAGGAGCATCCCGCATTCCCATCGTGGCCGTCTCGGGTTGTCGTTCGCTGTGGAGCGAGCGGCCGCAACCTCCAGGCGCGTGCTCCAGTCAAAAGATGTGCGCTAGCCGAGTTGTATGATGCCCGCAGATGCGATTTTAAGTCAGACCAAGCTCGCACCCAACGCACTAGGGCCGACGGTGGTCATCGGCGAGATCCTGGTGGAGATCATGGCTAAAAGTCGCGGCGACGGCTTTCTCGAGCCGATAGAGCTTATCGGCCCCTTTCCCAGCGGCGCGCCGGCGATTTTCATCGATCAATGCGCCAAGATCGGCGGGTCGGCGGCAATTGTCGCCTCGGTCGGCGATGACGATTTCGGCCGCATCAACATCGAGCGGCTCCGGTCTGACGGCGTGGACGTATCGGCCATCTCGGTCAGCCAGGATTATCCGACCGGAAGCGCGTTTGTTCGCTATCGCAATGACGGCTCGCGCGACTTTGTCTTCAACATCGGAAAATCGGCGGCGGCCCTGGTGAGCCTGACGGTTGAAGCGAAGGCGCTCTTCGAGCGGGCTGGACACCTCCACGTCATGGGTAGCGCTTTTGCCATCCCGGGTATCTGGGAGACGATGGATTATGCCATCGGCGTCATCAAGCGGCGCGGCGGCTCCGTTTCACTTGACCCGAACTTGCGCAAGGAATTGCTCGGGCTCGGGCAGACGCAGGAGCGCTTCGCCAAGCTCGTCGATGTCGCCGACCTTATCCTGCCCTCCGGCGACGAATTGTTCATGGCAGCTGGAGTTGATGGTGAATCTGCCGCGGTCATCGCGCTCTTTGGGCGCAGTGTGACAGAGATTGCGCTTAAACGCGGCGAACACGGATCAACATTCTTCGGTGCTGACGGCTCGCGTATTGATTGCTCGGCGTTCAGGGTTGCGGAAATTGATCCGACGGGCGCTGGCGACTGTTTCGGCGGCGCTTACGTCGCTTGCCGCCGTCTCGGCATGCCTGTGTTCAAAGCCCTAGAGTATGCCAATGCCGCGGGAGCCCGCAACGTTACTATTCAAGGTCCGATGGAAGGTGCCGCCTCGCGTCGGCAGCTTGACGAATTCATCGCCGTGACCCCGAGAAACGCTCGATGACCGGTCTCCTCAAAAGCCTGGCGGCGGCGCGGCGCAATGGTTCGCCGATAGGCGTCACGTCTGTCTGCTCAGCGCATCCATTGGTCATTCGGGCAGCAGCGCGCAATGCTGCACGCTTCTCCGACATGCTTGTGATCGAAGCAACCTGCAACCAGGTCAACCAGTTCGGTGGCTACACCGGAATGCTGCCCAGCGATTTTGTTCGTCTCGTCCAGCACATATCGGCAGAAGAAAAGCTTCCGATGGAAAGGATCATCTTCGGTGGGGATCACCTTGGGCCAAATCCGTGGCGCGGGGAACATGCCGGCGCAGCGATGGCGAAGGCAGAAGAGATGGTCACGGCGTACGTGTCCGCCGGCTTTCGAAAGATCCACCTCGATGCTTCGATGGGATGCGCCGGCGAGCCTGCCGCGCTCGACGACGCCAGAACGGCGGAGCGTGCAGCGCGGCTGGCCTTGGCGGCAGAGCGCGCGGCGCGCGCCGCAGGAGATGAGGCCCCGGTCTACATCATCGGCACCGAGGTGCCGACGCCCGGCGGCGCCAACCATGCAATCAGCGACATTGAGCCGACCAGCGTAGCGGCGGCGACGCACACGATCGATGTTCATCGCGACCTGTTCCTGAAGCAAGGCTTGGCCGATGCGTTCTCACGCGTCATCGCACTGGTGGTCCAGCCCGGTGTGGAGTTCGGCAATGAGAATGTGGTCCTTTACGATTCCGCCAGGGCACGCGGGCTGACGCGGCTGCTCGAGCAGGAGCCTGGCCTGGTCTACGAGGCGCATTCAACCGACTACCAGGGACGAACATATTTGCGCCAATTGGTCGAGGACGGCTTCCCGATCCTGAAAGTGGGGCCGGAATTGACCTTCGTCCTGCGTGAGGCGCTCTACGCGCTGGACCTTATCGCGACCGATCTTTTGCCTGACTACGGAGCCCGTCCACTCTATCAGGCCATGGAGCGATTGATGCTGGCCAAACCCGGCAATTGGCAGGGCCACTATCACGGCTCGGAAGCCGAACAGCGCATCCAGCGCCACTACTCGTTCTCGGACCGCATCCGGTATTACTGGAACCAGCCGGAGGCGGAAGCAGCGGTCGCGAGCCTGACCGCGGCCCTGCACGGCAAGACGGTGCCGCTCACGCTGTTTCGCCAGCATCTGCCCGCATTCGAGGCGTTTGCAGGCAAACCGCTCGAGCCTACCTCGTTACTGATCGCCTCGATCCAGCGCAGCCTGGACGAGTACCGCTTCGCCTGCACGGGCGAGGCACTCAACACCGAAAGCAACCCGACGGCTGGAGGACGAAGATGAGCGAACAACTCTCTGGAAAGGTCATTGCAATCACGGGCGCGGCATCGGGTATCGGCCTTGCTTGTGTCCGTGGTTGTCTCGATGCTGGCGCGCGGGTGGTCCTGATCGACTATGCGGATGAGAAACTGCGCAGCCTGGCTGCTGATCTCGGCGAGAACGCGATTCCTTTGAGGGTGGATCTCACCAATCCGGAAAGCGTGGCAGGCATGATGCCCGGCATTCTGGACAAGGTCGGTCACCTCGACGCCTTCCATGCCAATGCCGGCGCCTATATCGGCGGCGATTTCATTGATGGTGATCCGGACGCCTTTGACGGGATGCTGAACCTGAACGTCAATGCCGTATTCCGAACGGTCCATGCGGTCCTGCCGCACATGATCGAGCGGGGCACGGGAGACATTGTCGTCACCAGTTCCGTTGCCGGCCATACCGCAATACCATGGGAGCCGATCTACACCGCTTCCAAGCACGCAGTTCAAGCGTTCGTCCATGCGCTGAGGCGACAGGTGGCGAAGCACGGCATCCGTGTCGGCGCGATCGCCCCCGGACCGGTACTGACGCCCCTCGTCGCCGACTGGCCGAAGGAGAACCTCGACCGGGCGATGGCGGCCGGAAATCTGTTTGAGCCGAAGGAAATTGCCGAAGTCCTGCTGTTCATGCTGACCCGGCCGAGAACGGTGACAATTCGCGATATCGTCATTCTGCCGACCAACTTCGACATTTGACACGTAGCGTCTCGGCATCGAAATTCGGGGAGGTAGGCCATGTATCAAGCGCGCTTCAGGGTGGACAACGAGATCGCCGTGGTGACCGGCGGAGGCAGAGGTATTGGCCTCGCATGCGCCGAAGCGTTGGGCGAGTCCGGAGCGCATGTGGTCATCATAGAGCCCGACGAGCAGATCGGCAGTGCTGGCAGGGATGCACTGACTGCGAAAGGCTACTCGGCCGAGCTGATGCTCGGTGACGTCACTTCGTCAACAAGGATGAGCGAGATTGCTGACACGCTCGCCACTCGGGGCACGCCGGCTTCGATTCTCGTCAACAATGCCGGCGTCGGCAGCAGCGGCATTTCGTCGGAAGATATCAGTGATGAACTCTGGCTGTGGATGATGAACGTCAACATCAACGGCGTCTTCTGGTGCTCGCGCGCTTTCGGCCGCCACATGATCGCGGCCGGCCGCGGCTCAATCGTCAATCTGGGTTCCATGTCGGGCACGATCTGCAACCGGCCGCAGCCGCAAACACCTTACAATGTCTCCAAGGCGGCCGTGCATCACATGACCCGCTCGATCGCCGCCGAATGGGCGCCTCATGGCGTGCGGGTTAACGCGGTGGCGCCAACCTACATCGAAACGCCGATGGTCCTGGCGATTCCGGAAAACGCGCCGCGTATAGAAGCGTGGTTGCGAGACACGCCAATGGGCCGCATGGGCCAGGCGCACGAAGTCGCCAGCGCTGTCCTGTTCCTCGCTTCCGACGCGGCCAGTTTGATGACCGGAGCCGTCGTACCCGTCGATGGGGGATTTACGTGCTGGTAGGACCGTAGCAGCCAAGAGTTTCCTCCCGGTCACTTCTCTCACCGAAGCTCGAGCTCGAGAAGGTGGATGCGGCTTCGGCCGCCGGCACATCGCCTTAGGTAACCTCGGCGCCGATCGCAGCCAGCGCGAACCACGTCGAAATCCTTGTCCCCAACCAACAGTCGAGCCGCCCGCCAGGCACCGCCGACCAATGTAGATCGGCAATCTGTCAGCAAAATTAATGACGCCTCCGCACGGGCGACGCTGGCCGAGCCCTGCTTCGAACGGTCATGCCGCCGCTGGGCAGTTCGCAGTCTCGCCGCGACTACCAGAAGGCTTGTATGCGCCCATTGCGATGGCGCGCACCTCCAGCGGTGTAGTCGAGCAGAGTCGCCTGGTCGTGGACTAATGACCTCGACGGATCTGTAGGATTTGCGCACGCCGCTCAGCTTGAGCTCAGCCATGGCTTGCCTCCCGGGCACCGGCACGTTTGGTCGTGTCGTTGTTGTTTTCGTCATCTTGCGCCATCGCCAGCGGCGCGCCTGGTTCGCCTTCCCACAGGATCAGGCTGGCGGCGCCGATCAGTCCGGCCTGATTGCCGAGTTGCGCCGGCACGATGGGTACGTCCCGGTAGGCGGGCATCGCCCGCTGCTCGACGACCGCCCTGATGCTTGGAGCCAAGAGGTCGAAACCGTTGGCGAGACCGCCACCCATTACGATCAGGTCCGGCGAATAGAGATGAAGCAGATTGGTGAAGCCGATGCCCAGCCAATTCGCCTCCGCCTCGATGAGTGTGCGCGCGCGCCCGTCGCCTGCACGCGCGGCATCGACCACGTGCCTGGCCGAGATGTCGCCGTCGGCCGAAAGGCGCCGCAGCAGCGAGCCGTCGCCCGGCGCCGTCAGCGCCGTGGCGCGCCGCCCGAGCGCGGTTCCGGAGGCGACCGCCTCGAAGCAGCCGACGGCGCCGCAGAAGCAGCGGTCTCCTTCGCCGGTGATGGTCATGTGGCCGATCTCGGCCGCCAGCCCGCGCCGGCCATGATAGACGTGACCCTCGGCAACGACGCCACCGCCAATGCCAGTCGACACGGTGACGAACACCATCGACCCGGTGCCACGCCCGGCGCCGAAGCGCCATTCGCCGAGTGCTGCGGCATTGGCGTCGTTCTCCAGCCGCACCGGCAGACCGAAATACTTGCCGAGAATGTCGATCAAGGGCACATCGTGCCAGCCAGCCAGTGTCGGCGGTGCGATCACGATCCCGGCCTTGGGGTCGAGCGGCCCCGGTGCGCCGACGCCGATGCCGGCAACCTTGGCCTGTGGGTGCTGTGTCAGAAGGTCCCCGGCCAGCGCGATGATCTGGCCGATCACCGCTTCCGATCCCGCGATCGCCATCGTCGGGGCCGAAACATGGGCGATCACGTGGCCGCCGCTCTCGACCAGCGCGCCGCGCAGCTCCGTTCCGCCGAGATCGAAGGCAAGCGCAACCTTTGTCATCAGGCGGCAATCTCCAGCCCATGCAGCCAGGCCATGCGCTGCGCAAGGTCGGGGTCGCCGAATGCCAGCGATCCGAGCACCACGGTTTCGGCGCCGGCGGCGCGCAGGCGGGGCACCGTTTCGTGGCGGATGCCGCCATCGGCAGCCAAGATGATTTCGTTCTCGCGACCTGCTTTTCGCATCAGCGCCCGTGCCTCGATCAGGCGCGGGCCGGCCTGGTCGGACAGGCTCTGGCCCTTGACGCCGATGGATGTGCCGAGAAGCGTCACGAAAGCCACTTGCGACAGGAAAGGTTTGACCGCGGCCACCGGCGTTTCCAGTCTCAGCACCACCCCGGCCTCGACGCCGAGCTCACGCGCCAGCCGCACGGCGCGTAGGCCGGCCTCGCCGTTTTCCGCATGGACGCTGACAAGATCGGCGCCGGCCTCGATGAATTGGCGCGCCTGCTCCTCGACGATCTCCGCTTCAACCATCAAATGCACATGGATCGGCTTTGCCGTCAGCATGGCAATCCGCGCCACCAGGTCCGGAAAGAACAGGAAGCCGGGGGTGAAGCGGGCGTCCGCGACGTCGATGTGGTGGAGGTCGACAAACGGATCTATGCGCTTCAGGTCGCGCTCCATATTGGCGAGGTCGGCCGACCACAGCGAAAACTCGCCGAGCAGCCGGTTGCGCGGAAGGGCGGCGATGGCAGCGGGGCCGGACAGGGATTTGGTCGTCATAACGGGACAAGGCTCCGGATGTTGAAGTGAGCGCGAAGGAAGGTCGTGATCTCAGCCTGCAGCTCGGCGAAATGCCTGACGCTGTCGAGCGCCTTGGGAGAGATTTCCGCAAAGGTTGCGCCGGGGATCGCCGTGGCAAGCGTGCGCGCAGCCGGCAGCGGATGCACCGCATCCATGGCGTTGCCGATAACCAGCGTGGGGACGCCAAGGGCAGCGGCGTTGCTTTCAGAAACGCCCGGTCCGTCGGCGGCGATGTCGGCGAGGACCTGCGCGAATGGCGCGGCGTCCGGCCGGTCGAAATAGCCGAATAATGAGGCGAGATTGTCGGGCGCGTGGCGCTGCAGGCGCTCGGCGGTTTCCGATTGCGCGAAGATCGTCCTGGCCTTGTCGGGGCCGTGGTCGAGGATGAGGCCGGCGACCTCGGCGATCGGCCGCAGGTTCACCGGCGCGCTGTCGAAAATCCAGGCCGGGCGTACAAGCAGCAGACCCGCGATGCGGTCCGGGTGGCGACAGGCAAGGCGCAAGGCAATGGCGGCGCCCATGGAAACGCCGCCGGCGACGAAACGGTCGAGACCGGCTTGATCGGCGGCGGCAACAACATCGTCCGCGAACATGCTCAGGGAAAACGGACGGCGGCTGCCCAGTCCGGAGGCGCCGTGCCCGCGGCATTCCAGCGTGATGCGCCGCAAGTCGGCACCGGCCGGGAAAGCCTGGGCGATTTGCGCCTCGCCGCCGCCCAGCCCATGCTGGAAGACGACGGCAAGCCCGTTGCCATTATCAGAAATCCGAAGCGTGGCGTCGTCGCGAAGCAGAGCGGCCAGGCGCGCCATCAGGTCAGCCCCATCAGGAAGCGAGCAACCCCTGGTGCCTCTTCGGCCGAGAGGCCATGCGTGACCAGCGGCCCGTCAAAGCCTGATGACTTCAGCCTGGCGACGAAATCCGGGAAATCGACGACGCCCCTGCCGGCGGTGGCAAAGCGCCCGTCGGCGAAGCGGTCCTTGGCATGCGCCATGGCGACGTGGCCGGCAGTGCGTTCGACGGCGGCGGCCACGATGGCGCTTGCTTCCTCGGGGCTCGCCTGTTCGAACAGGTTGGCCGGATCGAGCACGACGCGCAACCGCTTCGAGCCCATCTCGGCGATGAGGCGCATCGCATCCTGCGCCGAGGTTACGATGTTGGCCTGTTCGGGCTCGATGCCGAGATCGACGCCATGACGCTCGGCGAGTTGAAGCGCCTTTTCGATCTCGCCTGCCATGTCGTCCCATGCCTCACGGTCGGCGTTGTCGGGGTGATACGCCCACTGATCGTCCGCGTTGCGCGTTCCCGTGCACAGGGTGACGAGCGGAACAGCAAGGGACGCCGCGGCCTTGATGACCACGCCAAGCCGGCGCATGCCGTCGTCGCGCACCGCTTTGTCCGAATGGGCCATATTGTAGGTGCCCGACAGCGCCACCAGGGCGACGCCGGAGGCACCGGATGCTGCCGCGATGGCGCTGATGGCACCGTCAGGTACCGCGTCCGGCATCGACGGCAGGCCGGCGCAGGCAAGATTGAACTGGGTGACGGCAAATCCCGCGTCGCGCACCGCCGCCAGCACGCCGGCCGGCTCGCTGCCCGGGAAGGTCCTGGCGAACACCCCGACCTGCATCAGACCGCTCCCGTGACGGCAGCGATCTCGACGCGCAGCCCGCTCTCCACCGAGCGGGCGATCGCCACCATGGCGCGGATCGAGGCGAGGCCGTCCTCGACATCGGCGCCGCGCAGCGGCGCGCCGTCGAGGACCGTGTTGGCGAGGCCTTCGAGTTGCCGCCTGAAGAAATGGCCGTCAGCGCCAAGCGGCTTTCGCGCCGTCGCATCCTTCTCGTGAAAGATGTCGACCTCGCTCGCTCGGAAATACCAGGGATTGAAGGTCTTTGCGATCACGGAGCCGTTCTCGCCATAGAGTTGAAAGCCTTCGTGCCAGTCCATGCGGACGGCGACGGTGAGGTCGAGATGGCCGAGCGCGCCATTGGCGAATTCAGTTTCGACGAACCAGCAATAGGCGCCGAAACGCTCATTGAGGCGGGCGCGCACCGCGACAATCTCGCCGCAGAGGAAGCGTGCTGTATCGACAAGGTGCGAGCCGTGCGCGAGCATGAAATACTGCCTGAGGTCGGCCTTCGGATTGCCGGCCGGCTTCTTTGCCAGCTTGCTGGTGACGGGCAGCGGCTGCACCGCGTCGGTGTTGGTGTAGCGATGCGTGGAATCGCAATACCAGGCCTTCAGCGCCAGGATTTCGCCCATCTCGTCGCGGACGAAATCGCGCGCCGCTTCCAGTGCCGGGTCGAAGCGCTTCATATGTCCGACCTGCAGCACCTTGCCGGAGCGCTTAACCGCATCGGCGAGCGTCTCACCTTCCTCGACCGAGACGCCGATCGGCTTCTCGCACAGCACGTGCTTGCCGGCCTCGAGCGCCTTGATCGACATCGCAACGTGATAGGCGTCCGAGGTCGCAACGATCACCGCTTCCAGTTCAGGGTCGGCGAGCATCTCATCGTAGTCGCCATACATTTTTTCGGGCTCATAAGTCGCGCCCATGCGCGCCAGCAGGTCGGGAGCGGCATCGCAGATCGCATAGAGGTCGGCATTCCTGGCTTTCACGCAGGATTCCAGATGGGCAAATTGCGCGATCGGCCCGCAGCCGAGCACACCGACACGTAGGCGACGGTCTTGCTTGCGGATCATGGTCTCTTCCTCAGGCGCCGTAGCCGCGCATCGTCTGGCGGTTGGTCTTGACCGCGGGCCCCCCGGGCGGCGGCGCCGGAGCGGTTATCGAATACAGCAACAAACCCGCAATAAAGCGCGGGGCTGACAGGGGGGAGTCGGATCCCCGCCGCGGAT
>NZ_JAMYPT010000024.1:0-77114 GCF_040320505.1 Mesorhizobium sp. M0678 | reverse complement strand
TCTGGGGGTGGGGCGGGGGGGGGGGGGCCCCCGGGGGGGTGGGGGGGCGCGGCGCGCCCGCGCGGGGGGGGGGGGCGGTGCGCCTGGGGGGGCCCCAACCCTACCCCACCCGTCCATTCGCCTTCGGCAGCTGTTCACCTTCTCCTCAAGGGGGAGGGATGGCTCCTTACTTCACCAATCCCTTTTCCTTGTAATACCTCTCGGCGCCTGGATGCAGCGGCACCGGCATGCCGTCGAGCGCCTTGGCCGGGTCGATCGCCTTGGCGGCGGCGTGGGCAGCGGTGAGCTGGTCGAGATGCTCGAACAGCAGTTTCGTCATCTGGTAGGCGGTCTCGTCGGAGACATCGGCGCTGGTGATCAGGAAATTGCCGACGGCGGCGGTCGCAACATCCTCGGTCTGGCCCTCGTAGGTGCCCTTGGGGATGACCACGGAAAGGTAGGGCGAGCCGATCTTGGCGACGTCCTCCGCCGGCACGGCAACGATGTTTACCGGCACTGAGGTGGCGAGGTCACGGATCGACGCGACCCCAAGGCCAGCCGACTGCAGCGTGGCGTCGAGCTGGCGGTTCTTGATCAGCTCCACCGATTCGGCGAAGGGCAGATATTCGATCCGCCCGAGGTCTTCGTATTTCAGCCCGGCAGCGGCAAATATCGTGCGGGCGTTGAGCTCGGTGCCTGAGGCCGGCGCGCCGACCGAAAGGCTCTTGCCCTTGAGATCGGCGAGCGTCTTGATGCCGGATTCCTTGCTGGCGACGATCTGGATGTAATTGGGATAGATGGCGGCAATGCCGCGCAGCTTGTCGAGCTTGCCTGGGAAGCCTGCTTCGGTATTGCCTTCGGCGGCCAGCTTCACGGAATCGCCGAGCGCAAAGGCGATCTCGCCCTTGCCCTGCTGCAGCAGGTTGAGGTTTTCGACCGACGCTTTCGTCGCCTGCACCTGGGTGCGCGCGCCTTCGATGCCCTTGCCGTAGATTTCCGACAGCGCGACGCCGAGCGGATAGTAGACGCCGGAAGTGCCGCCGGTCAGCACGTTGATGAATTCCTGTGCCTTGACCGATACCGCGCCAAGGCCAAGCGACAGCGCCAGCACGCCGGCTGCAACAAATTTCGTCCTGAAATTGAGCATGCGATTTCCTCCCTGAAAATTCGTCGCCGTTCCCTCCTCGGCGGCATGAAGCGAAGCGAGTTTAGACAGCGGGCGGGAAATGCCAACCCGCAATAGCAGCGATTAGACGAACGGCTAAGCAGTGCCGCAACACGTTGGCGCTTGCGCGAGGTCGTATCGCGGCAGAAAGATTTTTCCAGCGCTTGTCGAAATCCGGCAGGGCCGCGCGACATAAGTCCGGCTCGCAACGATGCGGCCTTCGAGAAACGGGAGAAGACCATGCGATACATGCTTTTGATCTATGGAAACGAAGCGGGGATGGCAGCCGCGCCAGCAGATGCGGTGACACAGATGTCGAGCGCGTACGTCGCCTACACCGAAGCGTTGAAGAAATCCGGCGCCTGGCTCGCCGGCGACCGGCTGAAGCCGACGCAATCCGCTACCTCGGTGCGGATGGCCAATGGCAAGACCAACGTGCTCGACGGCCCCTATGCCGACACCAAGGAGCAGCTTGCCGGCTTCTATATGATCGAAGCGGAGGACGTCGACGCCGCCATTGCCTGGGCGGCGCGCTGCCCGGGCGCCAGCACCGGCACGGTAGAGGTGCGGCCGATCTGGGAACTCACCATGTGATGCCGGAATTGCCCGATACTGCGCGGGCGGCGGCGGAAGCGGCCGCCCGGCAAAGCTACGGCAAGCTGGTCGCCTATCTCGCCGCACGCACGCGCGACGTGGCCGCTGCAGAGGACGCATTGGCCGATGCCTTTGCAGCGGCGCTCGAGCGTTGGCCACAGGCGGGCGTGCCCGACAAGCCGGAAGCCTGGCTGCTGGCGGTGGCACGCAAGCGCCGCGTCGACGCGGTCAGACGGCGGCTGACACGCGAGGCGGGCCGCGACCACCTCAGACTCATCGCCGAGGAGATGGAGGCGCGCATGGCCGAGGAAGACCTGCCGGACGAGCGGCTCAGGCTCATGTTTGCCTGCGCCCATCCCGCGATTGAGGCCGGCGTGCGAGCACCGCTGATCCTGCAGACGGTCCTGGGCTTCGACGCAGCGACCATCGCCTCGGCTTTTCTTGTCTCGCCAGCCACGATGAGCCAGCGCCTGGTGCGCGCCAAGACGCGAATTCGCGAGACAGGCATTCCGTTCCGCGTGCCGGAGCGGGCCGAGCTCGGCGAGCGGCTGGGCACCGTTCTGGAAGCGATCTACGCGGCGTTTGCCGAAGGTTGGTCCGACCCGGCCGGCACCGAAACGCGGCGCCGCAATCTCGCGACCGAAGGCATCTGGCTCGGCCGTCTGATCGCCTCGCTGATGCCGGATGAGCCGGAAGCACTCGGCCTGCTGGCGCTGATGCTGTTCGCCGAGGCGCGGCGTGCAGCCCGGCGCAATGCGGCGGGTGACTATGTGCCGCTGGCCGAGCAGGATCTTGCATTGTGGGACGACACCCTGATCGATGAAGCGGAGGCGCTGCTCGGGCGCGCGGCCGCCGAGGGTGTTGTCGGCCGCTACCAGCTCGAGGCCGCCGTGCAATCCGCCCATACGACACGGCGGCTGACCGGTTGTACCGACTGGGTCGCGATCAAGGAGCTCTACGACGCGCTGTCGGTGATTGCCGGCTCGCCGGTGGTGTCGATCAACCGTGCGGTGGCGATTGCCGAGGCCGAAGGTGCTTCAGAAGGATTGGGCGCGCTTGATCAACTCAGCGGCGACAAGCGCCTGTATGACTATCAACCTTACTGGGCCGCCCGCGCGGGCCTGCTGGCCAGACTCGGCAAAGTTCCGCAAGCGAGCGAGGCCTATGACCGGGCTATCGGCCTCGAACGCGATCCGGCCGTGCGCCGGTTCCTGCAGGAACGACGGGCATGGCTCGGCCACGCGGAAAGACACTGAGACAAGGCGGAGTGCTTAGGCCGGCCACATGTCGTGGGAAGCATTCAGCCTCTTTATCACTCGATGTTCCCGCAAATTGGCCCACAGGCGTCCGATATTCGGCCAAGCGGTTGGAACCTTCGCGACCTCCGGATGCCAGGCCACCAACATGACGAGATAGATGTCGGCCAGCGAGAGTTGGTCGCCGGCCAGCCAGTCATGGCCTGCGAGGGCGGCATCGAGAATGGCGAAGCTGCGATCCATTTCCGAGACCGCCGCCCGTTTGACAGCGTCCACGCCGCGGGGATCGGTCGTGTAGCGATGAGCGTAGAAGAACCGCAGGTCAGCCGAATAGATGACGGAGGACATGAAAAACATCCAGCGCAGGAAGTCGGCACGGTCAGCCGAACTTGCTGCGGGCGCCAGTCCTGCTTCCGGGTGGCGCTCGGCCAGCAGGATGCAGATCGCCGCCGATTCGGTCATCGAGCGTCCGTCCGGCAAGATCAGGACCGGCACCTGGTTCAAGGGGCTGATATCTAAAAAGGCCTGGTCGGGTCGGCCCTTCGGAACGTCGATCTGGTCGAAAGGCACGCCCGCCAAAGCGAGCGCCGCCTCGATGACAAAGCCGCCGGTATTGGCACGCGTATAGAGCTTGTACATGAAGTCCTCCACCTGCCGGGCAGCGACGATTTGATACGGAAGGGACCCGCCGCTCAAGCGAACGACGCCCGCCACAGGTGGTTTTTCAGCGGTCCACGCCGACGCGTGATACAGAGTATTTGATGTCGGAGGGCATCGCGAAGGATCGCTACTGACCGGTCAAAAACGCTCGTGTCTAAGCGCCCAATCCCTCGAACAGGATCGTCGAGAGATAGCGCTCGGCGAAAGAGGGGATGACGACGACGAGGTTCTTGCCCTTGTTCTCGGCCCGCGAGCCGACGACGATCGCCGCTTGCAGGGCGGCACCCGACGAGATGCCGACCGGCACACCTTCGAGCCGAGCGACGAGCCGTGCATTGGCAACCGAATCCTCGTTCGAGACCTTGACGATTTCGTCATAGATCGTCGTGTCGAGGATTTTTGGCGCGAAGCCGGCGCCAATGCCCTGGATCTTGTGCGGGCCTGGCTGGCCGCCCGACAGCACCGGCGAGGCTTCCGGTTCGACGGCGACGACATGCACCGAGGGCTTACGCTTCTTCAGCACCTGGCCGACGCCGGTGATGGTGCCGCCGGTCCCGATGCCGGCAACGAAGATATCGACTTCGCCATGGGTGTCGTTCCAGATTTCCTCGGCCGTGGTGCGGCGATGGATTTCCGGATTGGCCGGGTTTTCGAATTGCTGCGGAATGACAGCGTCGGGCAGCGTTGCCGCCAGCTCGTCCGCCTTGGCGATGGCGCCCTTCATGCCTTTCGGCCCTTCGGTCAGCACCAGTTCGGCACCGAGCAGAGCCAGCATCTTGCGGCGTTCGACCGACATGGTTTCCGGCATGGTCAGGATCAGCTTGTAGCCCTTGGCAGCGGCGGCAAAGGCGAGCGCGATGCCGGTATTGCCCGAGGTCGGCTCGATCAGGGTGGTCTTGCCGGGCGTAATCCTGCCCGAAGCCTCCAATGCCTCGATCATCGAAACGCCGATGCGGTCCTTGACCGAGGCGATCGGGTTGAAGAATTCGAGCTTGGCCAGCAGATTGGCGACGACGCCCTTCTCCCTGGCGAATTTATCAAGCCGCACCAGCGGCGTGTCGCCGATCGTCTCGGTGATCGAATTGTAGATGCGGCCGCGGCCGGGCACGTGTGCGGGGGTGGCGGGCTTGTTCATTGATTTCCTCCCAGAGGTCAAGCGGCAAGAGTCGGGCGGGGCCTAGGATAGAGCCATCCGCCGCGCAAGATAGGCTGTCGATCGAAAAATATCCGAGTGAAGTTCGTGCTGAGTACCCCCGCCCTTGCAAGGCGTGGCAATCCTTGGGCGGATTGGCGAAAGAGATTTATTGGCGGGCAGCAATTGCCGCCGCCGCACCGACCATGAAGCCGGCGGCGGTGCGGTTGAGTGCCCTCAGCGCCCGCGGCGACTTCAGGAACCAGCGCGCCTTGGCCGCCAGCGCCAGATAGGGCACCAGCACGACGAGCAGGACGACGATGGTGAGCGCGACAAGAATGCCGTAATCGGCCAGCGTGATCGTCTTCAGATCGACGATGGTCGGGGTGATGGCAAGATAGAAGATCATCGTCTTCGGATTGCCGAGCGTGACGGCGAGGCCGGCTATAAAGCTGGATGTCAAGCCGCCCTTGCCTTTCTTGGCCTCCACCGTCTCGGGCGTGATGCCGCTCGTCCAGAAACGCCAGCCAAGAAAGGCGAGGTAGGCGACGCCCAGCCATTTGATGGCCAGGAAGACCATGCCGAAAGTCTGTGCGACGAAAGCCAGGCCGAGCACCACGGCAGTCAAATAGGTCAGGTCGCCGAGCATCAGCCCGAACGACATGGCCAGCGACGAGCGGAAGCCGGAACCCAGCGCACGCGCGACAAGCGCGGTGACGCCTGGGCCGGGGATGGCTGCGGCGATGCCGAGGGCGGCGCTATAGGCGAGGAACCCGGTGAGTGTCATGATTGGCGCTTGTCGCACAATGTTGAAGTTGGGTGAATTCCCTCGGGCCGAATTCGATTGCGCCAGCGCAGCAGGCGACACCGCCGTTCAGGAGCGGCCGTCTTCGTAGGTAATGCGCCAGATGGTGCCGTTGCCGTCCTCGGTGACGATCAGCGAGCCGTCCTTGGCCATCGCGACACCGACCGGTCGGCCCCAGACGGCGTCGTTCGAGATGACGAAGCCGGTCATGAAGTCCTCATATTCGCCTGTCGGCTTGCCATCCCTGAATTTGAGCCTCACCACCTTGTAGCCGGTCCTGGCGCCACGGTTCCACGAACCATGCATGGCGACGAAGGCGTCACCCTGATAATCCGCCGGGAAGTTCTTGCCGTCGTAGAAGGCTATATTCATCGGCGCCGAATGCGCCTGCATCAATACATCGGGGACAGTGGCCTTGCCGGCGAGGTCTGGCCGCTCGCCCTGATGGCGCGGATCCTCGTTATTGCCGATGTAGTACCAAGGCCAACCATAGAATCCGCCGTCCTTGACCGCTGTTGCAAATTCGAACGGCACATTGTCGCCGAGTTCGTCGCGCTCATTGACGACGCACCACAATGCGCCGGTGGCGGGCTGCACGGTCATGCCCGTACAGTTGCGCAGGCCGGTGGCGACAGTTCGGGGATTTTTCCCATCCGGGTCAAAGGCGAGCACATCGGCACGGCCGTCCTCGGAGCCCCAGGCCGCCCCGAGCGGCTTTGATTTGGCCCAGGCGTCGAGGCCGCTATCCGGCTCCTTACCTATATCCTCGGCGACGTTCGAGGCGGAGCCAACCGACAAATAAAGCGTTTTGCCGTCCTGCGAGAAGGCGATGTCGCGGGTCGTGTGACCACCCGACGGGATTTGGGCGACAATGGTTTCTGGTTTGCCGGATGTCTTCAGGTCGCCATCGCGATAGGGGAAGCGGACGATGCTGTCGCTGTTCGCGACATAAACCCATTGCGGTTTGTCTCCTGGCGGATAGAAGGCGATGCCGTAGGGATAATTGAGCCCCTTGGCGAAGATCGCTTTCTCGATGGGCTTGGCGCTGCCCTCGGCGAGACGATAGACGCGTATTTGGTCGGCATGGCTGTTGGCAACAAACAGGTCGCCATTCGGAGCGACGCGCACGACACGTGGATTGACGATGCCGGATGCGATCATTTCAGCCGAAAAGCCCGACGGCAATTCTGGCTTGGCGCGTTCGGGCCGTTCCGCCACGCCGGCGCCGTTCGAAGCGGATTGGGCGGGGTCGGCTGCCGGCATGTCTCGCGGCCCAATCAGGCGTCGGACGCCAGGCCTGTCGGCGTGCCAATCGCCAAACGCGGCTTCGCCTTTGAGCACATTCTGGTCCGCCTGCTGGGCGGCTGCCGGTGTCGCAACAAGGAGGGCAGCGGCAACGGCCGCAAAGCCGCCAGATCGGATCATCAACGTCCTCCGGGATTCGCCTCGAACAGGGCAAACGGCATCAGGTATTGATCGTTCCAAGCGGCCGTCCAGCACACGAGGATTTGAAGCCGAACCCGTTCAGTTGCCAGAGGCGTAAAAGTCGTCGTCGAGGCGCTTTTCCAGCGCGACCAGATCGGCCGGCAGCGGCAGACCCATCGCCCGCATCTCTTGCAGCTTCTCGCGCAACTGCTCTTGCACCTCGTGCTGATCCTCTGGCTGGTTGATCATTTCTTCGAGCAGCAGACTGATCTGGGCCTTGAACGATTCCAGCGCCATTCTTTTCTCCTCCTTGCGGCAGGCCCGCGGCGGCTCCTAGCTCAGCATGCGCGAAATCAGCTGCGCGGTATAGTCGACCATCGGTACTATGCGCGCATAATTCAGCCGCGTCGGCCCGATGACGCCGAGCGCACCGACGACGCGCGCGTCCTTGTCGCGATAGGGTGCCACCACCAGCGAGGAGCCAGACAGCGAAAACAGCTTGTTTTCCGAACCGATGAATATGCGCACGCCTGGGCCTGCCTCGGCGAGGTCGAGAAGCTGGATCAGCCCATCCTGCGTCTCCAGATCCTCAAACAGATGCCGCAGCAATTCTATGTCGGCCTGGGCAGTGACGTTTTCCAGGAGATTGGCGCGGCCGCGCACGATAAGCCGCCCAGGCACGCCGCTTTCAGCGCCTGCCCAGACCGCCAGGCCCTTCTCGACCAGATCCTGCGACAGCGTGTCGAGGGCTGCCCTGGTCTCTTCCTTGATGCGGGCGATCTCGACCCGCGCCTCGGCCAGGGTGCGGCCGCGGATATGGGCGTTGAGGAAGTTGGAGGCTTCGTGCAATTGCGAGATGGTGATGCCGGCGGGCAGATCGATGACGCGATTTTCGACGTCGCCGTTCTGCGAGACCAGCACGGCCAGCGCCTTGGTCGGCTCGAGCTGGATGAATTCGATGTGCTTAAGCGCCACCTCATTCTTGGCGGCGAGCACGAGGCCGGCGCCGCGCGACATGCCGGACAGCATCTGGCTGGCCTCGGTCAGCATATGCTCCAGCGTCGCGCCCGAGCCGGAGGCGCGCACCTGGGCCTCGATGGTACGGCGCTCCTCGTCGGAGAGGTCACCAAGTTCCATGAAAGCATCGACGAAGAAGCGCAGGCCTGCCTGGGTCGGCAACCGGCCAGCCGAAATGTGCGGCGCATAGATCAGGCCGAGATGCTCAAGGTCGCTCATCACGTTGCGGATGGTGGCCGGCGACAGCGACGACGGCAGGATGCGCGACAGGCTGCGCGAACCGACCGGCTCGCCATCCCTCAAATAGGAATCGACGATGCGCCGGAAGATGTCGCGCGAACGCATGTCGAGCGATTGAAGCGCGGGCGATTGCAGCGCGTGCGACGGGAGCACGTGCGACTGCAAACCGGGATCGACTGCCTTTGTCATTTCGAGCCAAAAACCTCCGCCCCGAAGATATAGACTTCCGCGGTGTCGGCGCAACCGGTCCATTTTCCTTTGCGCCTCACGCCCCGTGCGGCTACAAGCCGGCCAAGATTCCCCGGCCAAGATTCCGAAGAAAGAAAGAAGCCTGAATGCGCCCTTCCAAACGCCAATTCGACGAAATGCGCCCCATCTCCTTCGAGCGCGGCGTCTCCAAGCATGCGGAAGGCTCGTGCCTGGTGAAGTTCGGCGACACGCATGTGCTGTGTACGGCCAGCCTGGAGGAAAAGGTGCCGGGCTGGATGCGCAACTCCGGCAAGGGCTGGGTGACGGCGGAATACGGCATGCTGCCGCGTTCGACCGGCGAGCGCATGCGCCGCGAGGCTTCGGCCGGCAAACAAGGCGGCCGCACGCTGGAAATCCAGCGGCTGATCGGCCGCTCCCTGCGCGCCGTGGTCGATCTGCAGGCGCTCGGCGAGCAGCAGATCACCGTCGACTGCGACGTGATCCAGGCCGACGGCGGCACGCGCACCGCTTCGATCACCGGCGGCTGGGTGGCGCTCTACGACTGCCTGCGCTGGATGGAAACCCGCCAGATGGCGAGCCTGGGCAAGGTGCTGAAGGATCACGTTGCGGCGATCTCCTGCGGCATCCATGATGGCCAGCCGGTCATCGACCTCGACTATATCGAGGATTCCTCGGCCAGTACCGACGCCAATTTCGTCATGACCGGCAAGGGCGGCATCGTCGAGATCCAAGGCACGGCCGAGGGCGAGCCGTTCTCGGAAGAGCAGTTCGCGGCGCTGATGGGGCTCGCCAAGAAAGGTATTCAGCGCCTGGTCAGCTTGCAGCAAATGGCGGTGGCTTAGCTGCGGTCAATATTGATGAGATTGGCGATCCTGTGACCCCTTCTGCAATCCTGGAATCAGCACTCTACGTGACGGACCTTGCTGCCGCGGAACGGTTCTATTCGGGCGTGCTCGGGCTCGATCTGCTCGGCAAGGTCGATGGCAGGCATCTCTTCTTCCGCTGCGGCGACAGCGTGCTGCTTATGTTCAATGCCGAGGCGACCAAAGTGCCGCCGCCGGCCGACGCCAAGCTCAAAGTACCGCCGCATGGCGCGGTCGGCCAGGGCCATCTTTGCTTCGCCGCAAGCGCGGATGAAATCCCACGCTGGAAAGCGCATCTTGAGGCGAAGAAAATTGCCATCGAAAGCGAGTTCGAATGGCCGCAGGGCGGCCGCTCGATCTATATTCGCGACCCGTCGGGCAATTCGATCGAATTCGCCGAGCCAAGAATCTGGGGCATCTGATGCATTCGCCAACTGTTCATTCGCTTGACGGGCATAAGATCGTCGTCGCCAGCCATAACGCCGGTAAATTGCGGGAATTCGCCGATCTGATGGCGCCATTCGGCATTGAAGCGAAGTCCGCAAAGGAATACGGCCTGCCGGAACCGGACGAGACCGGCACCACTTTCGAGGAGAACGCCCTCATAAAAGCCTTGGCTGCCGCCAAGGCCACTGGATTGCCGGCGCTGTCGGACGATTCCGGCCTGTGTGTCGATGCGCTCGACGGCGCACCCGGCGTCTACACCGCCAACTGGGCCGAGACGCCGGACGGCTCCCGCGACTTCGGCATGGCCATGCAGCGCACGGAAGTGGCCTTGCAAGAAGTTGGCGCGATCACGCCTGCCCAGCGCAAGGGCCGCTTTGTCGCGGTCATCTGCCTGGCCTTCCCCGATGGCCAGGCGGAATATTTTCGCGGTGAGGTCGAGGGCACGCTGGTATGGCCGCCGCGCGGCGAGCTAGGCTTCGGCTACGATCCGGTGTTCTTGCCCTACGGGTTCGAAAAGACCTTCGGCGAGATGAGCGCGGAGGAAAAGCATGGCTGGAAGCCCGGCCAGCCAACCGCATTGTCGCACCGTGCCCGCGCCTTCCAGAAATTCGCGCAAGCCCGATTGGCCGGCGCATGACCATGCTGCTCGACCGCAGCCCCGGTTTCGGCGTCTATGTCCACTGGCCATTCTGCGCGGCCAAATGCCCCTATTGCGACTTCAACAGCCATGTCCGCCACCAGCCGGTCGACCAGGAGCGTTTTGCCCGCGCCTTCGAGACCGAGCTGGCGACGATGCGCGGCCGCACCGGGCCGCGCGAGGTGACCAGTATCTTTCTTGGCGGCGGCACGCCATCGCTGATGAAACCGCAGACCGTGGCGGCGGTGCTGGATGCAGTGGCGAAGAACTGGACGGTGCCTGATGGCATCGAGGTGACGCTGGAGGCCAATCCCTCCTCGGTCGAGGCCGAGCGCTTTCGCGGCTATCGCGCGGCCGGCGTCAACCGGGTGTCGCTTGGCGTGCAGGCACTGAACGACAAGGATCTGCGCTTCCTCGGCCGTTTGCACAATGTCGATGAGGCCCTGCATGCGATCGGCCTGGCGCGCGAGATATTCCCACGGCTGTCGTTCGACCTGATCTACGCGCGGCCCGGTCAGACGCCGGAAGCGTGGCAGGCGGAGCTCGAGCAGGCGATCGGCCACGCCGCAGACCATCTGTCGCTCTATCAGCTGACCATCGAGGAAGGCACGCCGTTCCATGCACTGCATGCGGCAAGGAAATTCATCATTCCAGACAATGAGCTTGCCGCCGATCTCTACGCGTTAACGCAGGAGATCACCGCCGCGCGCGGACTGCCGGCCTACGAGATTTCCAACCACGCCAGGCCCGGCGCCGAAAGCCGGCACAATCTCACCTATTGGCGTTATGGCGAATATGTCGGCGTCGGTCCCGGCGCGCATGGCCGGTTCGTCGAAAATGGCCGCCGCGTGGTGACGATCGCCGAGAAAATGCCGGAGACCTGGGCCAATCTGGTCGAGGCCAAGGGTCATGGCGTTTCCGGCGGCGAGGTCCTGACGCGGTCGGAAGAGGCCGACGAGTTCCTGCTGATGGGGCTGAGGCTGGCGGAAGGCATCGACCTTTCCCGCTACGAGGCATTTTCAGGGCGCGGCCTGTCGACGGCACGGCTGTCGGTGCTGCAGGACGAAGGCCTGGTGGCGCCGATCGGCAATGCCCGCCTGCGCGCCACGCCGGCCGGCATGATCGTGCTCGATGCGGTCGTGGCGGATTTGGCCAGATAGCACGTTGAAGAACGTTCTCTTCATCTGCAGCCAGCATCGCTTGCGCAGCCCGACGGCGGAGCAGGTGTTTTCCAAGCGGCGGGACATCGAGGTCGCTTCGGCCGGCACTAATCACGATGCCGACATACCGTTGACGCATGAACTCGTCGCCTGGGCCGACATCATCTTCGTGATGGAAAAAACGCACCGCGCCAAACTGCAGCAGAAATTCAAGACAAGCCTGAAAAAGGCTCGAGTAATCTGCCTCGATATTCCCGACGACTATGCATTCATGGACCCGGCTCTGGTGGGCCTGCTGGAGGCGCGTGTCTCGAAGTATCTGGGTTGAATGGTACATCGCGGAGCATTCGCAACCGCGCTTCGAGAACTGTCTCGACCGATCGCTAAGGTTTGCGGGGTCAAGCCTCGTGCTTGTGGCGGTGTTTGGCGCGATCTTTTTCGCTGGTCTCTCCGGAACGGGCCGGCTTGATCTCGCTTTTGTCGCGTGAGGCATGGTGCTGGTCGTCTGTGGAATGTGACGCTGCGCCATCGCGGGCGCTTTTTGTTTCGAGGCGGGTGATGAAAATGTCGAAGCGATTGGGCATCGTCCGGTCAGTGCTCCATCGTGCGGTCGGTTTCGTTTGCGGGCTTGCTCTCTGCCGATCGCTGGCGTGCAAGCGGCTTCTTGGCTCTGCCATCTGCGGCTTCGGCAGGCAGGCTCTTGTCGCATGGCGCGGCGAAGCGTTTGCGGCCGGCATAGTAGGGTTCGAAAACGTCCTGTATCGTCAGGCTGTTCATCCTGCTCCTCCCGAGATCAGGGGTAAAATTCGCCGGCAACGGTTTCGTTCCCTACTGTGGCGAAGGCATGGCGGCCGGTTCACGTCGGCATCCCTTTTGGAACCAGGGCCTTTGCAACCCAGGCTTTTGCAACCAAGCGTGAGCCGTGCCAAACAGGGTCGAACGGAGTTGTGCAGGTGACCGGCGAATCGGCCAAACGCAGTTATGTGGTCGGGCAGACCGAAATCGCCGCCCGGCCGCTCGAGCCGGCGCTCTACCTGGTCGCGACGCCTATCGGCAATCTCGCCGACATCACGCTGCGCGCGCTGGAAACGCTCGCCGCCGCCGATATCGTCGCTTGCGAGGACACACGTGTCAGCCGCGTGCTGCTCGACCGCTACGGCATCCGCCGCCGCACCACCGCCTACCACGAGCACAATGCCGGCGAGGCCGGACCGAAGCTGATCGCGGCGCTGCTGGCCGGCCAAAGCGTAGCGCTGATATCGGATGCCGGCACGACGCTCATATCCGACCCCGGCTACCGGCTGGTCGGTGAGGCGCTGGAACGCGGCATTCGTGTCGTGCCGATCCCCGGCCCATCAGCAGCACTTGCCGCTTTGACGGCATCCGGCCTGCCCTCGGACGCGTTTCTGTTTGCCGGCTTCCTGCCGGTGAAGACCGGGCAGCGGCTGACGCGGCTGGAAGCGCTGAAGGCGGTGCTGGCAACGTTGATCTTCTTCGAATCGCCGCGCCGGCTGGCCGAGACGCTCAGTGCCATGGTCGAGGTGCTGGGCGGTGCCCGCAAGGCGGCCATCGGCCGCGAGCTGACCAAGACCTTCGAGGAGATGCGGACCGGCACCCTGCAGTCGCTCGCCAGCCATTACGCCGCAGCTGATACGCCGAAAGGCGAAATCGTCATCTGCGTCGGCCTGGCGGATGTTGTCGCTGATGAGCCTGAAGACATCGACCGGCTGCTGCTTTCGCTCGCCGCCGAGATGCCGGCCTCCAAGGCAGCGGCGGAAGCCGCCAAGATGACGGGTGGCCAGAAGCAGACGCTCTATCGTCGGCTGCTCGACCTCAAGAATGCCGGAAGAGACGGGACCGGCGGAGACGGCGATGGCTGAACGGCCGAGCGCCAGCCGGCAAAAGGCCTACCGGCGCGGCCATCACGGCGAATGGCTGGCGGCGGCGGCGCTGATGCTGAAAGGCTACCGAATTCTTGCCCGCCGCCACCGCACCAGGTTCGGCGAGATCGACCTGATCGCGCGGCGTGGCGATCTGGTGCTGATCGTCGAGGTCAAGGCGCGCCGCACGCTGATGGAGGCAATGGAAGCCGTCGGTCGCGAATCGGAGCACCGCATCGAAGGCGCCGCCGATTTCTGGCTGTCGCGCCAATCCGACTACGGAAAATTATCGGTGCGCTTCGACATGGTGGCGGTGCTGCCGTGGCGCTGGCCGGTGCATGTCGAGAATGTGTTTTACGGGCGAAACTAGGCCATTCTCGACGTGGGGACGTTTTGCTGCGCCTGCGGTTCAGATCATGGTTTGCCGATCTGTCAAGCATCCGCCCAGCGCTGACTGGAACAAAAGCGTTCCTGCGTTGTTCCCCAATCGTCCTGATGTTCGACGGGCTGGTTCAAATGCCGGCCAGCGCAGTCCGCGTGGCAGCTATGCGAGGACAAAGGGATGGCGAGGCAAATGGATCCCGACGATCTCAACCCGGAACGGATCGTCACCGTGTTCGGCGGAACTGGCTTTCTCGGGCGCAGGATCGTGAAGCGGCTCCTGGAAAGAGGTTTCACGGTGCGCGCCGCATCTCGCCATCCGGCTCGCGTGGCCCTGGTCTTTTCCTCGATTACAAGGATGCCCGAAGCAGTCGAGGCGGATATATTGGATGCGTCCTCGATCGGGTCGGCCATTACCGGATCACAGGCGGTCGTGAATGCCGTCAGTCTTTACGTCGAGCAGGGCGTCCAGACCTTTGAACGCGTGCATGTGAAAGCCGCGGCCAATCTCGCTGCCGCGTCGCGCGACCGCGCGATCGACCAGTTCGTCCAGATTTCAGGGATCGGCTCCGATCCTCAATCGGATTCGAATTACATAAGGGCGCGTGGGCGCGGAGAAGGTGCCGTGGAAAGCGCATTTCCCGGCGCTTTCATTGTGCGTCCCGCCGTCATGACAGGACCTGACGACGCTTTCCTCACGACCATTGTGAGGATGATACGCCTCCTGCCGGTCTATCCGCTGTTCGGCGATGGTGGCACACGGCTTCAGCCGGTCTATGTGGCAGACGTCGCAGAAGCAGTGAGCCGGCTGATCGACGGGCGAACCCAGGGTTCATCCATATTCGAATTCGGTGGCCCGCGTATCTATGCCTATAAGGAACTGCTTCGGGAGATCGCCCGACAGCTCGATACGCACGTCAAGCTGATGCCGGTGCCGTTTGCGGTATGGAACGCCTTGGCTGGCGTCGCGGAACTCCTCCCGGCTGCCCCCATAACGCGCAACCAGATCGATCTTATGCGTCAGGACAATGTGGCAGCAATCGACGCGCCTGGCCTGAAGGAACTCGACATCGAGCCGCGGGATATCGACGAGGTGATCCGTGCGATCGAACAGCGCCGTCGCGTAGGCTCGCTCTCGTCTCCGGCTTAGGACGGCCCCCTGATCCTGGCGGGAACCTATCGCCGCGCGACAGGTTGGTCGAGCTTGAAGCCAGTGAAAGAAGGAGAAGAACTATGGCCAGATGCGATCAATGCGGGAATGACTACGACAAGGCCTTCAACGTGACGATGGCCGACGAGACCTACACATTCGACAGCTTCGAATGCGCGGTCCAGAAACTTGCTCCGACGTGTCCGCATTGCGGATGCCGGATCATCGGACATGGCGTCGAACAGGATGACATCATCTACTGCTGCGCACATTGCGCCGCGGAGGAAGGCGCGAGCGCGCTGACCGATCGTGCGCCTTGACGCACCTCCTTTGGCGTCTCCAGGTCGACCATTCCGAACGACTGCGCCGGCTCATCCCATATATGGCCAGTGCTGTCGGCACGACGACGACCAGCCGAGGTCAAGGCCGCCGCACGCTGATGGAGGCAATGGATGCAGTCGGCCGCGAATCGGAGCGCCGTATCGAAGGTGCCCGCGATTTCTGGCTGTCGCACCAATGGACTACGGAAAATTGTCGGTGCGCTTCGACAAAAGGCAGCGTGCGTCGTCTTGATCGCGCCAGAGCTGTCATGTTCTTGCACGTTCAAGAACCCACGTTCGACGGCTCGTTTAGACGCCGTTCCGTGGCAAGTCGGCTCCCGCTTGGACAAGTCGCTCCACGACGGCGGCCGCCTCCTCTGGAATGGCCGGTATGGTGCCCGACTTCCGCGTCGATCCGAAATCGAGGCCGGCGAAAAAGAGACCTGGAACAGCGCCGACGCCATCCTCGTGGACGGGCTGGCCGGCTGCATCGAGCGCGCCGGGAAGCCGAACCCATGCGAAATCGCCGGTGAAGCCCGTGCACCAGATCACTGATCTGATGCCGCTCGCCGTCCAGTCGAGGGAGCGGATCGGAGGATCGGGCAAGCGCGGTTCAATCGTCTCGGCCGGATCATCCTCGGCCAGTGGCGCATCGAGGCCGGCGCGCTCGATGTACTCGTCAACCAGGCGCTTGGCATTCGCGGAGACTTCGTCGGCAAATCGCATATGGTCGTCGAGCTCGTCGCCGAAGACGAGGTTGCCGTTCTCCACACCCCTGAAGCGGCCGAGCAGCACCACGCCCTGCGCGCTCAGCGATTGCAGGCTGATCGTATGGGTCGCGCCGACCAGCGCGCGGGCCTGCAGCTTGCCGGAGGGGAGGACGAGTTCCTTGCGCGGAACGTCGAGAAAACCGGACAGCGTCAGCCATTTAAGTATGTTGCCCCTGCGGTAGCGCCGCACCCAACGGCCGTTGCGGCTGGTCGCCAAAAAGACCACACGTCCTGCCAACGCCAGGTCCTCGGCGATCTGGCCGCCCGACTGGCCGCTGCCGACCACCAGCACCGCGCCACTCTCGAACTCGGCCGGGTTGCGATAAGCCGAGGAATCGACTTGGCGAATTGCGGTTGGCAAATCCGCCGACCCTGCTGGCCGGACCTGCCGATTCTGGTCGCCGGTGGCGATCACCACGTTGCGCGCCAGAAATGCCCCGTCCGTCGTGGTGATGCGAAAGATCCCGTCGTCTCTCGTCAGCTCTTGCACCGGAGTTTGGGTGCTTACCGGCAGGCGGTGCCGCTCGGCATAGCCTTCGAGATACGCGACAAATTCGTGGTGGGTTATCGCGCCCCACGGCTCGGGCCCCTCGTAGGAATCACCGGGTAAGATGGAGCGAATGGTCGGCGAATTCAGTCGAAACGAGTTCCAGCGCTGCGTTCGCCACGTCTCGCCGATCCGGCCTCGATCGAGCACACGGTGGTCGCGGTCCTGCCGTTTCAAGAAGTAGCTGACGCCGAGTCCCGCCGGACCGGCGCCAATAACGAGGGCGTCAAGAACTTCGCTCATGCATTCCCCCTGCCAACCATACGTTGACAAGATCGTATGGCTCGGCTTCGGGCAAGAATAGAGTTCCGGCTGGGATTGCGCTATCCGCGCCGGCTCACCCCCAGATGGCCAGCCCCGCCAGCCCGACGATGCCGACGACCAGCCGCCACCAGCCGAACAGCGCATAGCCGTGGCGCGAGACGTAGTCGAGCAGGAAGCGCACGACGATCAATGCCGTGACGAAGGCGGCGACGAAACCGACGGCGATGATGGGCAGGTCGGCGCTGCTCAGTACATTGCGGTTCTTGAACAGGTCGAAGGCGAAGGCGCCGACCATCGTCGGGATGGCAAGGAAGAAAGAGAATTCCGCCGCCGCCCGTTTGTCGACGCCGAGCAGCAGCGCGCCGACGATGGTCGAGCCCGAGCGCGACGTGCCGGGGATTAGCGACAAGCACTGAAACAGCCCGATCTGCAGATAAAGCCTGGTCGGAAACCGCTCGACATCGTGGTAATACGGCTTCGGCTTCATGCGATCGACCAGCAGCAGGATGACACCGCCGATGATCAGCATGATGCAGATCAGCCGCGGCGATTCGAACAGCACCGTCTTGATGAAGTCATGCGCCAGTGCGCCGATAATGGCCGCCGGCAGGAATGCGATGAGAATGCCAAGGACGAAATGCCGCGTCAGCCGATCGTAGGGCAGCTCGAGCAGCATCTTCCAGAGACGGCGGAAATAGACGCTGAGAATCGCCAATATGGCGCCGAGCTGGATCAGGATCTCGAAGGCCTTTCCGGTCGAATGAAAACCGAGGAAATGGCCGGCGAGCAGGATATGACCGGTCGAAGACACCGGAATAAACTCGGTCAGGCCCTCGAGCAGGCCGAGCAGCAGCGCTTCGACGACGGTCTGGCTTTCCATGGCAACCTCGGCGTTGGAGTGAGGGCTTGAGAAAAGGGCTTGCTTGTCATGGCGCGGAACTCCCCCTATAGGTCGCAGCACCCTGACAGCCCGCTGAATCGGGCGGCCAAGACTTACCGGCGCAGCCGGCGATTTGCCAGTGCGCTTTATTATCGCGGGACCATGCTGACGCTTTTCCACCATCCGATGTTCGCCAGCTGCCGCTTCGTCCGCCTCGCCTTTGGCGAGTATGGCGAGGAACTGGCGCTGATCGAAGAGAAGCCGTGGACGCGGCGCAAGGAGTTCCTGGCGCTGAACCCGGCCGGCACGCTGCCGATCCTGCTCGCCGAAGGCGACGTGCCGATCGTCGGCGCAGTGGTCATTGCCGAATATCTCGACGAGACGCGCGGCGTACTCAAGCGCGACAAGCGGCTATTCGCCGAGGATCCGATGGAGCGCGCCGAAATCCGCCGGCTGACCGACTGGTACCTCAACAAGGCGGAAAGCGAGGTTACCCGGCATCTGGTTCGCGAGCGCGTTCTGAAGCCGGTCATGCCGGAAACGGCAGGCGGCGGCTCGCCCGATTCGGCGGCGATCCGCGCCGCCCGCGCCAATATCCGCCAGCACATGAAATACACCAACTGGCTGGCCGGCACCCGTCACTGGCTGGCCGGCAACAAGGTCACCTATGCCGATCTCGCGGCGGCGGCAGCACTGTCGGTGCTCGATTATCTCGGCGAGATCGACTGGCGCGAACACAGCGCCGCGCGCGAATGGTATACAAGGGTGAAATCACGGCCTTCGTTCCGGCCGCTTCTGTCCGACCGGGTGCGCGGCCTGTCGCCGGTGTCACATTATGCGGACCTCGATTTCTGATACGGCAAAGCTGCGCGCGCTGATCGACCGCGAGGCGCGGAACGCCGGCTTCGACGCCGTTGCCGTCACCACGCCCGATGCGATTCCGCAGGCGCCGGAACGGCTGGCCGAATTCGTTGCCGACGGTTTTCACGGCTCGATGGGCTGGATTGCCGAAACGCTCGAGCGGCGAGGCAAACCGACGACGCTTTGGCCAGAGGTCCGCTCGATCATCGTGCTGGCGATGAATTACGGCCCCGACCACGACCCACGCGACATCCTGGCAAAGCGCGACCGCGGCGCGATCTCGGCCTATGCGCAGAACCGCGACTATCATGACGTGATGAAAGGCCGGCTGAAGGAGATCGCCGGCAAGATCGTGGCACGCGCCGGCGGGGACGTGAAAGTGTTTGTCGACACCGCGCCGGTGATGGAAAAGCCGCTGGCCGAGGCGGCCGGCCTCGGCTGGCAAGGCAAGCACACCAACCTGGTCAGCCGAACGCATGGCTCCTGGCTGTTCCTCGGCACCATCTTCACGACGGCCGAACTGGTGCCGGACGCGCCTGAGGACGACCATTGCGGCTCCTGCCGGGCCTGCCTCGACGTTTGCCCGACGGATGCCTTTCCGGCGCCTTACCGGCTCGATGCGCGGCGCTGCATTTCATACCTCACCATCGAGAACAAAGGACCGATCCCGCATGAGTTCCGGGAAAAGATCGGCAATCGTATCTATGGCTGCGACGACTGCCTGGCCGCCTGCCCGTGGAACAAGTTCGCCCAAGCCGCTTCGGAGGCAAAGCTTGCCGCCCGCGCGGACTTGCGCGAACCGCCGATCGCCGAGCTGCTGCGCCTCGACGACGCTGCCTTCCGCGTGCTTTTTTCGGGCTCGCCGGTCAAGCGTATCGGCCGCGCCCGTTTTATCCGCAACGTGCTGATAGCGGCCGGCAATTCCCAGGACTTGTCGCTGGCCGGCGCCGTTCGCGCGCTGCTCGACGACGCCTCGCCCCTGGTTCGCGGACCTGCGGTATGGGCGCTGTCGCGGCTGGTGCCGGGTCGGGAATTTGCCGAACGTGCCGCAGCCGCTTTGCAAGCAGAAGATGACGAGGCGGTGAGAGGCGAATGGCTTCTGGCCCTGCCAAAGCCGATCGAGGCGCATACATGACAAAAAAGCAGATTTTCATCTTCGGCGCCGGTTATTCGGGCAAGGCCTTCGCCCGCGCCAACAGGGATGCCGACACAGCGATCTTCGGTACAACACGGTTGCTGGAAAAATTCGCGGCGCTGCGGCAAGCCGGTATCGTGCCGCTGCGTTTCGATGGCACGCTGACCTCCGAAATCGGCGATGCGCTTGGGAAGACAACCCATCTCGTCGTCTCGGTCGCGCCGGACGAGGCCGGCGACCCGGTGCTGGGCGCGGCACGCGAGGAGATCGCGGCCAACATGCCGGAGCTCGAATGGATCGCCTATCTCTCCACCGTCGGCGTCTATGGCGACCATGGCGGCAATTGGGTGGACGAGGCCGCCGAATGCCGGCCAGTATCGAAGCGATCAGCGATGAGGGTTGCCGCCGAGCAGGATTGGCTGAAACTGGGCCACGACGTCGGCCGGCCGGCGGCGATCCTGCGGCTTTCCGGCATTTATGGGCCAGGCCGCAACGCCTTGGTCAATCTGGAAAACGGCACCGCCCGGCGGTTGGTCAAGCCTGGCCAGGTGTTCAACCGCATCCATTGCGACGACATTGCCGGCGCGCTCTGGCATCTGGCCGAAGGCAATCGCGGCGGCATCTTCAACGTCACCGACGACCTGCCGGCGCCGCCGCAGGACGTCGTCGCCTATGCCGCCCAATTGATGGGCATCGAGCCGCCGCCCGAAATTCCGTTCGAGACCGCCCAACTTTCGCCCATGGCGCGGTCCTTCTACGGCGAGAACAAGCGTGTCGCCAACGCGGCGATCAAGGCGGCCGGCTATGGGTTTCGCTTCCCCGACTATCGCTCGGCGCTCGATGCCATGTGGGCGAGCGGCGACTGGCGCGACGGCGAGGCGCGCAGCCCGATGAAACGGTCATGATCGATACGCTGCGCGGGGCGTGGTATGATGCGGTTCAAATCGCGGAGGGGTCCAGCTTGGGAAAGACGTTAAAGCGAGCCTTGCCGGGCAAAACACTGCTGCTGACGGCAGCTCTGGCCGTCGCCGGCCTGACGCTTGCAGCGCAGACGGCGAGCGCCGAGCAACGGGCAAAAGACCTGTTTGGCGCCAAAGAGCTGCCGGCAATCGCAACAGCGCAATCGATCGGCTTTTATTCCAAAGGCTGTTTTTCCGGCGGCGTCGCCCTGCCCATGGACGGCCGGCACTGGGAGGTGATGCGACCGTCGCGCAATCGCCGCTGGGGCCATCCGGCAATGATCGCGCTGATCGAGAAACTGTCGCGCGACGCCGCTGCCGACGGCTGGCCGGGCCTGTTGATCGGCGACATTTCGCAGCCGCGCGGCGGGCCGATGCTGACCGGCCATGCCTCGCACCAGATCGGCCTCGACGCCGACATCTGGCTGACGCCGATGCCCGACCGCAAGCTCTCGGCCGAAGAGCGCGAAAACATCAGCGCTACCTTGATGGTCGATGAAAAAACCCATCTGGTGAAGGACGGCCTGTGGACGCCGATGCACACGCGGCTGTTGAAGCGCGCCGCGAGCTATCCCGAAGTCGAGCGCATCCTGGTCAATCCAGGGATCAAGAAGAAGCTCTGCGACACGGTCAAAGGCGACCGCAGCTGGTTGCGCAAGGTCAGGCCGTTCTGGGGCCACGACTACCACTTCCACATTCGCATCGGCTGCCAGGCTGGATCACCCGACTGCAAGGCGCAGGAAGCGACGGCGCCGGGCGATGGCTGCGACCAGGCGCTGGCCTGGTGGTTCACCGAGGGGCCGTGGCGCCCCAACAAGAACCCGGACAAGCCGAAGGCACGCGACGTGATGACGATGGCGAACCTGCCCAGGCAATGCCAGTTCGTGCTCGACGCGCCGGCTCCGGCCACGGCCGAAGCAGTCACCTACTATGGCGACGGCGTACCGATCGCGGCAGAACCCGCTCTCGCGGCAGAACCTTCGCCGCCGCCGACGGTCGCAGCCGGCGCGGCAGCGCTTCCGGCCTCAGCGAACGCCTTTGTGGCGACCCCCGAGATCGGCATTCCGCTGCCGCGGCCACGACCGGGGCACTGATGCGGGCAGCGTGTTTGCTGTCTGCATCCGTGCATCTCCACTTCGAAAACCGATTTCCCTTTTTGCGGTCATGCGCTAGTCAACGAGAGAACGGCGATACGCGTCGGGAACGGACGAGAGCATGCCAGGCGTAAGCGACGACGACACTCTGTTGCGATTTCCGATCCTGATCGGTGACATAGGCGGCACCAATGCGCGCTTCTCGATTGTGCTCGACGCGAATTCCGAGGCCGGCGAGCCGACGATCGTCCAGACCGCCAACTTCAATACGATAGACGAGGCGATCCAGGCGGCCGTGCTCGACCGCTCGTCGGTCCGGCCGAATTCAGCTGTGCTGGCGGTAGCAGGCCCTGTCGAGAGCGACGAGATCCCGCTTACCAATTGCCCATGGATCGTCAAGCCGAGACAGATGTTCGCCAGTCTCGGTCTCAGCGACGTCGTGGTGCTCAACGACTTCGAGGCACAGGCGCTGGCTGTCGTCGCGCTCGGCGAAGAGCATATGGAAAAGATCGGCGGCGACGAGCCGGAACCGAATTCCGGGCGGGTGGTGCTCGGCCCGGGAACCGGGCTCGGCGTCGCCGGACTGGTCTATGCGCTGCATCACTGGATACCGGTGCCCGGCGAGGGCGGCCATATGGATATCGGGCCGCGCTCGCCGCGCGATTTCCAAGTGTTTCCGCATATCGAGAAGCTCGAGGGCCGCATCTCCGGCGAACAGATCCTGTCCGGGCGCGGCCTGGTCAATGCCTACCGGGCGGTAGCCAAGGCGGACGGCAAGCCGTCGCCCTTCACCACGCCGGCCGAGGTCACCGCCGCGGCGCTGGCAAAGAACGATCCGGTGGCCGAAGAGGCGCTGTCGATCTTCGTCACCTGCCTGGGACGCACCGCCGGCGACCTCGCTCTGGTGTTCATGAGCCGCGGCGGTGTTTTCCTCACCGGCGGCATCGCGCAAAAAATCCTGCCGGCGCTGCGCATCGGCAATTTCCGCGCCGCCTTCGAGGACAAGGCGCCGCACAGCGCCCTGATGCGCAGCATGCCGGTCTATGTCATCACCCATCCGCTGGCGGCGCTTTTAGGGCTGGCCGCCTATGCCAGAAATCCGTCGGTGTTCGGCGTGCAGACGGCGGGGCGGCGCTGGCGGGTCTAGAATACAAGCTGCGCCGCGACGAAGTTTCGCCGTCCTCGGCCATAGGCAAGCCGCCATTGGAGCGTTAAGAGGTTGCCGAATTGCAGCCCGGCCGGACCGAAACCACAAAGCGCTCCAACTTGACACTTCCAGCACCAACTAAAGGGAAAGTCCGTCCCAGCGAGATCGTGGCGGTGATTCGCCGCATCGTCGCCGAGAACAGCCGCGATTATCGCTGGTACTATGCTCTTGCCGTGCTTTGCCTGGTGACGATCGCGGCGACAACCGCCTTCACAGCCTGGATCATGAAGGATGTCATCGATCAGATCTTCTACCAACAGCGCGGCGATCTTATCGCGCTGATCAGCGTGTCGATCCTGGCCGCCTTCATGCTGCGCGGGCTGGCCAGCTACGGCCAGGCAGTGACGCTGGCCAAAATCGGCAACAATCTGGTGGCGCGCTATCAACGCCGCATCTTCGACCACCTGATGAAGCTCGGCGTCAGCTTCTTCAACGACACCCGCTCGGGCCGGCTCGCCGCGCAGATCAACGAGAACGTCAACGGCATCCGCGATCTCCTGTCGATGACGCTGACATCGCTGGCGCGCGATGCCGTATCGCTTGTCGCGCTGGTTGGCGTCATGATCTGGCAGGACCCGATGCTCTCGGCGATGTCGCTGCTGGTCGGGCCGCCCTTGATCTACAGTGTCACCTATCTGATGCGCCGGGTGCGTCGCATCACCCGTGAATCGGTGCAGATCAACTCGCGGCTGATCGGCGCGATGCAGGAAGCGACGCAAGGCATCGCTATCGTCAAGGCCTTCACCCTGGAAGACGAGCTGTCGCGCCGCATCGGCGGCCTCGTCGCGGGCGCCGAGCAGCGGGCAAACAAGATCGCCCGCGTCTCGGAACGGCTGACGCCGATCTCCGAAATGCTGGCCGGCTTCGCCGTCGCCGGTGTCATCGCCTATTCCGGCTACCGGGCGACCGTCGGCGGCCAGCCGCCGGGCGCGGTGTTTGCCTTCATCACCGCCCTGCTGCTTGCCTATGACCCCGCTAGGCGGCTGGCGCGTATGCAGGTCGGCATGGAAAAGTCGCTGGTCAATGCGCGCATGATCTACGAGCTTCTCGACCTCGAGCCGCAGCAGGGTGACGTGCCGGGAGCCGCCGAGGCGAAATTCACCTCTGGCGAAGTGCGCTTCAACAACGTGTCCTTCCGCTATGTCGAAGAGGCGCCGGTCCTGCAGGATTTGAGCTTTGTCGCCGCCGCCGGCAAGGTGACCGCCATCGTCGGCGCCTCGGGCGCCGGCAAGACGACGCTGGTTGCGCTGCTGCAGCGCTTCCACGACGTCGAGTCGGGCAGCATCGAAATCGACGGCCAGGACATTTCAAAGGTCACCAAGCATTCGCTGCGCGGCTCGATCGCCTATGTTTCACAGCAGCCTTATCTGTTCGAAGGCACCATCCGCGACAACATCCGCTACGGCAGGCTGAGCGCCACGGACGCCGAGATTGAACGCGCCGCGCAACAGGCCGCGGCCGACGATTTCATCCGCCAGCAGCCGCAAGGCTACGACACGCCGGTCGGCGAGAACGGCGTGACGCTGTCGGGCGGCCAGCGCCAGCGTGTATCGATTGCACGCGCTATCGTTCGGCAGGCGCCGATCCTGCTGCTCGATGAAGCCACCTCGGCGCTCGACAACGAGGCCGAGGCCCGCGTCCAGGAAGCGCTGACCCATGTCATGGAAGGGCGCACCACCATTGTCATCGCGCACCGGCTGTCGACGGTGGTCAATGCCGACCATATCATCGTGCTGGAGCAGGGCCGGCTGGTCGAACAAGGCACGCATGCCTCGTTGATGGCTGACCCGCACAGCGTCTATGCCCGGTTCCACCGGGTGCAAGGCAGGAAGGGGCTGGGGCTTGTCGATGACGGCGAGCCAATCCAGAGTGCGGCGGAAAATGGTCGCGCGAAAATGGCGGCCGGGAGACATTCATGAGTGACACGCCGACCGTTAGTGAAATGGGCCTGGTGGTGGTGGGCGCGGCCGGCCGCATGGGCCAGGCGCTGATCCGCGCCATCCACACGATACCGGGCGCCCGCGTCGCCGGCGCGATCGAGCGGGCCGGTTCGCCCCATATCGGCAAGGACGCCGGCGAGCTGGCCGGCGTCGGCAGGCTCGAGGTGGCGATCGGCGACGATCCGCTGCCGGCCTTCGCCAAGGCCGACGGCGTGCTCGATTTCACTACGCCGGCGGCGACCGTCGAATTCGCCGGCTACGCGGCGCAGGCGCGCATCGCCCATATCATCGGCACCACCGGCTGCTCGGCCGAAGACAATGCCGGGATCGCGGCGGCGGCACGGCACGCGACGATCGTCAAGTCAGGCAATATGAGCCTCGGCGTCAATCTGCTGGCGGTGCTGGTTGAGCAGGCGGCGCGCGCGCTCGATGCCGACGATTTCGACATCGAGATCCTGGAAATGCACCACCGGCACAAGGTCGATGCGCCATCGGGCACGGCGCTGCTGCTCGGCGAAGCCGCCGCTGCCGGGCGTGGCGTAGCACTTGCCGGCAACGATGTTCGCGTGCGCGACGGCCATATCGGCGTGCGCAAGGCAGGCTCGATCGGTTTCGCCAGCTTGCGCGGCGGCTCGGTGGTCGGCGACCACAGTGTGGTGCTGGCCGGTACCGGCGAGCGCATCACGCTCGCCCATCATGCCGAAGACCGGGCGATCTTCGCCCGTGGCGCGGTCAAGGCCGCCCTGTGGGCGCGCGGCAGGAAGCCGGGACTGTATTCGATGCGGGACGTGCTCGGCCTGACAAGCTGATCCACAAGATTGGCTGATCCACAAGATTTGAAGGAGCAAATATGTCGAGAACTCTCGTGCTCGTGCGCCACGGCCAGAGCGAATGGAACCTGAAGAACCTATTTACCGGCTGGCGCGACGTCGACCTGACCGAACTGGGCCATGCCGAAGCCAAGGCGGCCGGCGCCAAGCTCAGGGCGCGCGGCATGAAGTTCGACATCGCCTTCACGTCGTCGCTGATCCGGGCGCAGAAGACCTGCCAGCATATTCTCGACGCCGTTGGCCAGAGCGAGCTCGAGACCATTCGCGACCAGGCGCTGAACGAGCGCGACTATGGCGATCTCTCCGGCCTCAACAAGGATGATGCGCGCAAGAAATGGGGTGAGGAGCAGGTGCATGTCTGGCGCCGCTCCTATGACGTGCCGCCGCCCGGCGGTGAAAGCCTGAAGGACACCGGCGCGCGCGTCTGGCCCTATTACCTGCACGATCTGCAACCGCATGTGCTGCGCGGCGGCACCGTGCTGGTGGCGGCGCACGGCAATTCGCTGCGCGCGCTGATCATGGCGCTGGACGGCAAATCGGGCGAGGAGATCGTCAAGCTCGAGCTCGGCACCGGTGTGCCGATCATCTACACGCTCAACGCCGATTCCACGGTGGCGTCGAAGGAAGTGCTGGAGCATTGAGCCGGAGAAGGAACGCGGCTTTCAAAAAAGCGCGTTGACACTCATCCCTCGCCCGCTTAATGAGCGCGCACCAGCCCAGATGGCGGAATTGGTAGACGCGCACGGTTCAGGTCCGTGTTCCGCAAGGAGTGGAGGTTCGAGTCCTCTTCTGGGCACCAAATTCCCGCTTCGAACCGATTGATGCGGTTTCAGAGACCCAAGAAAAAGCCCGGTTTGCCGGGCTTTTTCTTGATCCAATGCTCTAGGCTGCCCTACCGTCAGCCATGGCATCCACAAGATATCTAACAATTATCCGTCCGGGTTAGGCAGCGATCTGTCGTTGCGACAGCGCAGCAGCGGAAGGACTTGGCCCGAGATCACTCTGGTGATCTTCTGTTGCTTGGCGTTGGTTACGACGTTCATGCACGCACATCCGTAGCGTGTGGCCCGAACCAGGCACATTGGTCTCGACGAATTGCCGCTCGTCAAAGGCCGGCACATTGTCGATGCCTTTGGGATCCGGGCGTCCCTGCATCTGGATCCACCAATCCCCGTCACTGTCGGTCAGGACGAGGTTGCCGGGTGTCGGGCTGGAGTACCAGCCACAACGGCGCTCGGCATAGGCGGCGGCAGACAAGGACATGATGGTCAGGCAGAAACAGATTGCGAACAATGGGCGCATGAAATCTTCACGTCCCTGAAATAAAGCAGGTCATGCCGTCAACGATCTGCGTTGACGCCGGTAACGAGGCGACATGACTTTGCAGCCCTTATGGCCTTAATTTCGTGTCCACATTTTCTTCAATCAACCCGCAATGAAGCGTCACAGGCTTCCTTTGGACATCACTTAGTGGACCGTCGATGAAATCGCAGCTGAGCAGATTGTCCGGACTGCTCTTGCGCGCCGACGCGACGTTGACGTTGACCTCGGGAGGGCCCGCGAGCCAGTCGAGACGCTTCGTGTCGACCTTTGTGCCGCTGATGCGGGCGTGGCCCGCTGTGCCCGCTATCTCGACCTCTTCGTCCTGCGGCGTGAGATCGATCTGGCCGACTTCGTTGGCATGCTTCTCGGCGCTCCGCTTCGGGTCACCGTAATAGGAGGCGAAGACAACGATCCTCTCTTTGTCAGCCGCGAGCTTGGCGGCTGCTTTCTTGGAAAGCGTGACGTTAACGTCGAAGCTCATGTCAGTCTGGGCTGTTGCCGGCACGGCACATGCCAACAGTACAGATGCCGCAATTGTCATTGCGAGCGACGATCCATAGCGTTTCACAATCCACCTCCCTCAAGTCCCTCACGCAATGATGATGCCCCTCGCATCCTTTCATGTCTGGCGGCGACGTCACGCTCGCCGCCGGCTTCATCGTGATCCGATCAGCTGTGGCATGTGTCAGTTCGCGGCCGGAACAGGGCAGCTCATGTCACCTTCCTGGCATTTCAGATAGCCTTCGAAACCTTTGACACGGGATTGTGTCAGGCCGTCCTTGCACTGCGCGATGAGCATTGGCATCATGCTTCCTCCGGCCGCGCCTGCGGTCTGGAAACTGCACTCCGCGTCGCGAAACTTGCCCCAATCCCGCTGTGCCTGAACAAGAAGCTTCTTGGTATCCGCATCGTCCTTCAGGCGGGCTTCGATCTGCTTGTAAAGCTCATTGAGCTTCTTGTCGGATTTTTGGAACTCGGCACCGAAGCACTGGTTCATGGTGGCCTGATCCTTGGCCTCGGCGCACTTGTCCTTGGCAAGGGCGAATGTCGGCGCAGCCAGAACCGCGGCAGCAGTCAGTATCGCTATTTTCATCGATTTCCCTTTCCGGTTGCAGTCAAGCTCTTAAGTTGCTCAGCCCCGCCTTATGTTCTCTTCAGCTATCCGTCATTGCCACGGTCGGCCGTGCCCATGGCCTGATTATCTGGTTTTCATTGGATCAGCTTTGCCACCTTCGGCGACCGTGACGGTGCCGACCTTTCCTGAGCCGGTCAGTCTGCCGCCCTCCTTGACCGTGACTTTGCCGGAGACCTCCCCGTCAACGACAAGCAGTCCCGAGACGGAAACGTCACCAGTCAACAATCCGGTCACGCGCAACTCCGCCCCAGACGCCACTTCGGTTATGCCCGAATATTTGTTCTTTCCGCTCAGCGTCAGCTTGCCGCCGGCGACCACGAGGCCGCCGCTGTCGCCGGCGTCATCATAGTTCGCGATGGTTCCATCAAATTGCCCGTCGGCTTCTGTCAGGATCAGTCTGCCCGCACCCAGATAGACCTCGCCTTTACCGCTAAGGTTGCGAATGGCCGTATCGTTCAGGGAGTGCGCCACCCCCCAGGGCTTCAGATAGTTTCCTTTCTGATCGATGTTGAGCACACCGTCGACCATGACGCGCGAGGAATGCTCGATGCTGCCCGGCCCGGCCAGAGTAAGATACCCATCGGCCGCGATATGGGTTGTGCCGGTGTAGGTATTGGCCCCGGTCATACGCACGTCCGCATCCTTCTCGATCGTGAAGTCGCCGGCGCCGGAGACGATGCCGGCCAGTCCGAGCCATCCGTTGCTTCCAGCATCGCTGGTCGCGCGATTCAACTGCACTTGATCCTTGGCAGCCGCGTCTGTCGTAAAGTTAGCACCGCTGACAAAATAGGGTGAATATGCGGTCGTCCTGTTTTCCAGATCATTCATTATTGAATTGGACTCGAAGAATGGCAGACCGAGAATGAGACCGCCGACTTTCATCTCATCGCTTTGGCGGAGAATGTTGACATCATCATATTCACGGTTATTTATACCATCATCGAATCCAAAAAACTTGAAGTCGACTATCTCATCACCAAATTCAGCAATATGAAATCCTCTCGACTGAAGCTTATTCAAAATAGATTCTGTTGTAATATAAATAAAGCTTGTCGTTCCTGTATCCAATAAAACAGGTCCACTGAAATCAACCGATTGCTTCTTTCCCTTATGGTCAAAGGAAATTTTATAACGGTAAGACCCTTCGTACTGACTGGATGCATTCGCGCCTGATCGCGGGAAGCGTCTCTGGAGGAATTCGTAATCCAGTTCGCCCCACGGTATCAGGGCCGTAAACTGGGATCTCAGACTGGGGGACAAATTCAGCGTCAGGCAGGGAGCGCAGCCCGGTGTCGTCCTCTTTCCAAGATTTGCATTGGCGGAGACCACATAGCCGCTTTGCGTCTGACTGCCAGGAGCGGCGGTCTGGTCCCCCTTGTCGATAAAATCGCCGGCTCCAAAGACGCCGTAAAACGGCGCCTCGTTACCGGGTTCGCCATTCTTCATGCTCTTGCGCGCATCAAGATCCGCATAAACCGGCGTATCGCCATGGTGGCCCACGGGCTTTTGCGTCACATTCGCATCCTCGAAGTCGCCGAAATCCTTGGTGAAGACGTAATCCACCACCCGACCTACGCTAAAGCCGCCGTCAATGGTTACGGCAGGCTCCGAGGGATCATCTGGATCGTAATAGGACAGGCTGTCGACCCGGGCCTGTTGTACCCAACCTCCGTAGGTGCCGTTTCCATAGGGGTACATTTCGGGCTTGCTGCCGCGCACCGGCTCTACGCCAGGGACACTCGAATCGATCTCAGCGTTGAACTCATCCGACCCGGTGTCGAATTCGAACAGACGAGGCTTGGCACCATTGATGCCCATCACGATCCCGAGTTTGTGGTAGATGACTTCATCACTGCCGGTTCCGAGGTGCCCAACAACATGTTGCAATGGAATGGGTATCGGGTCGGCAGCCTGGGCAAGGCCGGTCTGGCCGTTCTCCTCGGCCACGGCAGGTACGGCATGTGATGTGTTCGCTGCCGGAACGGGGCAGCTCGCATCGCCTTTCTGGCAATTCAGGTATCCCTCGAAATCTTTGACACGGGATTGCGTCAGGCTGTCCATGCACTCCGCGATGAGCGTTGGAATTGCGCTTTCTCCGGCCGCTCCTGCGGTCTGGAAACTGCACTCTGCGTCGCGAAATTTGACCCAATCCCGCTGTGCTTGAACGAGAAGCGTCCTGATATCCGCGTCGTCGTTCAGCCGGGTTTCGATCTGCTTGTAAAGCTCGTTGAGCTTCTTGTCGGATTTCTTGGACGCGGCATCGGCGCACTCGTTCGGGTCGGCCTGGTCCTTGGCGGCGTCGTAGCATTTGTCCTGGGCAAATGCGAAAGCCGGCATGGCCAGAACGATGGCAGCGGTCAGCATCGCGGTTTTCATCGATTGTCCTCGGTCTAGAACTGCCGGCACGGTCGGCCGTTAGTTGGCATCGTCATCGTCCGATCCGTCAGCGTCGTTACTGTCATCCGACGCATCGTCATTACTGTCGGTGCTGTTTTCGTCATCACCATCTGCCGACGGGTCGTCATCGTCATTCTGATCGCTGGAATCGTCCTGATCATCGGAATCATTGTTGTCAGTGCTGTCATCCGACGCATCGTCATCCGTGCTATCGTCGTCGGTGTCGGTGCTGTTCTTGTCATCATCACCGTCTGTTGAGTTTTCATCGTCGTTCTGATCGCTCGAATCGTCCTGATCGGAACTGTTGTCGTCGGTACTGTCGGCCGGGTTATTGTCGTCAGTGTCGGTGCTGGTATCGTCGTCGTCAGCATCGGGAGAAGACACATTTGCGTCCGGATTGGCGTCGCCAGGCTGCGAGTCGTCCGCGCGATAGCTCGTGTCATTGAGGCCCGTCTCCATCTCGTCGTCATACTCATCGACGATCTGTGTCCACACCTCTCGATTGTCGACGCTCGTCCATTGCGAAATATTGTCGACCGAGATGTTGGTGTTGAAGTTGTTGACGGTGATGTTGGTGTTGACCTCGACGACATCTGCGACTTCTGTCCCGCGGTTCACGCCAAACAGGAAACTGGTGGCACTCACGGCAAGGGCGGCCCAAACGAGTCTGTCGACATCAACCGGCGTCGAAATCGGTTGATGCCGCACTGTGGCAAGCACGTCACCCGGTCGGATGCCTTGCCGCGCGGCAACGCCATGGGGTGCAACGGCCAAGACATACACCCCGCGAAGCTTGGGCGGGATCTGGTAGCGGTGCCGAGAGGCGTGGTTGATGGGTATCAAAACCGCGTTAAGAGCCCGGGAAACATAGGGTTTCGGCAGATCATATTTGCTGGCATACGCAACATTGATCGTGTGCGGGACAGCTACACTCACAACAGCCGTCATTTTCACTGAAGTTGCCAATGCACGGGCGAACTGCATTATCAGTCTGGATTTTCGAACGGTTTGCATTTTGCACGTCCTGCAGCTGATGATTGGAGTCGATCTCAGAGCCCCGGCGCCCCGGAGCGCTCACCAATCATTCTCCCCCTGCACCAACGGTCAGCGGCAATCTCAATCGATCATCACCGTCGTTCCGTAACTGTCTCGGCAAAACACTTTGCCAGGTCTTGCGGCGCTCCGAGCTTCTTCGCCCAGGATACCAGTTCAGGTTTTTCCGACGGCTCGGCATAGCCGCCCCACACGTCGCGAAACTGCTTCTTTCCGTCGACTGTCTGGAAGAACATCACGCCGTCGTCGCTCACGGGCGTGGAGACGTAGGCGGCGCTCCAGCTGCCGCTCTCCATGATCGTGAAGAACTTTGCCTGAGCGGGCTTGAACTTATTGGTCATCGCCGAGACGACGAGAGGGGCATATTCCTGCTTGCGCGCCTTCGTCACTTCGACCTTTATACCGTCACAGGCGTTATTCGCAGCGAAAGCGGACGTCAGCGCCACTCCCAACCCCGCAAGGCCGACCATGACGATTTTGACACGTCGACGGATGAGACCGTTCAATTCAGACATGAGTGGCTATCCTCTTCGTTGTTCGCTGCAGGGGCCATTAATCGGAATCGTCGTCGTCTGATGAACTGTCGTCGTCCGGTGTATCGACCTCGCAGCCGATGCCGCGGCAGCCTTGGTAATTGCCTTGCATGTCGAAGTTCGGATTGCCTTCTCTGTCGTACTGCGGTCTGTCGTCGATGCTTTGATCCCCGTCATCAGGATCGTCGACTTTACATCCGAGCCCATGGCAGCCGATGTAACGGCCCCTGGTATCGAAGTTGGGATTGCCGCTCCTGTCGAACTGCGGCCGGTCATCAATCTTTCGGTCCCGTTTATGAGGCCGATCAACCAGGCAGCCCGATCCGCGGCAGCCATCGTAGCCGTCGTCGGTGGTACAACCGGCGATCGCCACCAAAGCCGTGACCAGGGTCGCATAGATTACGAATTTCATTGTTCATTCCTCCGACTGCCTGGCGGCGGACATCGTCCATATCGGAAGGCCATTGCAGGCGGCGATCCCCGCCTTTGCCGCGAAGGCTGGCGCCAATCGGAGGAGTGCAAAGCTTCGCCGGCCATCAAACGAGAGCTAGGCTGTGGGCGATGCATTCGACGACTTCGCCGACGGTTGCCGTAATCTCTTACGTGGGAGGGAACGCTCCCAGCGGGGGCCGCCGCATTAGCGAGTGTCAATATTCCTCTCCATGCTTAGTGCCCCGTCCGCCCAAGCATGTTTCAACGATCCGCTGACGCGGCTGTGCTTCCAAGAAATGCATCCGAGTCAGCCTATGACAAGGACAAATCCCAATATCGCAGGATTGAATTTTGCAAATGCTTAATAATTCGGAATCAACACGGACTATCTTAGCATATACTGAAATGTGATCAGTAGCACGATTTCGGAATGCTTCCTTAGTTTTGTTCTCATTAAGCCGAGTTAGTACAAGTAATATTCTATGTTGTTGTGAATTTTGTGCCAGCTCTACAAAAAAGGCGAGACGATACCACACCTTATACGATCGCCCTAATCGCGATCTATTGTGGTATTTTTTCGAACCCAGCCAACCGTTGCGAGGGCCGAAAGAAACGCGCCCCTTTGCCCGACTTTTCAACGCTGCGGCGTGCCAAATAGGGGCGCAGTGGGGGCGCCGCGGCCGCGTTGTGAGCATCTTCCCAGTCGGATTGTCATCGGGTAGCGTGCAGGGGCGGCACGTGAAGGCGCTCTCTTTGGCGAATGCACTGCTGCACCTTCAGCAGTTGCCCGTCAGAAGATGGGGCTGGTGTCACAACCAGGTGCTTGCCGCGACAGATTGTTCCCGTCGCGGTTCATTTCAGCACCGAAGCGAGGGGGAAGAGATGCACAACCGATTTCGGCAGTGCCTGCGGAAAGTGTCGCTGGCGGCATTGACGATGCTGGCGCTAAACATCCCGGTCCACGCGGCTGATCTCGTCATTGCAATGCCGAACTGGCCGTCGGGCCAGGCGACGGCAAATATCCTCAAGGTCAGCCTGAAGGAAAATTTCGGGCTCGATGCCGACGTGCGCGAGATGGGGACGCTTATTGCCTTTGCCGGTCTCAATTCTGGTGAGGTGGATATTCATCCCGAAATCTGGCTGCCCAATCTGGACAATCTGGTGAAGAAGTATGTGGACGGGGCCGGCACGGTGGCCATCAGCCCTATCGGTGTGCCGGCATGGCAAGGCATATGCGCTACGCGTGAGGCAGCCGACAAATTTGGAATTCACGACGTTTCCGACCTCAGCGATACGAAGAAAACCGCCGCGTTGGATACTGATGGCGACGGACGTGGCGAACTCTGGATAGGCGCTGAGGGTTGGTCCTCGACCGCTATCGAGCGCGTCCGCGCCAACAGCTATGGTTATGCCAAGACGATGACCTTGCTGGAGACGCCCGAGGATGCCGGAATGGCGGCTGTCGATGCCGCGGTCGCCACGGATCATCCAATGGTGTTTGCCTGCTACGCGCCGCACTACGTCTTTGAGCTGCACGACATTGTCCGGCTTACCGAGCCGCCCTTTGATCCGGCAAAGTGGAAGATCGTACTGCCGTCAGAGGACCCGCTCTGGGTCTCGAAGTCCAGCGCGCCGGTATCATGGGATACCGCACATTTCCATATCGCCTACGCCACCTCGCTACGCAATAAATATCCGAAGGTGGTGGCGTTCCTGGAACGGTTCGAGCTGAAGCCCGAGGAAATCACCAAGACGAGTTATGCGCTCCAGGTAGAGCGTCAGGATCCTTACGAATACGCCAAACAATGGGTTGCCGCACAAGGCGCACGGGTGCACGGGTGGGCAAATCCATGAGCGGAATCCTATGTTCGCGGAACGCGGCACCGTCCGGCGGCGCTCCCTCACGGCAGTCGTCGCCGCGGCGTTCGGTCTTGTCGCGGTGGCGGCGCTGGCTGCGGGAACACAGGTTTTCGACCCGAAAAGCCACAAATGGGTGGCCTACGATCGCACCAAGGCGCGCAAATACTACGCCGCGCATAATGAGGTGCCCGAGGCATTTCGTCCGCAGATGGTCAAATTCCGCACCGCGGAAGTGCCAGGCACGATCATTATCGATGGCAATCAGCACTTTCTCTATCTTGTGCAGCCGGGTCAGCGGGCCATGCGCTACGGCATCGGCGTGGGCCGGGAAGGGTTTGGATGGGCCGGCATCGTGCGCGTTGGCCGCATGGCGGAGTGGCCGACCTGGACACCTCCGGCCGAAATGGTCGCTCGCGATCCGAAGGCGGTGAAATACGCCGGAGGCATGGAGGGAGGGCCCGACAACCCGCTCGGCGCAAGGGCGCTCTATCTCTATGAGCGCGACCAGGACACGATCTACCGGATACACGGCACCCCGGAGCCCTGGACGATCGGGCTCGACGTGTCGTCGGGGTGTATCCGGATGAGGAACGACGACATCGTCGATCTCGCGTCCCGCGTCAAGGTTGGAGCCAAGGTTATCGTTCTCATGCAGGGGGCGGCACTTTACAAGGGTGTGTGAAGCGGCATTCGGAGAGGGACAAGCAATGTCGGCAAAAGATGCAGTGAGAAATTCGATCCTGGTGACGGCAATCGGATTCCTGGCTGGAGCCGTTAGCGCTTGCGTCAGCGCGCCGCCTCCTCAGAACCAGATGTCCAGGACCAAGGTCGAGACTGCCCCGGCGGACCTTCAGCTGCTTTGCGCCAGTGCAGTCGCCAAGGCGAGCGGCGTCGACAGCACGAAGATACTTCCGGTTTCGTCGAGCAAGCTCGATTCCAGGACCTATCAGGTCGAACTCGATGCCAGTGGCAAGAAGACAAGCTGCCTCGTGGATACCGACGGCAACGTCAAATCGGTTGAGCCCGTCTGATCCGCTCTGGTCGACGAATTCGCAACCAACCTCACGATGCGCCCTGGCTGCAGACATGACGATGTTTGGGGCGGCCAGCCGCGATGAGCGGTTTGGAGAGCCTGGCAAACCGCGCGCCTGCCTCACCCCAGCCCGATCCGCTTGGCGCCTTGCCGGAACAGCGCCTCGGCGTCCGGCTCGAAGCGAAAGGTGCCGATGAAATCGTCGGCGCAGTAGTTCGGCAGCATCTTGCGCAGCGCAGCGGCGAAACTTCGTGCCTCGTCCAGCCGCCCCGCCAGCGCAAGGCAATGCGCGGCAATCGCGAGGATGATGGCGTGGGCATTGGGACGCGCGGCTGCTTTCAGCGCCCATTCGGCGGCTTCGTCGAACTGGCCGAGCCGGACATGCGACATCGCCCTGGCGCCCAACATACCGAACAGCAGCGGATCGAAGGGGCTCAGATGCCTGGAATGGTCGGATGAGCCGATCGCAGCCTGCGGGTCGCCGGACTGCGAATGGACGAAAGATAGCGCATAGTGGCCGAGCGCGAAATTCGGGCTGAGGTCTACGGCGCGTTCCAGCTCGATGAGGGAGCCGTCCTGCTCGCCGCGCAGCCACAGCGCCCGCCCCATGGCCCAGTGAGCGGCCGGATTGTGATCGTCGACGAGCAGGCTCTGGCCGGCTGCCTCGAAGGCCAGGGCGCTTTCGTGGTCGCGGTCGCCCCAGCGCTGGAAGGCATTTTGCCAATGGGTGAAGGAGAGGCCGGCATAGGCGCGGGCGAACGTCGGATCGAGCTTCAAGGCTATGTCGAAGAAATGCCGGGCCTGCTCGTTTTCCGCGCGGGTGAAGCGATACATGTGCCAGAGACCGCGGTGGTAGGCTTCCCAGGCGTTCAGCGAATTGGGCGCCTTCAACATGGCGCGGTTGCGCTCGACCGTCTCGATCTCGGCCGAGATCGACGAGACGATGCTGTTGCCGATGTCGTCGAGCACGGCAAAGATGTCGTTCGGCTTGCGCTCGAACGTCTCGGCCCAGACGATCCTGGCCGTGCGCACTTCGACCAGCTCGACCGCGACGGTGACGCGGCCGGCCTGGCTGCGTACCGTGCCGGTGGCGACATAATCGACATTGAGCCGACGGCCGGCATCCTCCGGCCCAATGTTTTTTTCGGCGAGCGCAAACACCGAACCGCGCGCGATGACGAAGAAATCCCTGAGCTTGGCCAGGCGGGTGATGATATCGTGGGTCAGGCCATCGGCGATGCCTCCGCGTGGGCCGCCGTCAGCCGTCTCTTCGGCAAACGGCATCACCGCAAGCGAAGCCTTCTGCGATGCAGCAGTGTCGGAATTGGGAAGCACAATTGACGCGTGAGGGGCCGCGGGTACGAGTGACGGTCGCGCCCAGAGCGTAGCGGCAGGTCGTTCGTTGCGGATCGTGCGCCATGCCTCACGAACGGGTCCGAAATCCAGATCCTCCGAAGCAAACAGCTGCGCTGCGGAAGCGAGATGTTCCTCGCACGCATCAAACTGGCCGCGCTGCGCCAGCCCTTTCAGAAGAGCCACATGCGCGCGCCCGTCGAACGGAGCGAGTTCCAGCCATTTGTCCAGATGCGAAGACATTCTGTCGGCATCCACCGGAAGCTTGTTGACGAGATGTTCCAGGATTGCGGCGTGCCAAGAGCCGAAGCGGCGGCGCTGAGCGATCAGCCAGCTGTTGAAATGCGGGCTGCGGTCGATCTCCAGCCCATCGAGAAAGTCGCCGGCGAACATTCCGGAAAGAGCCTGCAGCCGCTCTAGACCGAGCGTCTCAACGCCCTTGGCGGCGGCCGAGGCTATGTCGACAGCGTCGACGGAAGCACCTCTCAGATCAAGCGCGATCGTGTCGCCTGGTGTCTCGACCCTGCGATGATGCGGTTCATCGAGGATGCCTCTAAGCTTGCTCAGGCACCAGCGAAGCTCGCCGCGCGGGTCGTTCGGCACATCCCACAAAAGCTCGCAGAGGCGGCTGCGGCCGACCGGATGCGGCGCCAGCGCCAGATAGGCGAGCAGCGCACACAGCTTGCGCGATTTTGGGAGCTGGATGATGATGCCGTTGCGTGCGATCGTCAGCGGTCCGAGCAGACGCACGGAAAAGCCGGCCACCTCGCCGTGGAGGCTCGATCGGGCGGATTCCACGTAAGTTTCCACGCCTGCTCCCACGCTGGCCAGTCGGCCTTTGTTTTATCACCAAACGCGACACGGTGCATCCGGCAGCGAATTCCCGCGCCGGATGCTGGCATTGCCGGGGGCAAATGTAGCGCGGCAAGGTCTCGAAACCTCGCCGCCCAAGCCACCGGTCTGTAACCGGCCCATGACGAAAAGAGACAACGACAAAGCGAGGAGATCGACATGTTGCATCAACAGAAAATCAGAACCACCGCCGGGCGCGGCCGCCTGTTCGACAGCATTCTCGACACGGTCGGCGATACGCCGGTGATCCGCATCAATAATCTCGGACCGGACCATGCCACGATCTACGTGAAGGCCGAGTTCTTCAATCCCGCCGCCTCGGTGAAGGACCGGCTGGCGCTCAACATCATCGAGGAAGGCGAGCGCAGCGGCGCTCTAAAGCCTGGCCAGACCGTGGTCGAGGCGACCAGCGGCAACACCGGCATCGGACTTGCCATGGTTTGCGCCCAGAAGGGCTATCCGCTGGTGGTGACGATGGCCGACAGTTTTTCCATCGAACGCCGCAAGCTGATGCGCATGCTGGGCGCCAAGGTGGTGCTGACGCCGCGCGCCCAGAAGGGTTTCGGCATGTACAAGAAGGCGGTGGAGCTCGCCGAAGCCAATGGCTGGTTCCTGGCCCGCCAGTTCGAAACCAAGGCCAACGCCGCCATTCACGAAGCGACGACGGCGCGCGAGATCATCAACGATTTCGCCGGCTCGCGGCTCGACTGCTTCGTCACCGGCTACGGCACGGGCGGCACCGTCGCCGGCGTCGGACGCGTGCTGCGCCGCGAGCGGCCGGAGACCCGGATCGTGCTCGCCGAACCGGCCAATGCGCAGCTTATCGGCAGCGGCAAGCCGCAGCAGCGCGGCACCGGCGGCGCGCCTGCCGCCAGCCATCCGGCGTTCGAGCCGCATCCGATCCAGGGCTGGACGCCCGACTTCATTCCGGACGTGCTGCAGGAGGCGATAGACGCAAGCCTCTATGACGAGGTGGTGCCGATTGCCGGGCCCGAGGGCATGAAATGGGCCAAGGCGCTGGCGCAGAAGGAAGGGATTTTCACCGGCACCTCCGGCGGAGCGACCTTCGCGGTGGCGCGGCAGATCGCGGAAAAGGCGGCGCCCGGCTCGGTGATCCTGTGCATGCTGCCCGATACTGGCGAACGCTACATGACGACACCGCTGTTCGACGGCATCGAGGCGGAGATGGACGCCGAGGAGACCGCGCTTTCGCAGTCGACGCCCGGCTGCCAGTTTCCGGCGTGACGGCGGCACATCGGGAGCGGCCTGCATGGACACGAAGCCTGGACTGGCCGTCACGGCCACCGAGGAAACGCTTGACCCCTCGAACTGGGCCGACGTGCAGGCCCTGTCGCATCGGATCGTCGACGATGCCGTCGCTTACCTGCGCGATGTCAGAGAGCGTCCGGTGTGGCAGGAGATGCCGGTTGATGTGAGGACCTTCTTCACATCGCCGCTGCCGCGTTCGCCGGCGCCGCTGGCAGAAATCTATGGCGACGTCACCAGGAGCTTGATGCCCTATCCGATGGGCAACATCCATCCGCGCTTCTGGTCCTGGTATATGGGCTCGAGCAATTTCACCGGCGCGCTCGGCGATTTCCTGGCGGCGATCCAGGGCTCCAACCTCGGCGGCGGCAACCATGCCGCCGCGCTGATGGACAACCAGGTCGTCGACTGGTGCAAGCAGATGATGGGCTTTCCGCAATCGGCCAGCGGCACGCTGGTCAGCGGCGGCTCGATGGCCAACATCATCGGGCTGACCGTGGCGCGCAACGCCAAGGCCGGCATCGACATACGCGAGCACGGCGTTGCCGGCATCGACAAGCCGCTGCGTTTCTACGGCTCCGACCAGCTTCACTCCTGTCACCGCAAGGCGATGGAAGTGCTCGGCCTCGGCAACCGGGCGCTGCGTCGCATCCCGAGCGATGCCGGGCTGCGGATCGACATCGCTGCGTTACGGGCGGCGATCGCCGAGGACCGCGACGCCGGCTTCAAGCCGGCCTGCGTAATCGGTACGGCCGGCACGGTGAACACCGGCGCAATCGACGATCTGCAAGCGCTGGCTGATCTGGCGGCAAAAGAGGATCTGTGGTTTCACGTCGATGGCTGCATCGGCGCCTTGCTTGCGATTGCGCCAGACAATTCGCATCGCGTTGCCGGCATCGAGCACGCCCACTCGATCGCGCTCGATCCGCATAAATGGCTGCACGCGCCATTCGAGGTCGGCTGCGCGCTGATCCGGGATGCCTCCGTGCATCGCGGCACGTTCGCGGTGACGCCGGAATATCTGGAATCGACGCCGCGCGGCCTGGCCTCCGGCCAATGGCTGCACGATTACGGCCTGCAGACGACGCGCGGCTTTCGCGCTCTGAAGGTGTGGATGGCGTTGCGAGAGCACGGCATCGAAAAGTTCGGCCGGCTGATCGACCAGAACATCGCGCAAGGGCATTATCTCGACGCGCTGATCGCGGCCGAACCGGCACTCGAACTGGTAGCGCCGGTGAGCATCAACATCGTCTGCTTTCGCTACCGCGCGGACGGACTGGGCGGGGAGCGCCTGAAAGCGCTCAATACCGAGATCATGCTGAGGCTGCAGGAAGAAGGCATCGCCGCCATTTCCGACACGACGGTGCATGGCCAGCATAGCCTCAGGGTGGCGATCAACAACCACCGCACCCGGCGCGACGATCTGGACCTGCTGGTGCGGGAAACGGTGCGGCTTGGACTGGAGATTTCAAGGCCTGGCGTGGCTCTTCCTTCTCCCCTTGTGGGAGAAGGTGGACGCGAAGCGGCCGGATGAAGGGTGTTCCAGCTTGATACTGACGGCACTCCGTCCGCACCCCTCAACCGTCTTGGCGCTGCGCGCCAATCCACCTTCTCCCACAAGGGGAGAAGGAAGAAGGAGCGGCGCTGGCCCCGACAATTGGTCGTCTGCAAGGCTACGCCTCGAGCCAAACCTTCTCGAAATGCTGCTCGAGCGACTGGTGCTGCTCGCAGCCATGCACGCCCTTGCGGTAGGTGCGGTAGACCGAGCGCCAGTAGGGCTGGATGATGACGCCGGAATCGCGCAGATTCTGTTCGATCTTGGCCATGAGCTCCTTGCGGGCGCCGGGATCGGGCATCGCCAGCGCCTTGTCGAGCAGACTGTCGAATTCCGGATCGGCGTAGGCGCTCTCGTTCCACGCGGCGCCAGACTTATAAGCGAGCGCCAGCACCTGGACGCCGAGCGGCCGGCCGAGCCATTCCGTGCAGGAGAAAGGATATTTGCTCCAGTCGTTCCAGAAGGTCGCGGCCGGCAGCACGGTGCGCTTGATCTTCAGCCCGGCCTCGCGCATCTGCGCGGCGATGGCGTCGCCGGTGCTCTTCTGCCAGTCGACGTCGACCGAGATGAGTTCGTATTCGTGGTCGGCCTTGCCGGCCTCGGCGAGCAGGGCCTTGGCTTGATCAATGTTGCGGACGGCCGGGCCGATATCGGCATATTCGGGATGCATCGGCCCGACATGATGGTTCTCGGCAGGCTTGCCGCGGTTGTCCATGCCGATCTTCAGCACGGCGGCGTTGTCGACGGCGAGCTGGGCGGCGCGGCGCACCTTGATGTCGTCATAGGGCGGATTGCCGATATTGAACCGCGCGACGATGGTCGAGCCGGTGGCGATTTCCGAATTGCTCAGGCCCATGGAGTCGGTCTGCGCAACCGTGTCGGAGGCGGTTTCGTGGTCGGTGTCGATCTCGCCCGATTCGAAGGCCGACAGCATCGCATTGGGGTCGGAGCCGTAGTCCACCCATTTGATGCCGTCGAGGTAGAACTCGCCCTTCCACCATGGCTTGTCTTTGCGGCGGACTTCGGCGCCGACCTCGGCGTCCCATGCCACGAGTTCGCAAGGCCCGGTGGTGATCGCCAATGCCTTCAGCGGATCGCCGTCGCCTTCATAGCTGCGGTGCATGATCAGCGCCGGGTAGTCGGCCATGCCGGCGATCAGCGAAATGTCGGGCTTCGGCAAATTGAGCCGCACGGTGACGTCGTCGACGCGCTCGATGCCGCCGTCGACGGGCTTCTTGGTATCGGCGTTGACCAGTGCGCCCATGCGCGCGGCGACCGAATTGCCGGCGACGGACGCATCGCACCAGCGCGTCAGATTGTGGATCACGTCGTCGGCGTTGAAGGTGTCGCCGTTCGACCAGGTGATGCCCTTGCGGACATGCAGCGTCAGCACGCGGGCGTCGTCGCTGGTTTCCCAGCTCTCGAGCAGCCATGGCTCGAAGGTGAAGTCGCGCTTCCAGCGCACCAAATATTCGTTGCACTGGCCGGCGACGTTGGACATCTCGACGCCGTCGAAGGTGCGCGGATCCTTCCAGCCCTTGACGTTCATGGCGACGCGCAAGATGCCGCCGCGCTTCGGCTCCTCGGCCCTGGCCGGTGACGGCGCAAGCCCGCCGAGCGCCAGCGCGCCGGTAGCGCTGACGCCGAGCGCAGCCATGGTCGCGAGATATTCGCGCCGGTTCATCTGGCCTTTCTTGAAGCCATCGGCGACGGGCTCGGCCTGCGGATGCAGTTTTCGATCGGTCAGCATGAACTTCATTGTCGTCATTCCCCTGTTGTTGGGCACCTCTGCCGATCGCCAAACGCGGGGGACGGATGCGATCGCCGGAGCGCCATTGCTTCGGGGATGATAGGGCGAGCTCCCGTGGGGGAGTGTTCGGACTTCCGCAGTTCTTGTGCGCTGTTCCGCAAACGGAAGGTCCCCCTCACCCGGATTGCCAACCGAATTACGAAGAGCAATTCGGGGCAATCCGACCTCTCCCCCCGGGGGAGCGGAGGTCGCCAGCGTTGATGCCAGCCTCTTCTCCCCAGCGGGGAGAAGGTGGACGCGAAGCGGCCGGATGAGGGGGCCTTCGCAACCTCAGTAAGGCCAGTCGCCTTTGCCGAGCGCGGCGATGGCCGCAATGATGCGCCCGAAGGCTTCGCCGGCTCGCGGCACGGTCTTGCGGGCGCGTAGAAAGCCATGCACGAGGCGCGGCTCCTCATGCCACCAGGCGCGACCGCCGGCGGCCAGGATGCGGTCGCGATAGGCCTCGCCTTCCGAGGACAGCGGGTCGCATTGCGCGGTGACGATGACCGTCGGCGGCAGCCCGGAGAAGTCGGTGTCGCTGAGCGGCGAAAAGGTCGGGTCGTCCTGCGACTGTCCCTTCGCCGACCGGATCTGGCGATAGAACTCGATGTCGCGCAACGTCAGCAGCGGCGCTTCGGCGTGCTCGACACAGGAGCCGGCGCTCTCTTTGCCAACTGGTTCCGGGCCGCCCAACTCGGGATAGATCAGCACCTGGCCGATCGCATGGCGAGGATGGCGGCGTGTCGCCTGCGCCACTGCTGCGGCCAGGTTGCCGCCGGCGCTTTCGCCGCAGAGGACGATCGGCAGGCCGGCCGTCGCCGCGGCCCATTCGAATACGGCCAGCGCATCGTCGAAGGCGGCCGGATGCAGATGCTCGGGCGCCAGCCGGTAATCGGCGGACAGCACGGCAAAGCCGGTGCCGGCGCATATCTCGGCGCAGATGTCGTCATGACTGTCGAGCCCGCCAAGGACGAAGCCGCCGCCGTGATAATAGACAACCATCGCTTGCGGCGCCGTGCCCGCCATCTGGTAACGCCGGACCGGGATCGCACGGTCGCCGGCAGGAACCGCGCTGTCGCTGGCCTTGACGCCGGGTGGATAGGGCTCGCGAAACGCCCGGCACATGGCAAGACCGCCCGCTGCCTGTCGATCGGCATGTAGACGATTTCGGGCGGATACCACTCGTTGACCCGATCGATATAGGCCCACAGCTCCGGATCGAGCAGCGTTTGGTATTTTCCGCGCCCTCTCGTTCCGGGTCGCTCGGCCTCGGTGGTCATCGCTGCGCGATCCCGCTCAGAGCTCGGCGTAGAGCCGGGCAGCATTTTCATAGCTGAAGCGCAGCGGCACCGAGCCCTCGACCTGCCAGGCTTCGACCGTCTCGCCTGCCAGCAGCCGGCAGGCGCCGTCGGTGGTGGTGACGGCACCGCCATAGAGCCGGTTGGCAAGGTTGAGGACGGCCGTCTGGTGCATCGCCGTGCTGCCGCTGCCGCAGGCATCCTTGACCAGCAGCACTCGAAACCCGAGCGCCACCGCATCCTTGACGGTGGCATCGATGCAGGCCTCGGTCCAGACGCCGGCAACGACCAGCCACTCGATGCCGTCGGCCTTCAGCCGCTCGGCGGCAGGCCCCGTGCGGAAGGCGCTGGCATCGGTCTTGACCAGCATCATCTCGCCTGTCGCCGGGCCCACTTCCGCGCAGATCGCAGTCAGCGGATCGTCCTTGTCGGAAAACGCCGACTTGCCGCTGGCCTCGACCGGGTGGAGCGGCCGCGCCGTGGCGAGATCGACGATATAGGCCCAGTGGTAAAGGGGCACATTGTTGGCCCGCGCCGCCTCCTGCAGCCGCTGGACGTTGGCGAGGATGTCGCCATAGCCTTCGACCAGATAGCGCTTGTCCCGCCGATGCTCCTCCTGGAGATCGATGAACACCGCCGCCACCTTGCCGCGCTTGATCGAGATCGGGCTTTTCATGCAAAACTGCCTGTCAACACTCAAACATGCCTGTCAAGGAAAACATCCTCATAGGGGAAGCGCGACAGGAGCTCGGTGCCGGTCTCGGTGATCAGGATCTCGTCTTCCAGCTTGACGCCCTCGCGGCCGCCCTTCTCGCCGATATAGCTTTCGACGCTGACCACCATGCCGGGCACGATGACACCGTCGCGGCCATAGGTCTCGTAGTCCATGGCGTGCGCTATGAACGGCGTTTCGCCATGCATGCCGACGCCGTGCATGACCGAGGTATAACGCTGGTCGACGAAGCGGTCCGGTATCTTCCAGGCCCTTTCGGCAATCTCGCGAAACGCCATGCCCGGCTTGACGACCCCGATATTGTGCTGAACCTGGTCGTGCGCCATGCGGTAGAGCGACTTCTGATAATCCGTCGGCTTGCCCGGTCCGCAACGGAAGGTGCGCGAAAAGTCCGAATAATAGCCGTAGCAGCCGATCGTATCGGTATCGAGCGCCAAGAGTTCGCCCGGCCTGATCTTGCGGCCGCTCGCCTCGTTGAACCACGGATTGGTGCGCTGGCCCGAGGTCAGCAGCCGGGTCTCGATGAACTCGCCGCCTTGCCGGATCACCTCACCATACATGATGGCGAACAGCTCGTTTTCGGAAACGCCAGGCTTGATCGCCTCGCGCACCGCATAGACCGCAGCCTCGGCACCAGCCATCGACACCTGCAGGCATTTTACTTCCTCGGGCGTCTTGACCGCGCGCACCGCCAAAATCTCGCCCTGGCAATCCCGCACCTCGCAGCCGCGCTTTTCCAGCGCCAGTGCCTGCAGATGGCTGCAGCGGTCAAGGCCGAGCTTCATCGAGCCGCCGCCATGCGCCTTGAGCAATTCGGCGATCTCATCGGCGAACGGGCCGGCGGTCTCGTCGTCGCGGCCCGACACCGATGACCAGACCAGCTTGGACGGACGCGCCTCGTCGATCGTGTCGAGCACCATCGAGACATGGTAGCTCTGCGGATATTCGAACAACACGATCGGCCCTTCGGTGGGGATGAAGAAGTAGCGCGTCGAGTTGCGCAGGAAATAGCCGAACATGTTGCGCGAGCCGGTGGCGTAGCGCTGGTTGTAGGGGTCGAACAAAACGACGCCGCCATAGCCGGCCTCGCGCATCCAGGCGCGCAGCCTGGCCAGCCGGCCCTTGCGCAGCGCGTCGGCGTCGATGAAGGACGGCTCGGTGTCCGACAGCCACATGCCGCCGGCCGGATCCGCCGCCGCCGGATGGCGCATGCGGTCCTTGAAGTCGACATCCTCGGTGCTGTCGGGGTCAAAAACGACAATGCTCATGGGGTGCCTCCTGAAGCGGGGAAGATGAGCCATACGTCGTTCAGAGGCTGTGCGCGATACCGCAGATGTTGTGCGAAATACCGCTTGAAGTCGTTCCGTAGCGTTCTACGGCGCCCCCCTCTGTCCTGCCGGACATCTCCCCCTCAAGGGGGGAGATCGGCTCGTCATCGCCGCTTTCGTGAATTTCCACCGTCGCAGGAGGAGCGGAGCATCGAAGCTGCCAATCTCCCCCTTGAGGGGGAGATGCCCGGTAGGGCAGAGGGGGGCGCTGTCCCGCCAACATCCGAAATACCTACTGCCTCCGCATCACCTTCGGCGCATGGCCATGCTCCTCCCGGAACGCCCGCGCAAAGCTCGACATCGAGGCGAAACCGCAGGCCAGCGCGACGTCGCGCACCATCAGCGTCGAATGCGCCAAGAGGTCGGCGGCACGCTTCAGCCGCAGGCGGCGGTAATAGCCGTTGGGCGAGATACTGAGTTCGGAGCGGAAATTCCGTTCGAGCTTATCGGAGGAGACACCAAGTCGCCCCGCCAGTTCCGCCATGCCGAGCCGCTCCTCCACCGCATCCTCCATGATGGCGATGGCCGACAGCACCAGTTCGTTCTGCACGCCGGTCCGCAGCCTGAGCGGCATCAGCTTGCGGTCGACGCTGGAGCGTAGCGGGCTGTGCACAAACCATTCGGCGACGCCGGCGGCCAGTTCGGCGCCATAATCGCTGGTGATGATCTCCAGCATCATGTCGAGGCTGCCGACGCCACCGGCCGAAGTGAAGCGCTTGCGGTCGATGACGTAGAGATCGCGCCTCAGCTCGATATCCGGAAACGCCTCGGTGAAGGCGGCCTGGCTGGTCCAGTGCAAGGTGCAGGCATGGCCGTCGAGCAGGCCCGCCCGCGCCAGGAAGAAGGCAGCGTCCGCCACCGCGCCGATATGGGCGCCGTCGCGCAGGCTCCTGCGGATCCAGCTCACCGCATCGTGCGCGACGAGATGATCGGCATCGCCGCCCGAGCAGACGACGATGCGATCGACCTTCGGCGCGTCATGGGCGGAAAAGCCGGGCTGGATGACGACGCCGTTCGAGGCCTCCACCGGGCCTTCGGCGGCGCCGACGATGATCCAGCGGTACCAGTCCCGCTTGGCCAGCACGTTCGCCGCGCGCAGCGGCTCGATCACCGAGCTGAACGCCATCATCGGAAAGCCGGGGAAAACCAGCACGGCGAAGGTGAGGGGCTCGGTAGGTTTGGGTGCGTCGCGCGTGGCCATGGGGGTCCGGAGCCGGGAGGGTTGCGGCGCTACAATTCGGGCAGATGGGGCTTGGGGTCAACGGGGTTGGCGTGATCACGAAGCGCCGGCGCTGCCCCTCACCTGCCTGCCGGCATCCTCTCCCCGTATAGTGACGGGGAGAGGAGCGCTCTCATCGACGGGTTCGCCAATCGCCAACATTGCAAAGAGAGCGGCGGCGTTGCGGCCATTTCCCTTCTCCCCGTCCCTATACGGGGAGAAGTGCCCGGCAGGGCGATGAGGGGCAGCGCCAACATTGGCGGTCGATCGCCTTTGGTCGGGCGCTTTCTAACTCGCCAGCGCCTGATCCAGATCCGCGATCAGATCGTCGCCGTCCTCGATCCCGGCCGACAACCGCACCAGCGAATCCGAAATCCCGATCTCGGCGCGTTTTTTCGCCGGGATCGAGCCGTGCGTCATCAGCGCCGGGTGCTCGATCAGGCTTTCGACGCCGCCGAGGCTTTCGGCCAGCGTGAACAGTTGCGTATGTTCGAGGAAGCGTTTGGTGCCGGCGAGGTCGCGGTCGAGCTCGACCGTGATCATGCCGCCGAAGGCGTGCATCTGCCGCCTGGCGATGGCGTGCTGCGGGTGGCTGGGCAGGCCGGGATAGATGACACGGCGGATGTCGGGACGGGTCTCCAGCCAGTGCGCGATCTTCTGGCCGTTCGACGAATGACGCTCCATCCTCAGCGCAAGCGTCTTCAGTCCGCGCAGCGCCAGGAAACTGTCGAACGGCCCTGAAATGGCGCCGATGGCGTTCTGCAGGAATTTCAGCCGGTCGGCGAGATCCTTGTTGTCGCCGACCACGGCGACGCCGCCGACCATGTCGGAATGGCCGTTGAGGTATTTCGTCGTCGAATGGACCACGATGTCGATGCCGAGCTCCAGCGGCCGCTGCAGATAGGGGCTGCAGAAAGTGTTGTCGGCGACTGAGAGCACGCCTTTGCGCCTGGCAAGTGCTGCGACGCCTTCGAGGTCGACGACACGCAGCAGCGGGTTGGTCGGCGTCTCGACCCAGAGCATTTTGGTTTCCGGGCGGATCGCCGCCTCGACCGCGGCAAGGTCGGTGAAGTCGACGAAGTCGACCTGCAAATTGGCCGAGCGCTTGCGCACCCGTTCCAGCAACCGGAACGTGCCGCCATAGATGTCGTCGGTCGCGACGATATGCGCGCCTGAATCGAGCAATTCGAAAATGGTTGCGATCGCCGCCAGCCCCGAAGCGAAGGCGAAGGCGGCTGTGCCGCTTTCGAGGTCGGCCACCGCGCGCTCGAAGGCGAAGCGGGTCGGGTTCTGGCTGCGGGCATATTCAAAGCCCTTGTGCACGCCCGGGCTCTGCTGACCGTAGGTCGAAGTGGCATAGATCGGTACCATCACCGCGCCCGTCGTCGGGTCGTGGCTCTGGCCGCCATGGATGGTGCGCGTCGAAAAGGCGAGGCGGTTTTTGCCCGATACGGTGGCTTTGACGGTCATCGGGCGCGCCTCAGATGGTTGATCAGGTCGATGCGTGTTATCAGGCCGATGAATTCGTCGCCATCGAAGACGATGGCGACCTCGTTGCGATCGAAGACCGGCAGCAACGCGTCCAGCGTCTGGCTGGCTTGCAGCGTGTGCAGGGTAGAGGTCATAGCCGTACTGACCGGGGCCTTGAAGCGGTCCCAGCGGCTGTCATAGGGGCCTTCGACCTTGGCGAGGATATCGCTTTCGTCGATGATGCCGACGAGCTTGCCCTCGTCCAGCACCGGCAGCTGCGAGACATCCGATCGGCGCATGCGGCCATAGGCGTTGAGCAGGCTTTCGTCCGGGCCGACGGACACGACATCGCCGGTGCGGAGCGTGCGCATGACCAGGTCGCGCAGGTCGCCATGCTGCTCCTGCTCGGCCAGGCCCTGCTCGACCAGCCAGAAATCGTCGAAGACTTTCGACAGGTACTTGTTGCCGCTGTCGCAGACGAAGGTAACGACGCGCTTCGGCACGGTCTGCTCGCGGCAATAGCGAAGCGCTGCCGAAAGCAGCGTACCGGACGACGAGCCGGCGAGAATGCCTTCCTTCGAAAGCAGGTCGCGCACCGCAAGCATGCTCTGCTTGTCGGGGATGGAATAGGCCTTCCTGACCAGCGACAGATCGGCATTGGGCGGCACGAAATCCTCGCCGATGCCTTCGACGGTCCAGCTTCCGGCCTCTACCATCTTGCCGGTCTTGATCAACGGGGCCAGCACCGAGCCGACCGGATCGGCCAAAATCATCTCGGTCTTCGGCGAGACTTTCGCAAAATAGCGGCCAAGCCCGGTCAGCGTGCCGCCGGAGCCGACGCCGACGACCACCGCATCGACATCGCCTCCGAGCTGTTGAAAGATTTCCGGCCCGGTCGTGGTTTCGTGGGCCAGCGGATTGGCCGGGTTGGCAAACTGGTTGGCGTAGAAGGCGCCGGGCAACTCGGCGGCGATCTTTTCGGCCATGTCCTGATAATATTCGGCATGGCCCTTGCCGACATCGGAACGCGTCATGCGCACTTCCGCGCCGAGCGCCCGCAGATGCTGGATTTTTTCGCGCGACATCTTGTCGGGCACGACGAGGATGATGCGGTAGCCCTTGGGGATGCCGACCTGGGCGAGACCAAGACCGGTATTGCCGGCGGTCGCCTCCACGATCGTCCCGCCGCGTTTCAGTTTGCCCTGTTTTTCGGCGGCGGCAATCATCGACAGCGCGATGCGGTCCTTGATCGAGCCGCCGGGATTCTGGCTTTCGAGCTTGATGAACAGCCGGCACTTGCCGATGTCGAATTTGGTCAGCTCGACGACCGGCGTCTGCCCGATCAGGTCGAGAACCGAGGCATAGGGCGGGCGCAGGCGGGACGATGCATCGTCCGGTGCCACGATCTTGTGCTTGCTCATGTCAGATGCTCCGTTGCCAGAATGAGCAACCGCCCTGGAAGACGGCAACCTACCGTCTTTTCCAGCCGTTTGCAGTTGGAAAGAAGATAGATCGTGCCAATCCGGCCGCCAGCAGGGGAATGGAATTTCGCGAAAGCTTCGTCGGCCTGCAGGCAGGGCAAAAGATTTGCAGAACCCGCTTAGGGTTCAGGCGATCGCCGCCTGGGCTTCGATCTCGATCAGAAAATCCGGATTGCCGAGGCCGGCGACGCGCAGCACCTTGATGATCGGCGGCGCGCCACGGTTTGCCCAGAAGGCCATCCAGGCGCCGAAGGCCGGCCCTATGTCCAGGTCGCCGGCGATATAGACCGAGAGGCTGACGAGGTCTTCAGGCTTTGCCCCACCGGCTTCGAGCACCTTTGCCACGTTGGAAAGCGCCTGAGCGGTCTGTGCAGGGAGATCGTCCCTGGCGACGATCCGGCCTTGCGCGTCGACGCCATTCTGGCCGCCGACCAGCACGATGCGCGCGGATGCCGGCAGCGACACGCCTTGCGAATAGGCCGGATTGCTGTGCATGCCCTCGGGGTTCAGCCTCACCGCGCTTTTCCTCCTCTTCAGCAAAAATTATCCCGTGGCCGCCCGGCCGCCCATAGGGATCAACGGCAATCGTGCGGCCGTTTCAACGCACCATCTCGTTCGTTGCGGCCGCCGATTCCGCCATGCTACCCGGCGCTGGGCGAACAGCAATGCAAGGAATGGCCGATGAAGATTCTTGCCTATGACAATTTCAAGCCCGGCGTCACGCTCGACGATTTGCGGCCTTATCTGCGCGACGAAGTGTCGAATGTCTGGCGGCTCTGGAAGGCGGGGATCGTGCGCGAGAATTATGCGCGCGGCGATATTGGCGGCGTCATCATCGTCTTCGAGCTCGACAGCGTCGCGGAAGCGAGGCGCTACACCGAGGACTTCCCGCTGTCCAAGGCCGGGATGCTGGAATGGCACTTCATCGCCTTCGACGCGCCATTGCCGCTGGAATTCCTGTTCGACCCGACGGTCGATATCGCCAAGCCATGGGACCGGACGGCGGCATGATCCGGTCGAGCGACGGGATCGAAATTTCGGCCAGCCTGGCTGAGTGGTGCGATCCGCGCCGCACGGCGCTGGTGGTCTACGATATGCAGGTCGGTATCTGCCGCCAGGTGGCCGGCGCCGCGACCATCGTCGAGTGTACCGGCACGGTGCTGGAAGCGGCGCGCGGGGCCGGAATGCGGGTGGCGTTCACGCGCCATCTGTCGCTGCCGCGCAAATGGATGGGCGCGACGCAGCTGCGCACCGCCATGGCCTGGCAGCGGCGCGACAGCCCCGACATGGTCGAGCCGTGGTTCCCGCGCGACGCCGAAGCGACGCGGATCGTGCCCGAGCTGGAACCCCGCGATGACGAGGCGGTGTTCGACAAGCTCACGATGTCGGCCTTCGATTCCACCGCGCTCGGCTTTGCCTTGCGCGATTGCGGCGTGCGCACGATAGCGCTCGCTGGCATCGCCATGGAGATCGGCATCGAGCCGACCGTTCGCCAGGCGACCGACAATGGCTTCGTCGCCATGGTAATCGAGGACGCCTGTGGCTTCGGAAACCGCGAAGCGCGCGACCGCTCGATGGCGACGCTACGCTTCCTCGGCGAAGCCGTCGTCACCGACGTCGCAAGCTTCTGCAGCGCGCTTGCCGGCGCGGGTTGAGGGCAATCGGCTTGCCGCGCGACCCACCGTTTCACGGCAACGCCGAACCGCTCCATCGCTTTGTCTTCACACATTGCGGACGGAAAACCGCTCCGCGCTTTTCCCGGAATTGATCTAGGTGGTGGCTGCGCTGTCGGTGCGAAAGCGCACACCCTCGGCGCGGCCATGCACGCTGCCCCAGTCATAGAGCGCCTGCAGCGCGGCGGCGAGATCACCGCCGCGCCCGGTCAAGGCGTAGCGCCCCTTGCCGTCCGGCGACGTCTCGAGCGTGACGAAGCCGATCTCGACAAGCTCGGCCAGGCGCTGCGTCAGCATCTTGTCCGAGAGTGAGGGGATCAGCCGGCGCAGGTCGGAATAGCGCATCGGCTGTTCCTTGATCCGCGCCAGGATCACCGTCTTCCATTTGCCGCCGAGCGCGTCGAGCGCGAACTCGACCGGACAGCCGTACAGTCTTCCGCGTTGGGTCATGCGCCAATGCTAGGCAAGGCACGGTGACAACGGAAGCAGAATTTGCCCGGTCATCTGGCCAGGGTCGCGGCTCACGGCCTGGCCGGCTACAAAATCCATGGAGGAGAACGAAGATGGGCGTCCGCGACACCAATACGGTCAATGCGAGACAGCCGAAACGTGTGGCGTCATCGCCTGGCTGTCTCGACCACCACGGGCTGGCCGGTCGGCTCTGGTGGAGCGAGCTCCCGCACCCCTGGTTCGTCTTCAGCGAACGCGTTTATGCCGTCGAGGTCTTTTCACCCAACGGCGGCGGTCTTGCGTCCGAATTGCGCCAAGACGAAGGGAGCCTCATCCGAGCAAGCGCTTGCTCAGCCGCGCGCACTGCACGCGAATATCGGGAATGGCGTCGATTTCGAAGAAGGTGCCGCGCGTCAGTGGCCCGACGGCGAGGATCTTGGCGGATACCGTGCCGTCGCCGGCGATGACCTCGCAGTTCGCGGTCACGTCGAGGCCGAGGCGCAGCGGATCCGGCCGTGCCAGCCCACGCTCGACCAGCGACCGCACCACGCTGTTCGAGGTGGTCGAGATGTCCCTGGCGATGCCTGTGCAATCATAGATGCGGGTGACGTCGAACCTTTCGAGCTGCTGCGTGTGGCGCGACTGGACCTGTACGCTGAAGCCGTCGCCGGCGGCGATCTCGACGACGCGCCCGGCGACAAGGCGGATGCGGCCCGCTTGCACCGCCTCGGCAACGCGGGTGTAGACTTCCGGCGCCATGCGATGGCGGTGGATGTCCCACCAGGCCTTGGTGTGCTCGACGAAGCGGCGCTTGGCCGAGGACGGCCAGTTCTGCCAGATCTTCTGGTTGAAGGGTCTCAGACCGTCGACGACGTCGCGCCAGTCGATGCCGGCCTTCTGGTTTTCCCGGATCAGGTCGCGGAACCAGCCGACGAAATAGGAAAGCTGGGTGCCGAGCGGAATGTCGGCAACGTCGAGCTTGATCGGATTGCCCTTGCGATGCGGCGAAGGCAGCAGGCCGCGCCGCGACACCGCGACGATCGCGCCGCGGTGGCCGCGCTGCTCGAGCGACAGGAAGGCATCGACCATGCTCAAGCCGGTGCCCAGGACCAGGACTCGGGCTTCGGGGTCGAGCGCAGTATCCGCCTCGGATCCCATCCTGATCGCATGCCCCTGCCCCGCCCCCGGCTCTTCGTCGTGGCCGGTGGCGAGCACGGCAAGATGCGCAACCACGCTGGTGCCGTTGGCCAGCGCCACTTCGACGCCTGACGCGGTCGGCGAGATCGACAGGCTCTCCTCGCGGATTAGGCGCAGCCGGCCCGTCTGCTGCTCACGCGCCTCGAGCTCGTCGAGAAGCTCCTTGAGATAGCGGGCGTAGACGCTGCGCGGCGCATAGACCGGCGCCTGTTCCGGCGTTGCCAGGCCGCGTTCAAGCAGCCAGCGCGAGAAATTGCCGGGATCGTCGGCATAGGCGCTCATGCCCGACGCGCTGACATTCAGCACATGCGCCGACAGCAGCGTTGAATAGGCCATGCCTTGCCCAAAATGAGGGCGTTTTTCGATCAAGCTGACACGTAGATCGGGATTGGGCGACTTCAGCAGATGCGCGGCAAGCACGACGCCGCTTGCACCGCCACCGACAATGATGATCGAACTTGGCGTAGCGCGCACGGTCATGCGCACACCAGCTGTCCTGGCGATCGTCGCCGGCTCAGGAGAGATTGGTTCAGGCCTGGATTTTCAACGCCGCCGAAAAATCCTCGTCGCCGGCGATGTCGCGCATTTCGGCGAGGCTGCGCTGGTCCAGCACCTCGGCGATGGCCTGCCGGACCTCCAGCATCAGGTGTCGGACTTGGCATGTCGCCTCGTTGCAGTCTTCGCAGCGCTGATACTGGGTGCGGCTGGCGCAAGGAATGGGGGCAAGCGGTCCGTCGAGCACGCGCACGACGTGGCCGACCTTGATCTCGTCCGCCGGGCGTGCCAGCCGGTAGCCGCCCTCCTTGCCCTTGCGGCTCTGAACGAAACCGGCATTGCGCAATTCGCCAAGGATGGCATCGAGGAACTTCTTCGGAATATTGTTTCCTGTGGCGATGTCGTTGACGAAGGCGAGCTGTCCAACCGGCAGGCGTGCCAGATGGACGAGCGCCTTGAGGCCGTATTTACCTTTTTTTGTGAGCATAACCCGAACGTTTCTCTGTCATGCGATGGCGCAAGGCCACCGGTTGCGAAACGCCTGGCGTGCCTCCCCGCCGCGTCCAAGCTGTCACTACAGATAAATTCTAGTGACATGATATACAAGCCGAGAAACGTTGATTTTGCTTCGTTTTCACGCCGCAATGGCCATTTTGGCCGGGGCTTGTGCTTTTGGAAGCACAGAAGCCGCCGCCAATGGCGTACCGCCAAACTGGCCGGCGGCAGGAATGTCCCCATCGGCGAGAATACCGACAGCAGTTTCTGCCCCTGAATTTGAAGGCCAAAGCATGCCGCGCGCGGCAACAAGGAGGGTGGCGTCGCTCATCGTCCTCTCCAATCCTTCAATGTCGATAAGGATACTAGACTTAACCGCGAACACAGGGAACTTGTTTCCAATTTCTTGGCTACTCGCAGCATGGTTTGCCGATGCAGGGGCGAAAACGGGAAAATCCTTGGTGCGCGCATGGACGACGTGGAAGAGGTTCCCCGGGCAAGGACGATGGTTCTCACCCGGGCCGTCCCGTCACCCAGAAGCGTGCGAATGTGCAACTGCCATAGCCAGATGACTTTTTCTAACAAGACCGAACCGATTGGAAGGATTTAACTCTACAAGAACGATAGAGTTAGGTGACTATGAAACGCAATCCGGGTTTTTCTCGTTTTCCAAGGAGCCTTTCATGTCCACCATTTCGCGACGTATCGTTCTCTTGTCCTCGGCGGCCTTGGCTGGTGCGGCCTTTCTCGGCCCAGCCGATGCGCAGGACCTCAAGATCACTATCGGCTACCAGACGGTCGTCGAACCCTCGAAGGTGCCGCAGGCCGACGGCGCCTATGAGAGCGCGACCAAGTCGACAATCGACTGGCGGAAATTCGATTCCGGCGCCGACGTGATCGCGGCGATCGCTTCCGGTTCGGTCGACATCGGTTATGTCGGCTCGAGCCCGCTGGCGGCGGCGGCGAGCCACGAGCTTCCCATCCAGACAATCTTCATTGTCGGGCTGATCGGCGAATCCGAAGCCCTTGTCGCCCGCAACGGCGCCGGCATCGAGAAGGCCGCCGACCTTGCCGGCAAGAAGGTGGCGGTGCCCTTCGTTTCGACGACGCATTACAGCCTGCTTGCCGCGCTGAAGCATGAGGGTGTCGACCCGAAGTCGGTCGATATTCTCAATCTACGGCCACCGGAGATCGCGGCGGCATGGGCGCGCGGCGACATCGACGCCGCCTATGTCTGGGATCCGGCACTCGGCCAGATCAAGACGACGGGCAAGGTCGTGCTGGATTCCTCCCAGGTCGCCGCCTGGGGCGCGCCGACCTTCGACGCCTGGATCGTGCGCACCGACTTCGCCGAAAGGAACCCGGAAGCGGTGCGCGACTTCGTCAAAGTGACGGGCGCTGCCTATGCCGACTTCCTGGCCAAGCCGGATCAATGGTCGGTGTCCTCGCCGCAAGCGGCCAAGATTGCCAGGATCACCGGGGCCAAGCTCGAAGACGTGCCGCAACTGCTGAGGGGCTATGTCTTCCCGACGCTCGAGGAGCAGGCCTCGGACAAGTTCCTCGGTGGCGGCACGGTCAAGGCGGTCGAGGCGACATCGGCCTTCCTCAAGGAGCAGGGCAAGATTGACGCCGTGCTGCCGGATTATTCGAAATACGTGTCGTCGAAATATGTCAGCGAAGCGCTTGCCTCGAACTGACGCCAACGCGCGCGGTTCTCCTTCCCTGACGCCGCGTGCTCCCTGCCCCGAACCGCTTGCGAGGAGCGGCTTCGGGGCAGACAGATTCGGAATATCGGCGAGGTTCCCATGACGCATCTCGTGCTCGACAAGGTCTCGGTCCACTATGACGGTCAGCCGGCGCCGGCGGTCGAAAATGTGTCGATTGAAATCGCCAAGGATGACTTCGTTGTCCTGGTCGGCCGCTCCGGCTGCGGCAAGACCTCGTTGCTCAACGTCGCTGCGGGCTTGGTCGAGCCTGTGCGCGGACGCGCCACGATTGGCGGCAGGCCGGTCACGGCGCCAGGCTCTGACCGCGCCGTCGTGTTCCAGAACGACGCGCTGTTTCCGTGGCTGACCGCGCGGGAAAATGTCGCCTTTGCGCTCAGGCTGCGCGGTGTCAGGGCGGCTGAACGGGCGCGGCGCGCCGACAAGCTTCTGGCGCTGGTGAAGCTCGACGGCGCCGGCGATAAGCGCATCTGGGAGCTTTCCGGCGGCATGCGCCAGCGGGTCGGCCTGGCCCGGGCGCTGGCGGCCGAGCCGCAATTCCTGCTGCTCGACGAGCCGCTGGGCGCGCTCGATGCGCTGACACGCGAACGCATGCAGACAACGCTGCTCGATCTGTGGACGGCAAGCCAGGTCGGCGTGCTGATGGTCACGCACGGCATCGACGAAGCGCTGGTTCTTGCCACCCGCATCATTGTGCTCGCTCCCGGCCCTGGCCGGGTGGTGCAGAGCTTCGAGACCGGCTTCAGCCGGCGCTATGCAGCCGGCGAGGCCATTCGCAGCATCAAGGCCGATCCCGCCTTCGCCGCGGCGCGCGGCGAGCTGACCGACGCGATCTTCGAAGGGGAGGCAGCATGACCGTTACCTCCTATACCGAGCGGCCGCAGCGCTCCAAGGTCGACGACGGAGCCGACGGGTTGTCGGTGCCATGGTCGCGGCCGCGGCCGAGACGCAGCCGCGTTTCGGCCCGCGTGGTTAGCGCGATCACCATTCTGATGATGCTGGCGGCGTGGACGGCATCGGCCCGCCTGCAATTGGTGTCGCCGGTTTTCCTGCCGTCGCCTGTCGCAGTCTGGAACAAATTTGTCGTCGTCGCCCGTGACGGCTTTGTCGACGCGACGCTGCTCCAGCATATCGCCGCCAGCCTGTGGCGGGTGTTTGCAGCGCTGATCGCGGCCGTTTTCGTCGGCGTTCCCATCGGGCTGGCTATCGGCATCAGCACGATCGGGCGCGGCATCTTCGATCCGCTGCTCGAATTCCTGCGGCCGATCCCGCCGCTCGCCTATCTGCCGCTGATCATTATCTGGTTCGGCATTGGCGAGCCGTCCAAGATCCTGGTGATTGCCATTGCCATGCTGGCGCCAGTTGCGCTGTCGACGGCATCGGGTGTTCGCGGCGTATCGAAGGACCGCATCAATGCAGCGCGCTCACTTGGCGCCACGCGGCGCCAAGTGATCAGGCACGTCATCCTGCCCAGCGCGCTGCCCTCGATCCTGACCGGCCTGCGCATCGCGCTTGGCGCCGGCTGGTCGACGCTGGTTGCCGCCGAGCTGGTGGCCGCGACGCGCGGGCTCGGATTCATGATCCAGTCCGCTGCCCAGTTCCTCGTCACCGACGTGGTGGTGATGGGCATACTGGTGATCGCGGCCATTGCCTTCGTGCTCGAATTCATCATCCGCAGGATCGAGCGGGTGCTGGTCCCGTGGGCGGGGCGGGAGTAACCGGACCGGAGACGTGACGATGCCCCATTCCACCGCTGTATTGTTTGCGCATTTCGGCCATTGGCTCCGCCTGATCAAGGCCGGAGACAAACAGCCGCCTGACGACGAACGCAAAACGCCGACGCCGGTGCATCTGGACGCGGAGCGCAACCGCTTACCGCCGCGCGACGAAAGTTTCTACTGGGGCTGGCAGTACTGGTCGCGGTGACCGGGCTGCCACGGTCCGCTGTGTGCTGCTCCGGCCAATGCCTGAGGATCGACGCCTGCTCAACCACGCGAGCGGTTCGCCCAGGCCAGCCCGGCCAACCAGCGCGGTGACGATGCCGACATAGAGCCATTGCGACTGGCCGGTCATGAAGCTGCCACCGATAAGGCCGATGCCTTGCAATGACCACAGCACGCCGGTGGCGAGCACAATCAAGGCCAGCAGATTTTTGATCAATCTCATTGCTGAAACTCCTTTCCAAGTCGATCGTCAGCCGCGTTCCGGCCGGAATGGAACAGCTAAAAGAAGCGGTTCGGTCACGCCAACTTCTACTTGGATGCTAACCTCTGATCCTGCGCAAGACATGCGGAGATCGGTGCAACGATCATCAAAGAAGCTGTGTCGTGCTGCGGAAACTCTCTGACAAATTGTTTCGCACCGACTCCAAACGTGTAACATTGTCATGGAACCGACAGATCATTGCCGCATTTGCTGCCTCATTCGCCCCTAACCGCTGCGGGTCTGTCAACGGAGCCAGTCCCCAACACATGAACAAAAGCAACCGGACCGCGCTTGTCGCGGCCATGACCGCGGCTGGCCTGATGGTCGGCGCATCCAGTGCCAGCGCCGCCGCGCAGTGCGGCCGTGCCTCCTGGTACTCACTGCATTCCAGAACCGCTTCCGGCGAACGCATGAACCCGTCGGCGCTGACCGCAGCGCATCGCAGCCTGCCGTTCGGCACCAAGCTGAAGGTGACCAACCGCAACAATGGCCGCAGCGTCGTCGTGCGTATCAACGACCGCGGCCCGTTTATCAGGGGCCGGATGCTCGATCTGTCGAAGGGCGCCGCCAGCCAGCTTGGCTTCATCAGCTCGGGTCACACCGCTGTCTGCATGGCACGGGTCTAACGGCCGCCACGGCCGGACACCGCCTCCGACGCTCATCCCCAATAGCCGTGCTGCTTGCCAGGCCTTCGCAGGTGCACATTGAGCCGGCTGTTGCCGTTCCAGGCGGATTCTCAACGCCTTGGACGAAAGAACGAGCATAAATCACGCAAGTTGACGTATTGCATCGCAGCAGATTGTTGCTAACTTCCCCGCAAGGCATTCAAGGCTCGGCGCTGCTCGTCGGCCCTTCGATCGCAGTCGGCAGCGGGGTTCTCGATGTTCTACCAGCTCTACGAACTGAACCACGCCGCCTTGCAGCCGGCCCGCCTCTATGCCGATGCGATGCGCCTGTTCTACTCCAATCCGCTCAATCCGGTTTCACACACGTCCTGGGGCCGCTCGGTTGCGGCAACGGCCGAACTGTTCGAGCGCACGACGCGCCGCTACGGCAAGCCGCAATTCGGCCTGACCAAGACCGTGGTCGACTGGAAAAACGTCGAGGTCAGCGAACGCACCGTCTGGTCGCGGCCGTTCTGCAACCTGGTTCGTTTCGAGCGCGCGGTTCCGGCCGGGCGCCGGCCGGATCCGAAGCTGTTGATCGTCGCGCCGATGTCGGGCCACTACGCGACGCTGCTGCGCGGCACGGTGGAGGCGATGCTGCCCTATGCCGACGTGCATATCACCGACTGGGTCGACGCCCGCATGGTGCCGCTGGCCGACGGCAGCTTCGATCTTGACGACTATATCGACTACATCGTCGACATGCTGCATGCGCTGGGCCCCGACACCCATGTGATGGCGGTGTGCCAGCCTTCAGTGCCGGTGCTGGCGGCGGCGGCACTGATGGAAGCCAAGGGTGATCCGTTCGTGCCCTCGACGATGACGCTGATGGGCGGGCCGATCGACACGCGCCGCAATCCGACGGCGGTCAATCTGCTGGCGCAGGAAAAGGGCATCGACTGGTTCCGCGACAACGTCATCATGCGCGCGCCCTGGCCGGTGCCGGGCTTCGGCCGCGAGGTCTATCCTGGCTTCCTGCAGCTTTCGGGGTTCATGAGCATGAACCTCGACCGCCACATCATCGCCCACAAGGACTTCTTCATGCATCTGGTGAAGCATGACGGCGACAATGCCGAGAAGCACCGCGAGTTCTACGACGAATATCTGGCGGTGATGGATCTGACGGCGGAATTCTACCTGCAGACCGTCGACACCGTGTTTGTCCGCCAGGCCTTGCCCAAGGGCAAAATGACGCATCGCGGCGTGGCGGTCGACCCTTCGGCGATCCGCAATGTCGCCCTGTTCACGGTCGAGGGCGAGAACGACGACATCTCCGGCCTTGGCCAGACCAAGGCTGCGCACGACCTGTGCATCAACATCCCGGCTGACAGGCACGCCCATTACATGCAGCCGGCGGTCGGCCATTATGGTGTGTTCAACGGCTCGCGCTTCCGCTCCGAAATCGTGCCGCGCATCGTTGATTTCATTACCAGCTATGGCCGTCAGAACCGCGTTGCGGTGAAGCCGAAACTGGTCCGGACCGGCAAGAAATAGGCGACCAGCGATGATGCCGCGCCCGCGACCTCGCGTCAGGTCGGCCAACGCTAAAATTACCGGTTGGAATCGGTGTAGTCCATCCGAGCTGTTGCACAATAGTCGCGTTGGCGCCACGCGGGTAACCATGCCGCAAAATCAATCCATCCTCATAATTGACACGGACTGTAAATACCCCTTAACGTTTCGTTAACAACAAGGGACAAGCGGGGACAATGATTTCCTCACCAATGGCGAGAACGCTGCGCCTGTGCGCGCTGGCCGGACTTACTGTGGCGGCAGGTTGGGCCGGTTCGGCCTCGGCAGCCAGCCCGATGATAACAGGTGGCCCGACCTCGCAGCCGATCGGCCATTATGATTTCTGCAAGAGCTACGCGTCCGAATGCTCGATCCGCCCGAAGGATCTGTCGCCCGCCAGCCTGACAGGCTCGCTGTGGCGCAAGCTGCTCAGCGTCACGGCAAGGGTTAACGCCGCCGTCAAGCCGGAGAGCGACTTCGACATCTACGGCGAGGACGAGGTCTGGGCCTATCCCGACAAGGGCGTCGGCGATTGCGAGGACTATGTCCTGGAAAAGCGCCGTGAGCTGAACCGGCTGGGCGTCTCGTTTTCCGATCTGCTTATGACCGTCGTGCGCAAGCCGGATGGCGAAGGCCACGCCGTGCTGACGGTGCGCACCGACAAGGGCGACTACATCCTCGACAATCTGACCGACCAGGTCCGCTCCTGGGACCAGACCGGCTATCGTTTCCTCAAGCGGCAGGCGATTGACAATACCGGCCGCTGGGTCTCGATCCGCGGCGGCCAGCAGGTGCTGGTCGGCTCGGTCCAGTAACAAGGCAACTCATTTCGGCTGTGCCAGCGCGGCGCGGATCGACGCAATGATGCGGCGAAGCTCGGCTTCGTCGAGCTTTTCGATGTTGTCGGCCAGGAGATTGGCAAGCTCGGTCGCCGCCGGGCTAAGACCCGACGTGTCGAGCTTGACGCGCGGATGCGAGGTTTCGGCCAACCGCGCCAGTTCCTCGGCCTCGTCCCAGATGATGTTGAAATAGCCGATGATCTTCTGGATCAGCGTCCAGCTCGGCGCACCGCGGCGGCCGTGTTCGAGCGCCGAGAGATAGGCCGCGCTGACGCCGATCGCCTTGGCCATGTCCTTCTGGCTGACGCCGCGCTCGTTTCTCAGCACGCGAAGCTTTTCGCCGAATGGGGTCACAAGCGCACCTTCATGGGTGCATCCTCATAGATGCGTCCCTCATGGGCGTGTCCTCATGAGCGCGCCCGCCGCAAGCGGATATAGAGCGCACCCGAGCCGCCATGTTTGCGGGCGGCATGGTCGTGGTTGGAGACGAGGGGCCGGAAGGCGGGTGTCGACAGCCATGACGGCACGGCGCGCCGCAAGACGCCATCGCCGCCCGACGAGGAACCCTTGCCGGTGATCACAAGGACGTAGCGGATGCCGCCGGCATGCGCCCGGCACAGGAAGGAAAACAGCAGGGAATAGGCTTCAGCCTGGGTCAGGCCATGCAGGTCGACGCGGCCCTCGATCGGCAGCCGGCCCTTCGACAGCTTGTCCAGCGTCGGTTCGTCGAGTGCGTGGGAGACATGCTGCGCCTTCGGCTTTGCGGCCGTGGCAGCATTGCCCGCGACCTGTGCCGGCGGCGGCGCCTGCCTGGTCTCGTCGATCTCCGGCCCGACGTCTGGAATTTCGACGGCGGTTTTGCCCTTCAGCGGCTTTGCCGTGCGCGCCACCAGGTTCCACAGCACCCGGTCGTCCTCGCTCAGCCTGTCGATGCGCCGGGTCATCGGCCTGCTCCTGAAACAAGCGACCGGGGGATCAGCGCATAAAAATCGGCGGCGTTGCGGATAACGCCGGCGATCTCGCCGGCCGCATCGCCCGACCCGGCAAACAGATCGCCGCGGGCCGGCCCGGTGATCGCCGAGCCGGTGTCCTGCGCGATCATCAGCCGCCGGAACGGTTTTCCGTCGAAAGCGGTCAGCGACGGCGCATCGATATGGAAGGGCGTGCCGAACGTGTGCAGCAGCCGGTCGACGGCGATCGAGCGGCCGGGTGTCAGCGCCACCTTGGCGGCAGCGATCGGGCCGAGCTCTGGGTCGTCGACGCCCATCTCGCGGAAGAAGATGTAGGAGCGGTTGCGCCAAAGGATCTCGTCGACGCGTTCCGGATGCGCCTTGAACCAGGCACGGATCGACTGCATCGTCACTTTCTCCAGCGGGATCTCGCCTTCCTCGCTCAGGATCTGGCCCGGTCCGGTAAAGCGCTGGCCGGATTTGGCGGCATAGGTGATGCGGCGAAGCCTGCCGTCGGTCATCTTGAGCCGCGCCGCGCCCTGCACGTGAATGAAGAAGGCGTCGACCTTGTCGGCGAGCCAGGCAATTTCCAGCCTTTTTCCGGCAAGCACGCCGCACTCGATCTCGCCGCGGTCGAAATATTCGACCGGGCCGTTCGGCGCCGCACGTGCGAAGGCGAGATAAGGATCCATGCCGGAAGGACGATTGCCGTCGTCGACGTCGACAAGATCGGCCGGGCGCGACAGCAACGGCACCGAAAACCGTTGCGTGCGTACCGGCGAGGCTTCGACCTCCGGCTCGTAAAAGCCGGTGACCAGGCCGGGACCACCACCTTCGGCATCGATACGGGCCGGCACGAAGTGGCGCTCGAAAAAGCTTCGGGCCTGCAACCGATTCGCCGGCGAAACGGTGCGCGCTTCGGCATAGGCGTCGGCAAAGCCATTGTAATCGACGCCGAGCGCGCCGGAGCGGTAGGGTTTCGTCAGGATATGAAAGGCCGAGCGGCGAAAGGCGTCAAAGGCAGGGAGATGGTCGTCCTCGCCCCAGCCCGGCAATTCGCCAAAGGATTTTTCGCTGAAGGCTCGAGAAAGCGACACGACAGCCTCCGCCGCCGTCCAGTTCAGTCTTCTTCTTCGGTGGCGACGAGCTTCCAGTTCGGATCGCGCGAGCGCGCGTCACGAGCGAAGGTCCAGACATCCTTGACCTCGGCGACGGTTTCGGGATCGCCGTCGATGACGGCGCCGGCCTTGTCGCGGGTCGCCGAAATCAGCTCGCTGACAATGCGCAGCGTGATGTGCGCCTCGCTGCCCTTCATCTCGGCCGAAACGATGTCGGCCTTGTCGATGCCGACGAAGGAGGACTGGATCTTTTCGGCTTTCGCCTCACGGTCGCCGATGGCCGCGACGAAGCCGTCATAGACCTCGCGCGACAAAAGGTTCTTCAGCGTTTTGCGGTCGCCATCGGCGTAGGCCATGACGATCATCTAGTAGGCCATCTTGGCGCCGTCGACGAAGGTCTTCGGATCGAAGGTCGGATCATTGTCCTTGATCGCCCGCAGGCCCCGGTTGAGATCGGTGTCCGGCTTGGCAAAGGCATCGATCGCCACATAGGCATCGGCCGCCGGCTCTCCCGCCAGGCGCTTGCGCGGCAGCGAGACCACGTTCTCGGGTTTCTGGGCGGCATCCTTGTCGTTTTTGCGCGCTGCCGTATATGGATCGAAGGGTGGGCGCTCGTTGCCCGTGCGTCGGCCAAGCACGTTGCGCAGCTGGAAGAAGATCACCACCGCCGCAATCAGAAAGAAAATCGTGCCGAAGTCGAAGAAGCCCATATCTTGCGCCAATCAATCCCTGCTTTGGCCGGACCAGCGGCCAAGCAAGGGCCGCGATCACATAGCGTTCGGTATCCAAAGCATATAGAACGCATGGCGCAATCATTCAAATCAAAGGCAGCCATACCTATCTAACAGCTCTGGTGCCAGCGGCGATTGCTCGCCGGCCGGCAAAACATCGAAACGATCGGTCAAGATTTGCGTATCTCGCTGTTTCCCCTGTTCATTCTAACGCTTCCGCTGCTGGAGATAGCCGGTTTCGTCATTGTCGGCCGCCAGATCGGCGCGCTGGCGACGGTCGGGCTGGTGCTGGCCTCGAGCATTGCCGGCGCCTTGCTGCTGCGGCACCAGGGTTTTGGCGTGATGGCCAGGGTCCGTGCCGAAATGGATGCCGGGCGTGATCCGAGCGGCCAGCTTGCGCATGGCGCCATGATCGTGCTGGCCGCGATCCTTTTGATCATCCCCGGCTTCATCTCGGATATTTTCGGCCTTCTGCTGTTCCTGCCGCCGGTGCGCGATCTTGCCTGGCGGATGCTGAAAGGCCGCATCGTGCTGGCCACCGATTTCAGCAGTGATTTGCGGGCAAGGCAACGCGGCAAGACCATCGATCTCGACGACGGCGACTATTCGCGGGCCGACGACCATACGCGCGGACCGGGTTCTCCCTGGCGCCGCCTCAAGGACGAGTAGCTGCAAGGCAACCGGCGTCTTTTGCAAACTTGTCTTGTCGGGCCGGCCATGATAGCGAACGCCCGAATTTCAATCCGGTCAGCAACGCTGCCCAGGCAAAAGGACCACAGCTTATGGCCAGCAACGACGACGCGCCGACCGGCGCAGCCAACGGTAATGGAAATGCGGCGCAGCCTTCGCTCAACGTGCTTGCGCAATATGTGAAGGACCTGTCCTTCGAAAGCCCGGGCGCACCGAACTCGCTGCGCGGCCGCGACAAGGCTCCGGGCATCGCCATCAATGTCAACGTCAACGCCAATCCGCTTTCCGACAAGCAGTTCGACGTCAATTTGACGCTGAACGCCAAAGCGTCGTTCGACCAGGAAGTGCTGTTCAATGTCGAACTGGTCTATGGCGGCGTCTTCTCCATCAGCGGCTTCCCGCAGGAGCACATGCTGCCGATCCTGTTCATCGAATGCCCGCGGCTGCTGTTCCCGTTCGCCCGGCAGATCATCGCCGAGGCAACACGCAATGGCGGCTTCCCGCCGCTGATGCTAGACCCGATCGATTTCGCGCAGATGTTCCAGCAGAAGTTGGCCGAGGACCAGGCTGCCGCCAAGGTCAAGGTGAGCTGAAGCGGTTGTCTCGCTAGCGTTTGGAAAAACCCGGCCTTGCGCCGGGTTTTTTATAATGATGTCCCGCCCGAAAGGCTGAAGGCCAATCGGACGCAAGCGTCGATGGTTCTCTTCAGCGGCAAGTCGAATATCTTCGAGATTAGCCGAATATCACCACGTCTTCGTCATCCCAGGGCGGAGCAGGAGCGAAGCGACGTCGCGGAGACCCTGGGATCCATGCCGTTACATCAGCCGAAGAATACAGCGGCTCAGAACGGCGCTTGTATCCGCAACTGTGCCAGCTACCCTTCAGCCATGACCGGCTATACCCACATGACCGCTAGCCAGAAGCGCGGCACGATCTACATCGGCGTCACCAACGATCTCGGCCGCCGCATGCCGGAGCACAAATCCGGCCAAGGTTCGCGCTTCACCGGCCGCTACGGCGTGCAGCGCCTGGTCTGGTACGAGGAACATTTCGACATTCGTGACGCCATTCAGCGCGAGAAGTCGCTGAAGCGCTGGCCGCGGCAGTGGAAGATCGAGCTGATCGAGAAGACCAATCCAGAGTGGTTCGAGCTTTTTCGCGGAACGGGGTGGTAGTTCGGTTCTGGTCCGCAGGCGCACTGCCGCGTGGTAACGGCATGGATCCCAGGGTCTGCGCCGCGTCGCTTTGCTCCTTGCTCCGCCCTGGGATGACGAATTGGAGGGATATTTCAGCCAATCTCCAAGGTTTGCGATTTGCCACTGAACGGAACTATCGACGTTCGCTGCCGATGACCGCAACCTGTCAAAATCACTATGCGGCGGAACTCGCTTCCGGGGGGACGCGCAGCCAGAGCGCCTTTTCGCCCAATGTGCCAACCATGCCCGCGTGCGCGGTGCGCTCGGCGTCGGTCAGGCGCGATGGCAAGGCGATCGGCCGCACACCGATCGAAATATCGATGTCGTCGACATTCTGCCTTCCGCCCGCCGGAGTCAGGATGCTGTCGAGGATGAGGCTTGCCTGCTTGCCGCCGATAAGCTCGATATAGACCTCGGCCAGCAATTCCGAATCGAGCAGCGCGCCGTGCTTGGTGCGGCGGCCGTTGTCGATGCCGTAGCGGCGGCAGAGCGCATCGAGCGAATTGGGGCCCATCGGATGCTTGCGGCGCGCCAGCGCCAGCGTGTCGACAATCCGTCCCGGATCGATGGCCGGATGGCCAAGCCGGCCGAATTCGAGATTGAGGAAGCCGATGTCGAAACCGGCATTGTGCGCGACCAGCTTGGCCCCGTCGATGAAGGCGAGGAACTCCTCGGCGATCTCCATGAAAGTCGGCTCGCCCTGAAGATCGGCGGCGCTGATGCCGTGCACGGCCTGCGCTTCGTGATGGATCGGGCGGCCTTGCGGGTTGATGTATTTGTGGAAGGTGCGGCCGGTCGGAAAGCGGTTGACCAGCTCGATGCCGCCAAGCTCGATGACGCGGTCCTCGCGCGTGTCGAGGCCGGTGGTTTCCGTATCGAAGATGATCTCACGCATCGAATCAGTCCACTGGTTCCGGCATCATTCTAGCCGAATCACACCAGGAACAAAATGGCAACAAGTAATGTGGGTCTGCAAGCCTCTTAACCAGGCCTGGCTGCCTTATCCACGACTAGTTCGGCGATGATCGCCTTGACGGCCGCGCGAGCGGCGTCAAAGCCCTGACCGGTGTCGATGACGAAGTCGGCGCGCCGGCGCTTTTCGGCGTCGGCAACCTGCCTGGCCAGGATCGACGCCAGTTTCTCCTCGTTCATGCCCGGCCGCGCCAGCACGCGGGCGCGCTGGACTTCAGGCGGCGCGGTGACGACCACGACCTTGTCGACGCGATCACGGCCGCCGGTCTCGAACAGCAGCGGTATATCGAGCACGGCAAGCGGCGCGCCGGCGGCACGATTTTCAGCCAGGAAGGCATCGGCGTCGGCACGGACCAACGGATGGATGATCGCTTCCAGACGTTTCAGGGCGGCGGCGTCGCCGAGCACCCGTTCGGCCAGCTTTGTGCGATCGACCGCACCGGATCGGGTGGTCCCGGGAAAGGCCGCCTCGACCATGGGGGCGGCCTGGTCGGCATAGAGGCGATGCACCGCCTCGTCGGAATCATGGACCGGCACGCCGGCCTCGGCAAACATCTTTGCGGTGGTCGACTTGCCCATGCCGATCGATCCGGTGAGGCCGAGCACGATCATTTTATCGCGCCGATATCGGCGATGATCATTTGCCGCAGTTCGGCGGTGACCTGCGGCCTGGTGCCGAACCAGCGTTCGAAGCCGGGCACCGCCTGGTGCAGCAGCATGCCGAGCCCATCGACGGTTCTCAGGCCGCGCGCTTTGGCCGCGGCAAGGAGCGGCGTCTCCAGTGGCACGTAGACGATGTCGGTGACGATGGCACGGCTAGGCAGTCTGCCCGGGTCGGCGGACAGGCCTTCATTGCCGTGCATGCCGAGCGCAGACGTGTTGACCAGCAGGCCGGCATCCTCGAGCAATTCGCCGGTCGCCGCGAGGTTGTGGGCGGAAACGCCTGCACCGAAGCGGTCGCGCAGGTCCTGCGCCCTCGCAAGCGTCCGGTTGACGATGCGGATATCGTTGATGCCGCGTTGCTTCAGCGCATGGATGACCGCGCGAGCGGCGCCGCCGGCACCGAGCACCACGGCGGGGCCGTTGGCCGCCCAGCCCGGTGCATATTCGTCCAGATTGGCGGCAAAGCCATGGGCATCGGTGTTGCCGCCGCACAATTCGCCATCCTCGAACCACAGCGTGTTGACCGCACCGATCTGTTCGGCGTCGGCGTCACGCCGCTTGGCCAAAGCGAAGGCGGCTTCCTTGTGCGGGATGGTGACGTTGCCGCCGCGATAGCCTTGTGCCTGCAGCGTCTGCAGGAATTCGGCAAACGCCTCCGGTGCAACGTCGATGGCCTCGTAGACGCCGCCGATGCCGTATTTCGCCAGCCAGTAGCCGTGGATCTTCGGAGACCTGGAATGCGCGATCGGGTGGCCCGCGACAAACGCCTTTTTCGTGGCCTCAGCCATCGATCGCCCCGAACTCACGCAGCTTGGCCAGCACCGGCAAAAGTGGCAGGCCGACAATAGTAAAATAGTCGCCTTCGATTTTTTCGAACAGCTGGATGCCTTCGCCTTCGATCTGGTAAGCGCCGACGCTGGACAACGCCTTGGCGCCGACGCGCGCAAGATGGCGGCCGATGAAGGCCGGATCGAGCTTGCGCATGGTCAGGCTGGCGATGCCGACATGCCGCCACAGAACCTGGCCGTCACGGCCGAGCACGACGGCGCTGTTGAGATGATGCGTCTTGCCCGACAGCGCCAGCAGATGACGGCGCGCTCCTTCCATGTCGGCCGGCTTATGGAACAGCTCGTCGCCGAGCGACAGCGTTTGGTCGCAGCCGAGCACTAGGGCGCCGGGCTTGCGCTCGCTGACGTCGGTGGCCTTGGCTTCGGCGAGCACCAGGGCGACGTCCTCCGGCGATACGCCACTATTCTGCAGCGGCGCCTCGAGCGCGCGCTCATCGACAGAAGCCGGAACCGCTTCGACAGTGACGCCGGCATTGACGAGCAGCGCCTTGCGGAACGGGCTGCCCGAGGCAAGGATGATTTTTTCAGCCATTTTTTTCGCCTGATCTTTCCTTCTCCCCTTGTGGGAGAAGGTGGATTGGCGCGCAGCGCCAAGACGGTTGAGGGGTGCTGGACGGAGTGCAGGTGATGCCAAGCTGGAACACCCCTCATCCGACCGAGCTTCGCTCGGCCACCTTCTCCCACAAGGGGAGAAGGTAAGGACCACCCACAGCACAAGCGCCCAAACCCTACCGCGTCTTGCCGCGCAGGGCAACGATTGCCGCCGCCGTCTCCTCGATCGAACGGCGGCTGACGTCGATCATCGGCCAGCCGTGCCGCGTGCATATCTGGCGGGCATAGGTGAGCTCTTCCGCGATCGCGGCACGGTCGACATAGTCGGTCGGCTCATAGGCGCTGGTGCCGAGAATGCGGTTCTGCCGAACCTGCGAGATCCGTTCGGCGGTGGCGACCAGGCCGACGATCAGCGGCCTCCTGGCATTGACCAGGGTTTCGGGCACCGGCACGCCGAGCACGATCGGGATGTTGGCGGTCTTGATCCCGCGATTGGCGAGATAGATGCTGGTCGGCGTCTTCGAGGTGCGGGAGATGCCGACGAGCACGATGTCGGCATCGTCCATATTGGCCGGCAGCTGACCATCGTCATGCTCCATGGTGAAGTTGAGCGCGTCGATGCGGCGGAAATATTCGGCGTTCAGCACATGCTGGGCGCCGACGCGTCGGCCGGCAGGCGTGCCGAGATAGGACTGGAACACCGTCAGCACCGGCTCCAGCACCGAGACGCAAGGCAGGCCCATGGCCGCGCAGCGTTCGTCGATACCGCGGGCAAGCTTCTGGTCGACCACCGTGTAGAGGATGATGCCCGGCTCCTCCTCGATGTCCTCGAACACCTTCGTCACCTGCTTTTCGGTGCGGATGAGCGGGTAGATATGTTCGATGGCGCGCGCATCCTTGTATTGCGCGGAAGCCGCGCGGCCGGCGGCCAGCAGCGTTTCGCCGGTGGCGTCGGAAATCAGATGAAGGTGAAAGAAGCTCTGCGGTTTGTTCACAGGATACATTCCAGGCTGTGGGCCGATGTGGATAAGCCGGGCGGAAAACTCGGCCACCGCAAAGCGACTGTATCAGATGCCGGTTTGTCCACAATTCGATGTGCTGTCGGCTTCTCCGGGCGGTTGGGGACAAGTCCGGGGACGGAGCTTTTTGCCTTCGCTTCATCCACAGGGGCAATTTCCCTGGCGTGGCGGCAACGCATTGACTCCAGTCGTAAATTCCCGATTTTCCACAAAGTCCTGCAATCCCGCTGGAGAAGCGCGCGACAATATGCTGGCTGGTCTTTTCGAGGGCAAAGCGGGACAGGAGACAACCACCACAACCAACAGACTCTTAGAATCATAAGATTCCTAAAAATAGAATATTTAATTATAGGGAAGCCTGGAAAGGCGAGCGCTCAATGCCTCAAGACCGGATCGTGCTGGACGTGTTGAGAGGCAAAGCGGCGTTTCCGCCGCCGCTCTGGATGATGCGCCAGGCCGGCCGCTATCTGCCGGAATACCGGGAGACGAGGAGACGGGCCGGATCCTTCCTCGATCTTTGCTACGACCCGGATCTCGCCGTCGAAGTGACGCTGCAGCCGATCGAACGCTTCGGCTTCGATGCATCGATCCTGTTTTCCGATATTCTTGTCGTGCCGCATGCGCTCGGCCGCGACGTGCGCTTCGAGGAAGGACGCGGCCCGCTGCTGACGCCGATCACGGCTGCGGAAATTGCGGCTCTCGACGGCGAAACGTTTCACGTGAATCTCGAGCCGGTCTACGAGACGGTGCGGCGGTTGCGCGCCAGACTGCCTGATGAAACGACGCTGATCGGCTTCTGCGGTGCGCCCTGGACGGTGGCGACCTACATGATTGCCGGCCACGGTACGCCCGACCAGGCGCCGGCCAGGCTGTTCGCCTATCGCGAGCCGGCGGCCTTTCTTAGGCTGCTGAAGGTGCTGGCCGATCATTCGGGTGCTTATCTGATCCGCCAGATCGAGGCCGGCGCCGACGTGGTGCAGATCTTCGATTCGTGGTCAGGCGTACTCGACGAAGCGTCTTTCGAGTTGTTCTGCGTCGACCCGGTGGCCTCGATCGTCCGGCAAGTGAAGGCTGCCCATCCCAATGTTCCGATCATCGGCTTTCCCAAGGGCGCGGGAGATCACTATCGAAGCTATCGCCAGAAGACCGGCGTGACCGGGCTGGGCCTCGACTGGACCGTGCCATTGTCGACGGCGAAGGAATTGCAGCGTGACGGCGCCGTGCAGGGCAATCTCGATCCGCTGAGGCTTGTAGCCGGCGGCAAGGCGCTTGACGACGGCGTGGGGGCGATCTTGAAGGCGCTGGGCGACGGGCCGCTGATCTTCAATCTCGGCCACGGCATCACGCCGGAGACGCCGCTCGCTCATGTCGAGCGGATGGTCAAGCTGGTGCGGAGCGCATCGTGACGATGATGGGCGCGGACAATGCGAACGGCACCAACACCGGTAAGGGCGCGATGCGCCGCGCGGCAATCGCGATCGCCATTTTCCTGGTGCTGGCCGGGCTGCTGTTGCTGTTCGGGCCCGATGATTTCTATCCTTGGGCGAAGGCGATCCATGTGATTGCCGTCATCTCCTGGATGGCGGGCATGCTCTATCTGCCGCGCTTGCTGGTCTATCATGCCGATGCCGAAAAAGGCTCCGTCCAGTCGGAGACCTTCAAGGTGATGGAGCGCCGGCTGCTGCGCGGCATCATCAATCCGGCAATGGTGATCACCTGGGCATTCGGCCTGTGGCTTGCCTGGAAAGGCTTTGGTTTTCAAGGCGGCTGGCTGCATGCCAAGATCGCTGCGGTGGTTGGCCTGTCGGCCGTGCATGGCTATCTCGCCGGCGCCGTCCGGAAATTTGCCGAAGACCGCAATGAAAAATCGGCAAGGCACTGGCGGATCGTCAATGAGATCCCTACATTGCTGATGATCGTCATCGTCGTCCTGGTTATCGTGAAACCGTTCTGACGTCTTCGGTTGCCCGCAAAAGGCGGCTTGCTCTTTCAACCGACCGACGATAAAAGACGGGTCTTCCTTCCCGTCATGCGCCGCCCATTTATCGCTTCGGCCGCGCCCGGCATTTGTCGCATCCCGCCGATATTTTTCCCAAAGCTTACTCAGAGTCCGTCTAATGATGCAAGAAATGAAACTCACAGAGTTCAAGAACAAGAAGCCGCCAGAGCTGATCGCTTATGCGGAATCGCTCGAAGTCGAGAATGCCAGCGTCATGCGCAAGCAGGAGCTGATGTTCGCGATCCTGAAGAGGCTGGCGACCCAGGATATCGAGATCATCGGCGACGGCGTCGTCGAAGTGCTGCAGGACGGCTTTGGCTTCCTGCGCTCCGCCAATGCCAACTATTTGCCAGGTCCCGACGACATCTATATTTCACCGTCGCAGATCCGGCGGTTCTCGCTGAAGACCGGCGATACGGTCGAAGGGCCGATCCGCAGCCCGAAAGAGGGCGAGCGCTATTTCGCGCTGCTCAAGGTCAACACGATCAATTTCGACGACCCGGAAAAAATCCGCCACAAGATCCATTTCGACAATCTGACGCCGCTTTATCCGACCTCGCGGCTGAAGATGGAGATGGAGGTTCCGACCTCCAAGGATATTTCGGCGCGCGTCATCGACCTGGTGGCGCCGCTCGGCAAGGGCCAGCGCGCGTTGATCGTGGCGCAGCCGCGCACCGGCAAGACGGTGCTGCTGCAGAACATCGCCCATTCGATCACCACCAACCATCCGGAATGCTATTTGATCGTGCTTCTGATCGACGAGCGGCCGGAGGAAGTCACCGACATGCAGCGCTCGGTGAAGGGCGAGGTGGTGTCCTCGACCTTCGACGAGCCGGCGGTGCGCCACGTCCAGGTCGCCGAAATGGTCATCGAAAAGGCCAAGCGCCTGGTCGAGCACGGCCGTGACGTGGTCATCCTGCTGGACTCGATCACCCGCCTCGGCCGCGCCTACAACACCGTCGTGCCGTCGTCCGGCAAGGTGCTGACCGGCGGTGTCGACGCCAATGCGCTGCAACGGCCGAAGCGCTTCTTCGGTGCTGCCCGCAATATCGAGGAAGGCGGCTCGCTGACCATCATCGCGACAGCGCTGATCGATACCGGCAGCCGCATGGACGAGGTCATCTTCGAAGAGTTCAAGGGCACCGGCAATTCGGAAATCGTGCTCGACCGCAAGGTGGCGGACAAGCGCATCTATCCGGCCATGGACATCCTCAAATCCGGCACCCGCAAGGAAGACCTGCTGGTTCCGCGCCAGGACCTGCAGAAGATCTTCGTGCTGCGCCGCATCCTGGCGCCGATGGGAACGACCGACGCCATCGAGTTCCTTATCGACAAGCTCAAGCAGACCAAGACCAACGCGGATTTCTTCGATTCGATGAATACGTAGGGGGTTGGCCGGCGCCGTCCTTCCCTTCTCCCCTTGTGGAAGAAGGTGGATTGGCGCGCAGCGCCAAGCCGGTTGAGGGGTGCCGGACGGAACTCCGTCGGCGCCAAGCTGGAACACCCCTCATCCGACCGAGCTTCGCTCGGCCACCTTCTCCCACAAGGGGAGAAGGGGGAGCCGCGTTGGACTCATTGCCGGTGCAACAGCCGCTCAAGCTCCTCGGCACTAGTCACCACCGGCAGGCAGACCTGCCCCGTGCAGAGCCAGGCGCCGGGCTCGGCCGTTGGCGGCATGACGCCGCCTGGCAAGGCCGGCAGATTTGTCGCCGAGCCAACAGGCACGACGATGTCCACCCGGCGCGGGTCTGGATTTCGATTCGCAACCGGAACAAGCCTTGGATTCTCCGGTCTATCCACGATCACCAGCTTCAGCGGTTCAAGCGCCAAGGCACAGGCATTGACTATACCCGCCTGGCCATAGCCCTGGTGCTCCGCCCGCCCGCCCGCGTGCTCTGCGACTGTCCAGGCTGTTTCCCAGAGATCGAGATCGCCCGAAAGCGACGACAATCGGACCAGGGCTTCGATGATCTGGCCGGTAGCGGAAGGATTGGCTTCGTCGACATCGCCGCGGATGCGGATCGGCACATCCGCGCTGTCGGACGCGGTCAGATAATAGCCGGTCTTGTCGCTGTCCCGGTGCCAAAGATCGAGTTGCTCAATGAAGTTCTCGGCGCGATCGATATAGTCGGGATTGCCGGTCGCCTCGAACAGTGAGATGGCGGCGTTGGCCATGGCGGCATAGTCGCTCGACAGAGCCGGAAACAGCTTCTTTGCGCCGAGCATCGAATGCGGCAGGCGGCCGTCACGTCCGGCAGCCGCAATTGCGGCAAAGGCCGCTGCCGCCGCTTCGATCCAGTCGGATCGGCCAAGCGACCGTCCGGCCTCGGCAAGGGCTGCGATCATGAAGCCGTTCCAGTCGGTCAGCGCCTTGCCGTCACGCCCGGGCCGCACGCGCTGTTCCCTCGCTGCCAGCAGCCTTTGCTTGAGCGGAACCAGAAGGTCACGATCGACGACGCTCTGCGCCAGTTGAGCATCAGTCTGGCAAATGATCGGCTTGCCTTCCCAACCATGCGGACCGGCAAGCGTGAAGTATTTGAAAAACAATGCTGAATCGTCGCCAAGGGCTGCTTCGAGCTCATCCCTGCTCCAGGTGTAGAACAACCCCTCCTCGCCCTCGCTATCGGCATCAAGGCTGGCGGCAAAGGCATCGCCCTCGACTCGCATTTCGCGCAACAGCCAGGCAATCGTCTCTTCGATTCGCAGCCGGAACAATTCCTTGCCGGTTGACGCATAGGCCCAATTGCACAAGCGGATGAGCTGGGCATTGTCGTAGAGCATTTTTTCGAAATGCGGGACCAGCCATTCGGCGTCGGTCGAGTAGCGGCTGAGTCCGCCGCCAATATGGTCATAGATGCCGCCGGCCAGCATCTTTTCGAGGCTGAGGAGAACAGCGTCGCGGTGGGATGCGGTGCCGTCGCGCAGCCAGGACAGCCAGAGGCTCTGCATGAATGGCGCGTTGGGGAATTTCGGCGCGCCGCGCAGGCCGCCCAAATCGCGGTCGATCATGCCGTCAATGCCATTGGCGAGGTTCGCCAGCATGCCGCGGTCGAGCACGGCCTTGCCATGGCTGCCCGCCAGCCGCGTCTCGACATGCGTGGTCAGGCCGTCGGCACTCTGGTTAACGCTTTCTTTCTTCTCCCGCCAAGCCTTGTCAACCGCCTCCAGCACCTGGACGAAACCCGGCCGGCCGTAGCGCGCCTCGCGCGGAAAATAGGTGCCGCCCCAGAACGGCTTGCCGTCGGGGGTCAGGAACATGGTCAGCGGCCAGCCGCCTTGCTCGCCCATCGAGGACAGTGCCGCCATATAGATCTGGTCGATGTCGGGGCGCTCCTCGCGGTCGACCTTGATATTGACGAAGAGACGGTTCATGACGGCGGCGACGTCGTCGTTCTCGAAGCTCTCATGCGCCATGACATGGCACCAATGGCATGCGGCGTAGCCGACAGAGAGCAGGATCGGACGCTGCAGCACCTTTGCTTCGGCCAGAGCGGCGGGCGACCATGGCCGCCAGTGCACGGGATTGCCGCTGTGCTGCTGCAGATAGGGGCTGGCCTCTTCGGCAAGCAGGTTTTGTGCAGGCAATGTCACGGCACTACTCGATGCGGATTGAACAGGCATAGCTAGGGCGCTTCGGCAGAGCGGGCAAATGATTTCAAAAGACTCCATCGTGGCGCTGTCGAGCGGGCGCCTGCCGGCCGGCATTGCGGTGATCCGGATTTCCGGGCCGCATAGTCGATTCGCTGTCGAAACGATTGCGGGATCGAAGGTGCCAAACCGCGTTGCCACCTATCGCAAGTTCCGGGCGCCCGACGGATCGGTGCTGGACAGCGGCCTTGCCGTCTTCTTTGCCGGTCCCGACAGTTTTACCGGCGAGGACGTTGCAGAGTTCCATGTGCATGGCGGGCGCGCCGTTGTGGCGAGGATGCTGGAAACGATCGCCTCCTTCGACGGTGTCAGGCATGCCGAGCCTGGCGAATTCACCCGCCGCGCCTTTCTCAACGGCAAGCTCGATCTGGTCGAAACCGAGGCGCTGGCCGATCTCATCAACGCCGAAACCGAGGCGCAGCGGCGCTTTGCCGTTCACAACGCCCAAGGCGTGCAGAGCGAACTCTATCTGGGCTGGCGCCGACGGCTGATCCACGCCCGCGCGATGATCGAGGCCGAGATCGACTTTGCCGACGAGGATGACGTGCCGGGCTCGGTCGCCGATACAGTCTGGTCCGATGTCCGGGCGATGATCGGGGAAATAGAGCGCCACGTCGCCGGCTTCCGCGCTGCCGAAATCATTCGCGATGGGTTCGAAGTGGTAATCCTCGGCGCGCCGAATGCCGGCAAGTCCAGCCTGTTCAACGCCTTGGCGCGGCGCGAAGCGGCCATCGTCACCGACGAGCCGGGCACGACCCGCGACCTGCTCGAGGTGGCACTGGACCTGGAAGGGGTGCGGGTCAGGGTAACCGACACCGCCGGTCTGCGCGAGGCGCCCGGCAAGATAGAGGCGATCGGCATCGAGAAGGCCAGGACCAAGGCGCACAGCGCTGATCTGCTGTTGCTGCTGGAGGATCTGGCGGAGCCAATCGCGATCGGTGTGCTGACGAGCGACATTCAGGCGCTGAGGGTCGGAACAAAAATTGACCTGTTGGGGGGCAAATCGCCCTCGCCCGCGGTGCGCTATGATTTCGCTATCTCGACGCGGGACGGCACGGGTCTGGCCGAACTGCTGGACGAGATCGGGCGTCGTGCCGCAGTCCAGATCGGCAAGGCCGGCGATATCCTGCCGTCGCGGCTGCGGCACGTCGAGCTGCTCAACGAGACGAAACGCTTCCTGCTCGCAGCAGTGGCCAGTGGTGATCGCGGCCAGGAACTGCAGGCCGAGGAGCTGCGCCTGGCGGCGGATCGGCTCGGACGAATCGTTGGGTCGGTCGATGTCGAAGACATGCTCGATGTGATTTTTTCGCAGTTTTGTATTGGGAAATGACTCACGTGAAACATAGGGGAAGGAGCACCGGCGGTGATTCACGTGAAACACGGGCCCAGGAATAGGGGGGACTGTTTCACGTGAAACGATCCTGCTCGCAGCGTCTCCCCTTCTCCCACAAGGAGACCTTTGCACAGAAGCCGATCGGTGATTCTGTGATGATGGTCGAAGCAGGGAGATTCGGGATGGCGGATCGTGTTCTGGGTCAGTTGAGTCTGGCGGACG
>NZ_JAMYPT010000023.1:0-82473 GCF_040320505.1 Mesorhizobium sp. M0678 | reverse complement strand
CGTCGCTGCGACTATCCAGTTCGGGCAATCGTGCAACTCTTTCTCGGATGGCGCGCAATTCTGCCAGCAGACGCTCCTGAGCGGTCTCTCCAAAGCCCAAGCGGTGCAGCCGCTCGCTCAGGGCCTGGTGAATGGCTGCCGTCTTGCTGATGCCTTGGCGACGCGCGAGTTCGTCGGCGAGAGCCACGGTGGCCGGATTTTTGATGTTCAGGGACACGAAAGACTCCAATAGTCTACCATTCTGGCGTATTCTACCATGGTCCCCTAGACCTCGTAAACAACGAATGATAATGCAACATTATCGTTCGTTGTGGAGCTACGACGGGCGCGGCGGTTTGTTCGCATTATCGTTGCCAGAAGCGCCGCGCTCGTTCATCCTCATTGACGATGATTCTTCGCCCCAAGCCGTCGCTCCGCCACAATGCTCACCCTGCCGGGATTGAACTGGTCACCACCGTGGCGCCGGTGCCGTCCTGGTTGCGACGGGCGGTCGACGGCCCGCAAAGCCTTGACGAGGCTGCGGTTGTGGCAGGCGCAACGATCGGCGCGCTCGACGCTGTCGTGCGCCGGCAGGAGCGGTGGGCCGGGGCCTGGCGGCAGCGCTTGGCGCTCGCGGCGGCCGCTTCGACGTCGCGAAAGGCGGGCCGCGTCGAGGATGACGGCGCCCTGCGTGACGCGGTGTGTCTGACCCGTCCCGGCGATGACGTCGGGCCGGCCGGCCGCATTCTGCTCGCCTGGCGCCGGCTGACTTTGCTGCCGGCAGAGGATCTGCTGACGGAAGCTGTGCTCGCCGCCGCGCTGGACGAACTCGGTCACGGAGGCGACGACGAGGCGGTGAGCGATCTGATCGAGGATCTCCGCCAGCTTTCCGGGGCGGAGGGCGTTGTCGCGGTGCTGACCGGCGCCTTCGCGGCTGCTGAGCGCCATGGCTTCGGACGCAGTTTCGGGTCCTGGCTCGCCGACGTCCTGCTGGCGCAACGGCTGGGCTGGCAATATGCGGTGCCGCTGCTGGGAGCGCAGTCAGGATCGGGCGGGTACACGCGTGGCGTGCGACCGAGAATAACCAGCCTGGCGGAGAGGGACCAGGGGCCAGGCCGGGAGAGCGTGCAGAGCCTCCTTGTGGCTCACGCGCGCGCCGCGCTGCGGGCCGTCGAGCTTTCGGCCGAGCTCGATCGTCGTGCCCAGCGGCTCATCGCCGTTGCACCGAAGCTGCGGGCAAAGGGATCGGATGCTGTAGTCGAAAAACTGCTCTCCGACGATGCGATTGTCGCGTCCCAGCCCATTCCTGGCATGAGCGAGCGAGGTCTGCGGCGCCTGTTTGACAGGCTGGTCGACTTTGGCGCCGTGCGAGAATTGTCGGGTCGGCCGACCTTCCGGCTCTATGGGCTGTAGCGATGGCGGACCGGACGGGAACTCAGCGAAAGGATAACCAGCGCTTGCTGGTCGATACCGAACTCGAGCACCTGCCGCCGGAGCTGCGCTGGCGTGAATGGATGGGCCGGATTGAGGCGGTCATCTTCGCCGCCAGCGAGCCCGTCATGCGTGAGACGCTGGCGCGGGTCGTCGGAAAGAGCTGCAACGTCGATCTGATCATCGACGACATTCGCGAGGAACTGCGCAACCGGCCCTATGAGCTCGTGTCGGTCGCCGGAGGATGGCAGCACCGAACCAGGAAAGCGTTTGCCGACGTCATTCGCGGTGCATTTGGCACAGCAACGGGCCAGGGCGCGGATAGAACGCGGTCAAAACCCCTGTCGCAGTTCGAGGCGCTGGTGCTGATGTGCATTGCATACTTCCAGCCGATCACCCGTGGCGAGCTGTCATCCTTCTTCGGCAAGGAGGTTTCACGCGATCTGATCGGCGTACTGCGCGAGCAGGAATTCATCACCTCGGGACCGCGCAGCCCACAGCCCGGCGCCCCCTACACCTACGTGACGACCAAAGCCTTCATGTCGCACTTCGGTTTCGACACGCTGCGCGACTTGCCCGATTTCGAGGCGCTCGAGGACGCCGGACTGCTCAGCAAGGAGAAGCTGCTGGCGGGAGAAATTCCGGCCGGGCTGGCGAGCGAGGAGGAGGAAGGCGAAGAGGAAGAATTAGAGGCTGACCGCGTTGAGGACCAAGTGCCCTAGAGGTCGTTGCGCCCTTGGCGAGAGGCGGCAATTCAGGACCAGGACGACTGATCGTGCGGCAGCCGATGATCGGGATCATGGACCGCGACGCGATCCTCTTCGACAAGATTGGCCGAGAAGATCGCCAGATTGGTGCCGCCGGCATGGCGCAGCGACGGAAACAGGATACCGCGAAGCCCAGCCGTGATGACCAGGTCCGCGAGCTTCCACGATGGCGGGACCTTCCTGTCGATGCGGGCGATCTGGCGCCACGCACAATCCCATCCTTGCCAGATGTCGTCCCAGACGTTTGGGTCGAACCCCTGCGAAAGGTCGGCGACCTCGGCGAGCGTGATCTTGTAGGCTGCAAGGGTGGCCGGCGGGATGATGCTGGCGCGCCTCGACGCCCGGTCGATTGAAGCGGCCGCCGTCGATCGCCGCGCCCGCACCGCTGATGGGCAGGAATGCCCATTTGGGTGTCAGATAGCGGTGAAAGATCTCGTCCGGGCCGACGTGGGTGATTCTCACCCGCGCGCCCCGTTCTCGAGATCCCTGATGAAGGCCAGAACCGCCTCGACCTGGCCGTCCGCAACGAGCTCGGCCGCCGTGCGATGGCCATAGTCGGCGATGGGCTCGTTGCGATACCAGTAGATCGCCTTGTCGACGTTACCGGTGAGTTCCGTCGCGGCCGAAATCACCTTCACCATTTCGCGCATCCGGCCCTGCAGGCGTTCCGATGCGGGATTGCGCAGCGTGTTGCGATGAACACCGGTTAACTGCGCCAGGTTGGCCACCTTCACGCCGAGGGCCTGCGACAGGCGTTTCGGCGAGATATAGGGCGTGCGTGGTTCCTGCAAGCTATCGACAAAGCCTGAGACCACCGCGGAATGTGCGAGCTGTGCGTGGGTCATGGCAAATCTCCGACCTCTCATACGCACAATATATGCACATTAAAGCGCATAGCAAGTGAACAGAGGCCTTTCCTCATAGCGGTTGCCGCCCGGAAAATGCGGGCCGACTATCTCGGCGCCCTTCCGGTCGGGAGAATGACATGCTGGTCGGCATGGTGACCGACCGCGATATCGTGATGCGCGGTGTCGCCGAGGAGCGCTCAGCCGGCAACACGACCGTTCGCGAGGTCATGTCCGAGCATGTCTATGCCATTTGCGGATCAAGCGGATGATGCGCTTGTTGCCGATCCTGTGTTCGATGAAGCGAACCAGCCTTTCCTGACTGACCGTCCCGAAGAAGTTCTGGGTGTCGGCGTCTACGATCCAGTTCACCTCCCGTTGGTCAATCGCGATGTACAGGGCATCCAATGCACCGTGTGGTCCTCTTCCGGGCCGGAACCCGTAGGAGAAACCGCAGAAGTCGCCTTCATAGATGCATTGAGCACCGTGACTGTTGCATCCTGAACGATCTTATCTTCCAGTCGCTGTTTCCCATCCGCCTTCGGTATAAACCCCCCCGCTGGACTCGTTTGTGCAAATACTCAAGCCGAAGCTCGAGGGCGCTGACGAGCCCCTCTGGCATCTTCCCCATTCCGCCGCTACCACCCCTTGGCTGAGAAGCTCGCACAATCGGCGACCATCGCCCTCATACGCGTCAATCCGATGGTGGGGGCCTTTCACGAAGTCCAATTACTAGCGGAAGGGACAGCACACAGAGTCCCGCCATCATGAGGAACCCGGGCGGGCCATAGGCTCCATAAAGCTGACCTGATACCCAGACAAGGCCCGCGGTGGCCAGCCCCGGGCCGATCGCGTAGAGGGCCTGCGCCGTGGCGGCAAGATGTGCCGGCACGCTGCTGGCGATAACACGCATACAGGCAAGATGCAGCAGTGCGAAGGTAATGCCGTGAAGCGGTTGCACGAACGCAAGCATCCAGATCGCCGCCGTTTCCGCTTCCACGACCCAGCGCAGGATTCCGGCCACCGCGGCCAGAGCAGCGGCCCCGGCCACGCCAAGCCGGCGCAGCAGGATCGGCCCGACCACAACGAACACCACCACCTCCGCTCCGACGGCTTCCGACCAAAGTATGCTGCTAGCCGCCGTGCCGACCCCGGCCGCCGTCCAGCGGATGACCGAGAAGGTGTCATGCATTGCATGGCTGCCATAGATCAGCGCCGCAATCATGACGATGCGCCGGAAAGTCGGGAGACCGAGCAGCTCGCGCAGCCCGCCGATTACGCTTTGCCCGACCGGGTCCGCAGCCCGCTCGGCGCCGGTGTCTGATTCCGGCACCAGCGCGGCGGCAGCCAACGCTCCGGCGAGCAGCGCGGTGTACATCCATATAATCGCATCCAGCTCGAAAACTCCGAGCACCTGGCCAGCCGCGAGGGTGCCAGCAACGAAGGCCGCTGATGCCGCACCCCGCACCCAACCATACTCAAAACCCGGCTCGCGGCTGACTGGGCCAGATAGACGACCAACAGAAGAAAGACGCCTCGGGCTGGCACCGATCACAACCCTCGCCGACGCCCTTGCGGCGCGCGCATCGCACGGCAGCCAGCCCAAGCGTCGCCGCTGCCGCGATCCCGATGCAGACCGCCAGGGTGATGCGGAGGGCACCGAGAAGATCTGCAATTCGATTGGCGAGCGGTCCGGCAATCAGCCGGGCTGCGTTGCCTAGCCCGAACAGAACGCCCAGCTCTTCAGGTGTCAGGCCGCGCGCCTCAAAATACCGTGGCCAGAACGGGGACGCTGTCCCGAATGCAGCATACATTGCGGCATAGAGCGCTAAAAATGCCAGCAGCGGGCCAAGGCGTGCCATGCCAAAGTTCTGCCACGGACGCGCCTCGCGCTACAGGGGGGATCTGGAGAATGATGCTTCTTCTGCGAATAAACTCGGCCCCGCTGAAGCGGCTTCGACACGCCACGTTGACCCAGAATATGATCACCTTGATGCCGGCGCTCGCGGTCGATGCCATGCCGGAATGCCCGCACCCCGCGAACATTCCGCAAAGATCAGGACCTAGGCCCTCAAGCCTTGCCTAGCCCGAACGTCACGATGGGTGATCTTCCCAGGAACATATTAGCAATTCGAGAGTTGGCGTCGATGCAATACAAGGAGAGGTGTGCGCATCGCCCGCTTTCGTTGAAGGCCGACTTTTCACTTTCACGATGTCCTGCAAAAATGAAGATCGCCCAGATTGCACCTCTTATCGAATCTGTACCCCCCAGGCTCTATGGCGGGACCGAGCGCATCGTTTCATATCTGACGGAAGAGCTGGTTCGACAGGGCCACGAGGTGACCTTGTTCGCCAGCGGTGATTCACGCACTTCGGCCGAACTGGTGGCGTGTTGCGATGTTGCACTGCGCCTGAATCCCAAGTCCCAAAACCATATTCCCTACCACATCATGATGCTTGAACAGGTCCGTAAACGGGCGGATGAATTCGATGTACTGCATTTTCATGTCGATGTTCTCCACTTTCCGATAATTCGAGAGTTCGCGCAGCGAACCGTTACCACGCTTCATGGCAGGCTCGACCTTCCGTTCCTGGCGCGGCTTTACGCGATGTTCGACGACATTCCGCTGGTCTCGATTTCCGATGACCAGCGCCGGCCCATGCCGCCGGTTAATTGGCTCGGAACGGTCTACCATGGCCTGCCGCGTGATATTCTTCCATTCCGGCGGAAAGCCTCGGGATATCTGGCATTTCTTGGCCGCATCTCACCGGAAAAGGGCCCGGAAGTGGCGATAGAAATCGCCGCCCGCGCTGGAATGCCGCTGAAGATCGCGGCCAAAATCGACGCGGTTGACCAATCATTTTGGGCGGAGCGAGTTGAGCCCCTGGTGCTTCGATATTCGAATGTCGAGTTCATTGGCGAGATCGATGAGCAGCAGAAGGCGGAGTTTTTGGGCAATGCGACAGCGCTGCTGTTTCCGATCGACTGGCCCGAACCGTTCGGCCTTGTAACCATCGAGGCAATGGCCCGCGGCACCCCGGTGATAGCCTTCAACCGCGGCGCCGTTCCAGAGGTCATCGATGATGGCGTGTCCGGATTGATAGTGGACAGCGTCGACGAAGCTGTGGAGGCTGTACGGCGGATAGGCGGTCTCGATCGCGCACGGGTACGGGAAACTTTTGAAAGGCGGTTCATGGTCGGGCGCATGTGCAGCGACTATATGGCGGTCTACCGCTCGCTCGCCGGCAACAAGCGATTTGCATTTGGCTCTCGAAATGGCCGCGCTGAAATGCAGCTGGTCAGGCCTGTTTGATCGAACCGGCCTAGAACCGATCGGCTTCGAGCCGCTTTTGATCGCGCTTTACAGCAGAATTCGCCAATGATTCGCCCAGAATTCGAACGAGGCTCTCCGCGATCGCGCGCCGAGTGCGGGATCGACGCGAGACGCTGTTGATGAGGATGGTTCGGCGCCGGCCTTATGGGGAAGCATGTGTGCCTGCGCCGCCCAAGTCTCCACCGCCTAAGTCTCTTTCGAACAGGAGGGCTGACATGACCACTGAAGTCGAAGCACGCAAGCTTGATCCAGCTGTGGCTCTCCCGGCGCTCGACGAATCGGCGCCGCGCGAGCCGCATAGGCAATTTGCTCTCAAGCACGAGGACTGCTTCATCGTCGCGGACAGCTACGGCGACATACGCGGCACCGGCGACGGGCTTTTCCGCGACGATACGCGTGTGCTGTCGCGCTTCCGTCTGTTCGTCGGCGGCCGCATGCCCTCACTGCTTGGCGCCTCGCTGTCGCAAGATAACATCCTATTCACCGCCAATCTGACAAATCTGGCCACCATCGGGCCGAACGGTAGTGAAACGCTGCCGGGTGTCGTGCACATCGATCGGACCCGGTTCATCTGGCGAGACCGCATGTTCGAGCGCGTCATCTTCACGAACTACTCCGCGCGCGATGTGCTGCTGCCGGTCCGGTTCGACTTCGACGCCGATTTCCGTGACATGTTTGAGGTGCGCGGCACTACGCGCAGCCGGCGCGGTCGCGCGCATGAAGCGCGGGTGGGCGAGTCAAGAGTGACGTTTCGCTACGAGGGCCTCGACAATGTGGAGCGCCAATCCGTCATCGCGTTTTCGATGACGCCCCATCAGATGCACCCCAATCACGCTGAGTTCCTCATTCTGGTGGGGATGCGCGACAGCAGAGCGCTCCATCTGGAGGTCGGTCACAGCGAGGAAATCCCGTCCAGTGATCGCTTCCGCGCGGCCGCGGCGCGAGCGCGGTTTGCCATGCGCTCAAAGCGTCGACAGGGCGCCACCGTCTTCAGCTCCGGCCGCGTGTTCAATGACTGGCTCACGCGCACCCGCGCCGACATAGCGTTGCTGACCACTGATCTGGAGACCGGGCCTTATCCGTACGCCGGTATTCCCTGGTTCTCGACCGCCTTCGGCCGCGACGGCGTCATTTCCGCCTTGCAAATGCTGTGGCTCAACCCTGACCTTGCCCGCGGGGTCCTGGCGTTCCTTGCCCGCTATCAGTCGACAGAGACTTCGATATTTGACGATGCCGAGCCCGGCAAGATCATGCATGAAACGCGCAAGGGGGAGATGGCTGTGCTGCGAGAGCTACCGTTCGGCCGCTACTACGGCGGCGTCGACACCACTCCGCTCTATGTTTACCTGGCCTGGTCCTATGCCGATCGCACGGGCGATGACGAGTTCGTCGATCGCATGTGGGACTCGCTGTGTGCGGCCATCGCGTGGATGGAGGAGGTAGGAGCCCGCAACGGAGAGGGTTTCGTGACCTACAGCAGGGCGGCAGATACGGGGCTTTTCAACCAGGGCTGGAAGGACAGCGCAGACGCTATCTTCCATAGCGATGGGACGATACCCAGGGGACCAATCGCACTGGTCGAGGTGCAAGGTTACGTCTTCGCAGCCTATCAAGGCATGGCTGCGCTGGCCGCCAAGCGCGGCGATGTCGCCAAGGCAGCGCACTGGAGCGGCATGGCAGAAAGGATCCGCAACGCAGTGGAGACGCAGTTTTGGATGTCAGACCGCAATTTCTATGCCTTGGCAATCGACGGCGAAGGCAAGCAATGCGCGGTGCGCGCCTCCAACCCCGGTCACCTGCTTTATGTCGGGCTACCGTCAGCTGAACGGGCGCAATCAGTTGCCGAGCAGCTGTTATCAGCCCATCTCCACAGCGGTTGGGGCGTTCGGACTTTGGCCGACGACGAGCCTCCATTCAATCCGATGTCCTATCACAACGGCTCGATCTGGCCGCACGATACGGCAATCTGTGCCGCTGGGCTCGCCCGCTACCAGGAGCGCACCAGTGTCGTGAAGCTTATGAGCAGCATGTTCGAGGCGGCGGTCCGTTTCAACATGCGGCTCCCGGAGCTATTCTGCGGGTTTACGCGTGCGATCGGTGATGCGCCAGTGGCCTATCCCGTGGCTTGTCTGCCACAGGCATGGTCCGCCGGATCCGCCTTCATGATGCTGCAAGCCTGTCTCGGGATTCGGATCGATGGTTGGAAGGGCGAGATCAATGTCGAACGCCCTCGGCTGCCGATAGGCATCGACAACATCGTCCTCCGGCACTTGGCGGTCGGTGACGTGAAGGTCGACCTCACTTTTCAGCGCGTCGGCGACCGCATCGTCTGCTATCTCGACGAGCGACACGAGGGCCTCGTGCCGCTGGTTGTGCGCTCTTAACTGTGGGCGGCTGCAAAAAAATGGTCGTGCATCAGGCAACCGAGCCCCACCCGACCGGGCTGCAGAGCGGTTGTACTCTTTTTGGCGAAGGGCGGTTTCGGTAAGATAGCCGGAGCGCAGGCCGTGGGCGGAGAAGGTTTGCGGGTCGAGCCCGGCCTCGGCGACGCGGCGCTTCAGGATCAGATTGACGGCCTGCGGCGTGAGCGCTCGTTTTTCGAGATTGCCCACCGGTCGATGCCGCGAAACACGGCGGCTTCAGATATTTCGGCGCGCTCGAGCCACGATTGCAGCACCGTCACCGGGCGGCCGACGAGCAGTACAGAGGCGTCGCTGTCGGCCTGTGTCGTCTTGGTTCGGCCGAGCCGGATCGACAGACGCGTCCACTAAGCCGGACCAACGGAACGACCGGTGTGGGGCCGGAACCTGACCGTCCGTGATTGGGAGCCACATGGCTAAAGCGGCTGTTCCGCTATTGAGCCTCGACAGGCGTCCTAGGGATCCGCGGCGTCGAGTTCAATCGCGAATCCCGCATCGATCGCGCTTCGCGCAATGAGATCGCCAAGTTCCCAGTCCGTCAGTTCGCAAAGGGAAGCATTCTCCTGATAGTGTGGCTAACCTCGGATATCGAAATCCTCGGGCTGCCGATGTTGTCGATCAGGTAGCGGACAATCGCTTGGCGAACGTCCAACAAGGTAGGCGTCTGCGCGAGCGCAGGCATCACCGGCCCTATGAATGGAGCTGTGGTTCTGCGGCCACGGCTGTTTTGAAGTCGAATGCGACGGGCACACCGTGAATGATGCATGCTGCCCCCACTAACTCCTCCAGTTCGCGGTCGGTAGCCTTGCATGCCGGCATGAGCGTTCGGATGGCACGGATTGCCTGTGCGATGGAGAGGAAGTGGGCCTTGCCCCTAGAGAGCACATAGGCTTCGGCGGCTCTTTCAACCGTGACGGTGTGAAAAGTATTGGTCATGTGAGTTCCTCCCTGAAACCCAAACCAACACGATTTATGGCACCAATTCGGCAGCCTGCAAGGGTTTGTCCGATTCCGAACAGTTAGGCGGAGGCTAGGCCGAAGTGACTTTGCTCCTCCTCGCCGTAAGCACCGTGTGTGAGTTTTATCATTCCAACGCGATCGACGATTGCGATCTCGCCGCGTTTGGCGTGAACCAGCCCCCGATATTCAAGCATTTGGAGGGCGGTGGTAATCGCCCGGGCGCCGGGCACCAAGCATGGTCGCCAGAAATTTATGCGTCAGGTAGATCTTGTTTCCTTCGGCGCGGTCTTGGACCATCAGCAGCCAGCGGGCCAACCGCTCCTCGATTTTGGAATGGCCGTTGACCAGCGCGGTCCGGGACGACTGCACGAGGAACGCGTGGGCATAGCGAAGCAGCGACTCGCGAAGGGACTGGCTTGCTGCAATCGCAGCGCGAAGGTCTTCAACGGGCAGAATCCAGCCATTGCCGGCGACCTGGATATAGGTTTCATTGGGAGATCTGTCTTGGCCGAGGATAACGGCAACCCCTGTCATGCCATCGTGGCCGACGATGCCGACTTCGCTTTGCCGCCCACCGGTCATGGTGGCGACCACCGATGCAATGCCCATCTCTGGAAAATACACACGCTCGATCGGCTGATATGCGACCTTCAACTGGTCTTTGATGTCGAGTTCGACGTGATGTTACCCGGACACCGATTGCAGGCCATTGCTAACGACCGCTCCTTACGATTGGGAAATTTTCTTCGGAGGTGAGTTCGATCTCGCCTTTGACTGCGGTAATCCAAATGGGCCGAAAGATATCGACGCGGTGCTAGTGTTGCAATCGTTCGGCACCCCAGTTTGCTCTCCAAAGCTGCTGGAGAGAGGGGTGCCACTAACCTCTCCTGCCGACCTGGTTCACCATAACCTGCTGCATGAAACGTCTGATCGGCACGATTGGAAAGTTTGGGCTGGGCGATTTGTGCCGAACCTTCTTGACGTGAACTCGGGTGAGGTCTTTCCCAGTGCCGATATGGCCTATCGTGCCGCGGCCATGGGCCAGGGCGTCGCGATCGGAGACCTCTCTGTGCTCCACGAAGAGATCACCAAGGGAGAACTGGTCCTGCCGTTCAAGGATATGCAGATCTCTGACGACACGGAGGCCTATTACTTGTGTTGCAGAAGAGATTGCTGGACCGACCCTCGTATCGCCGCATTCCATCAGTGGGTATCGGCCGAGGCAACGTGGTCCTGAAGGCCGGGACGGTCAGGCGCGCCCCAAACGGCGACAATCGGGCGCGGCCATTTAAGTCGCATAGCATCGTATCCTGGAACTTCGAGGTGTCTACTCATAGAACACTGCATGGGGATGCCTTCAAGATCGTCCAGACACTACACGGTCACGTACTGGTTGCGCCTTGTCAGATGTGGCCAGCGTTCTCGCTGTTGGCGGACCACGGCAATTGTCCGCGAATGCGGCTAACGCTTCGAACTGGCGATTGAAACAGCTGGCCTGGAAACCCGCGCGAAGGGGGTGCTTCCCACCTGCGCAGTCCGTGGAGCTTAGCGCATTAGATCGGCGTACAAACGCAGCGGGAACTTTTAGCCCCTCGCGTCCATTTCCTGATCGATGCCCTGGAGAGTTCCGCCATGAATGTCAGCGATGAAAGGACTGTATCCCTTTGGGCGGCAACCGAAGTCGCGCCTGAGGCGGTTCCGCTCGAGCGGAGTGAACAGGTCGATGTCGTGGTCGTCGGATCTGGCATTGCCGGACTGTCGGTCGCCTACGAACTGGCCGTCGCCGGGCAAAAGGTGGCAGTGCTTGATCGCGGCCGGATCGGAAGCGGCATGACGGCACGCACCACCGCGCATCTGTCATCGATCTGCGACGACTATTTTTCGGAACTGATCAAATTGCGCGGCGAGGAACTGGCGCGGATTTACTACCAAAGCCAGTCGGCCGTTATCAACCGTATCCAAGCAATCCAAGAGGCGGAGGGTATTGCGTGTGATTTCCGCCGCCTCGACGGCTTTCTGTTTCCGGCGTCAGGCAGAAAGGAATCCGTCATCGAGCGCGAACTGGACGCCGCTCTGAAGATTGGTGTCGACGTCGAGAAAACCGCAGGCGTGCCGTTTGCAGGCTTTTCGGATACGCCCGTCCTTCGCTACGCCAATCAGGCGACATTTCACCCGCTCAAATATCTCCGCGGGCTGGCTGCGGGCATTCGCGCGCGCGGCGGCATGCTTTATGCGGAGACTATCGTCGACAAGGTCGAGGAGACCGACGGCGGCGTGCGCGTAACCACGGTCTCAGGCTTTGCCGTGTCTGCCAAATCGGCCGTTGTCGCCACCAACTCGCCGATCAACGATCGGGTCGCCCTTCATACCAAACAAGCGCCCTATCGGACCTACGCGATGTCATTCGAGATCGCGCGCGATATCCTACCGGATGCGCTGTATTGGGATACTGAAGACCCTTATCACTATGTTCGGCTTCAGCCTGGCAAAGGTCGGACCGACTTCCTGATCGTCGGAGGTGAAGACCACAAAACAGGACGGGCCGATGATGCCGGCAAACGCTTCGCGGCCCTGGCGGCCTGGACCAAAAGGCTGGTGCCCGATGTCGGCATGGAAACCAACCGTTGGTCCGGGCAGGTGATGGAGACCGTCGACTATGCCGGGTTCATCGGTCGCAATCCCGGTGACCGGCGTGTCTTCGTTGCTACCGGCGATTCCGGCCAGGGCATCACCCATGGGGTCGTGGCAGGCCTGTTGATTTCCGACCTGATTCTCAAGGGGGAAAGCCCCTGGCGGGAACTTTACGAACCCTCTCGCAAGACGGCACGCGCGATCGGCGATTACCTGGCGGAGAATGCGACAGCGATCAAGAGTTTTGCCGAGTATATCGCGCCTGGCGAAATCGATTCCGCCGACAAGCTGCGGCCGGGAGAGGGCGCTATCGTGCGCGAAGGGCTTACCAAAGTCGCGGCTTTTCGCGATGAGGACGGCACGCTCCACAAGCGCTCGGCCGCATGTACTCATGTCGGTTGCCATGTTCATTGGAACTCGCTGGAACGCTGCTGGGATTGCCCCTGCCACGGCTCGCACTTTGCCATTGATGGCAGCGCCTTGAACGGACCGGCCGTGTCGCCCTTGGCTTCGATCGAATAAGCCAATCGGCGTTCGCTTGTGTATTGGCGCCGAAGCACCGGCCAGCGCAAATGACGCCTATGACGTAGATATCACTGGTCATAAAAGGCTACATCGATGCAGTTGTGATCTCTAGCTTCTCGACAAGACGAGAGACATCAGTCGCCCATAATCAGCTCAAGGTCATGGCTCGGATTCGAAGCACAACATTTGGCGAAAATGCGCGACAACCGAAGGAACATTTATCGAGTTTTACGGGGTTAGAAAGGCTGGCCCGCGATCAGGTGCCAACAGGTGATACCGGCGGGCTTTTGGGAGGAAGTCAGGATCCGTGTCACGCCTTCAATTCATATTTCGCGCCGTCGCGCGTTGCAGTTCGGCTTGGGAGCAACCCTCGCCACCACCACGGGCCTGACGCCGGTTTCTCGCGCCTATGCCCAGGAGGACGTGCAGGACGAAGACATCTTCCGCTTTGCGCTCAACCTCGAATATATGGAGGCTGAATACTATCTCCGCGGCACCACCGGAAAAGGCATCGACGCAGCCGATGCCGGCTCGAAATCCGGCGACGTCGTTGGCGGAAAGCAGTCTCGTTCGAGACGCCGGCCATCGGCGAATTCATGCAGGAAGTTGCTGAAAACGAACTCGCGCACGTCCGATTTTACCGCAAGACGCTTGCAAAGAACGCCGTCGACAGGCCGGCCATAGATTTCGATGCGGGGTTCAAGGCGGTTACGGAGGCAGCTGGCCTCGGGCGGGACTTCGATCCCTTCGGTAACGAAACGAACTTCGTTCTCGGCGGCATGCTGTTCGAGGATGTCGGCGTCACCGCCTATGCGGGTGCGGCGACAGTTCTGAAAAACAAAGACTTCCTCGCCGCCGCCGCAGGCATCCTGGCGGTCGAGGCCTACCACATGGGAATGGCGCGATCTACGCTATACCGGAAGGGAGAGAAAGCCTGGAAGGCCGCCAACGCTGTCTCCGATGCCCGAGACAAAATCGACGGATCGGACGATAAGGACCAGGGAATCCAGGTGGACGGCAAAGCCAACATCGTTCCTTCAACGCCGGACGCAATCGCCTTCACCAGAACACCGCAACAGGTGCTCCGGATCGTCTACCTCACCGACAAGGACGGAGTGAGCAAGGGCGGCTTCTATCCGGAAGGGATGAACGGCACGCTCAAAAGCACCTGAGCCAGTTGCGACAGGCAATCAGATCGCCGGAAGACGCGGGGCGGGTTCACGAGCGCAATGATCGTGGCCACTACGCCTGCATGACGATCCCGATGCCAAAACCTGCCGCTGGAGCCCAGGACAGGATCGGATGACCGTCCGGTTTGGTTTCGAGCCGCGACCTTCGCGGCGTAAACGGCAAAGTCAGGAAATGGCGCGTCCCGCGGGTAGCAATCGGCTCGATGGAACGACCGCTTCGGGACCAACCAGACGATGCTGCTCTTGTGCTCGTCGGGTGAGCCGGGCTACCGTCCGCTCGCCCTGTCCGTCCTGCGCCTCGAGGCCCTCGAGGACGGACGGGTCGCGGAGGTCGTCGACTTCGAGGTGCCGATGAGTTTTCCGCTGCCGCGCGGTTTCAACAAGGACGAGGTCGAACATAGGGAGGTCGGATGGAGGTCGCGACTGAGCAGGAGTGGCAGGCCGCCCGCAAGGAGCTGCTGGCGGCCGAGCGGGAGCTGGCGGCGCACGAACGGCGCGTCACCAAGCAGCGGCGGGAGTTGCCCTGGGTTCCGGTCGAGAAGCACTACGCTTTCGCCACCGACGACGGGCCGAAGTCCTTGCCGGAGCTGTTCGATGGCCGCTCGCAGCTCCTCATCTATCACCTGATGTTCGGGGAGGACTGGAAGATGGCGTGCCCGGGCTGCACCTCGGTCGGCGATGGGCTGGGCGGCATGGTCACGCACGTGAACGACCGCGACGTGACGCTCATCGCGATGTCGCGGGCGCCGCTGGAGAAGCTGGTGGCGACTAAGGCACAGCGCGGGTTGACGATGCCCTACGTGTCGGGCTACGGCGACGACTTCCTGTTCGACTACGGCTTCGCGTTCCGCCGGGAGGAGATGTCCGGAATCGTCCGCGACGAGTTCGACATGGGGCAGCTGCTCCGATGTTGCTGATGGCCGGCGACTTCGTGCTGGTTCCGGAAATCTTCTCGTTCACGATGAGCAGCCTGGAACCGCCTCCTCGCGGAGCCCTTGCCCAACGTCTTGAGACCAGCCCGGGTGTCTTCCGGCTCGGAGACCCAGAAGCGACCGCCGAAATCAAGGCGATGGTTGGCCATTGTGCCTTTGGCTCGGATGACAAGACTCTTCTCGTCTCGTTGCTACCGGAGGTTATCCACGTCCAGGGCGAAGAGCGGCTGATGATGCTGGTCGGGATGATAAACGACGAAACGAGAGCCGACCGGACCGCCCGTGAGATGGTGCTTCACCGGTTGTTGGAGTGCTGTTGATCGAAGCTTTGCGTTCAACGGCAAGCGCCGCGGCCCCGCCCGGTGTCCTGCGTGGTATGGCCGATCCGCTGCTGGCACCGACCTTGCGCCGGATTCACGCGGATCCAGGTCGCAGCATGACGGTGGAAACACTCGCGCGGGATGCTGCCATGTCCCGTTCGACCTTCTTCGATCGTTTCCGGAGGGAGGTTGGCGTGGCCCCGATGGAATACGCGATCGGCTGGCGCATGGGCGCTGGCGAAGGAATTCCTTCGCAAGGATGTTGCCACGGCGGAGATTGCGCAAGGCGTCGGTATGGCTCGGCAAGCGCCTTCAGCGTCGCGTTCAGTCGGCATGTGGGAATGCCGCCCGGCGCCTATTCGCGGGTAAACACCGCTGGGTAACGCCGGCCCGATTGCAAAATGTGGAGCAGGCTGCTTTGGCCCCTCACTTGCCGATGTAGGCCGCCAGTTCATCGGGCGTTCCGTTGGGAAAAGCCTGCTTCAGAAAATCCAGGAAGGCAGATACACGCGCGCTCAACAGACGCCGCGACGGGTAAAGCGCCCACAGCGCGATCTCGGAACCCTCGATATCACCCCAGTGCAGCAAAGTGCCGTCGGCCAGGTCGTGACTCACCAGCGAAATCGGCATACGAGCAGCGCCTACGCCGGTTCGCACGGCATCCCGAACCATGATGAGGGACGACAGTGCGAGAATGGCCTCGATCCCGATCGTCGCGGATCCTTCTGAAGTCACGACGTTCCAGGTCTGCCGATCGCTGGCCCCACGCACGACACCTGGCACCGAGAGATCTGCGGCCGGCCGGGGCAGATCGGGGCTTGCCACGACGACCAGGCGATCATGCAGAAAGGCTCGGCCGACAAGACTTTCGTCTGGGTCCGGATTGACCCGGATGACCAGATCATAACCTTCCTCGATCATGTCCACGGCTCGGTCCTCTGTCGTGACTTCCAACCGCACGTCGGGATATTTCAATGCAAAGCCCGCCGCGATCCTGCCCATGGCTGTCTGCGAAAACAACAGCGGCGCGCTGATCCGTAACCTGCCGCGCGGCTTGTCCCCGCCCGCCGCGATCGTGGCCGCCGTTTCGTCGAGCTCCGTCAGCAGAGAGGCTGTCCGCTCATGAAGGGCGCGTCCTTCCTCAGTGAGTTTGAGGTTGCGCGCGCCACGTTCAAAGAGCCGAAGTTGAAGGGCAGCCTCCAGTTCCGTAACCCGTCGGGACAAGGTCGCTTTGGGACGGCCGGACGCCCGCGACGCTTTGCCGAAGCCACCGTGACGCGCGACAAGGTTGAAATCGGCAAGGGCGACGAGATCCATAATCGTTCCACCTGTGAGACGAAGTGTCTAAATTAACAGCCTATTGGTTTAAGAATGAACCAGCCATATTCCGGGTGTCAAGCAATACCAACCCGGAGAAAATCCCATGACCATTCTCGTTACCGGCGCCACCGGCAATATCGGCGGCCGAGTCATCCATCACCTCGTCGACCGCGGCGCTGATGTCCGCGCTCTCGTCCGCGACCCCTCCAAGGCCAATTTCCCGGCAGGTGTTGCCGTCGTCAAAGGTGACTTCCTGGACGTCGACTCCCTACGTACCGCCTTCGACGGTGTCTCGACGCTCTTCCTGCTGAACGCTGTCGCACCAGACGAGTTCACCCAGGCTTTGATCGCCCTCAACGTAGCCCGCTCGGCTGGCGTCGAACGGATCGTCTACCTGTCAGTCATTCACCCGGACGTCTACGTGAACGTGCCGCACTTCGCCGGCAAGTTCGGCGTCGAGCGGATGATCGAGCAGATGGGCTTTCACGCTACCATCCTGCGTCCGGCTTACTTCATCCAGAACGATCTGACGATCAAGGACGTCATCGCTGGCTACCGCGTTTACCCGATGCCCGTCGGCGACAAGGGGCTTGCCATGATCGACGTTCGCGATATCGCGGAGGTTGCTGCCCTTGAGCTGCTGCGCCGCGAACAGGCCGCACAGCCGCTCCCGATCACTCGCATCAACCTGGTCGGTCCCGATACCCTTACCGGAGCGGATATCGCCGCGATCTGGTCGGACGTGCTCGCTCGCCAGATCAACTATGGCGGCGGCGATACGGCTGCCTTCGAGCAGAACCTCAAGCAGTTCATGCCTCCATGGATGGCCTACGACATGCGCATGATGGGCGAGCGATTTTTGACCGATGGCATGCTGCCCGAGGGCAGTGATGTCGAGCGCCTGACGACGCTTCTTGGACGTCCGCTCCGCTCCTACCGCGACTTTGCCTCGGAAACCGCTGCCTCTGCCTGAGGCAATCAGCCACAATTTCAAACAAAGGACCATCAACATGATCTATTCGACCGCAACCGTCCCGGTGAATCCGGAAGGCGAAACAAAGCTAACCCGGGAGCAAGTATGGAAGGGTTTGGAACTGAAGGCGCGCGACGCGCGCCTGTTCCTCCCGCCGGGTCTCTGCACCCGCTGCGATGTCGTGGAGGAAAGTGATACCCACTTCGTGCGCGAAGCCACCATCGCCGGCTCTGACATCAGGGAGATCATCACCCTCGAGCCGCAGAGCAAGGTCACCTTCTTCCAGGCGACCGGCCCACGCGAAGGCGCCATTATCAATGAGCTTTTCGAGGACGAAGCCGGCGCACTGCAGCTGAAGTTCTACTGCTACCTCGGCCTGCGCGGCAAGGAGGCTGATGGCCCAGAGGAACAAGCCGAGCAGACGCAGTTCGACAGCGACAAGGGCTACAAGTCGGCCCTGCTGTCGACGCTGAAGCGGACCCGCGAACTGCTCGCAGAGGGCCGCCTTTGAACCCAACAGGGCGGCCCCCTGAGAGGCGCCAGGCTTTCAAGAGGACCAAAATCATGACCACACCCGTCTCTGAAACACGTTTCGCCGCCGCACCGAATATCCTGGTGCTCGGTGCCACCGGGCCGACCGGCCGCCATGTCGTCAGCCAGGCCGTAAGCCGCGGCTACGATGTCACCCTCCTGGTGCGCTCGCCGGAAAAGGCCGCAAACATGAAGGGAGTGAAGATCGTCGTTGGAGACGCCCGTGACGAGAAGGTGTTGCGCCAGGCCGTCAAGGGTCGCGATGCCGTGATTAGCGCGCTCGGCACACCGGCAAGCCCATTTCGCGAAGTCACCCTTCTTTCGACCGCGACCCGAGCGCTTGTCAGCGCCATGAAAGCGGAACACGTCTCGCGTCTCGTCGCCATCACCGGTATGGGCGCTGGCGACAGCGCAGGGCACGGCGGTTTCCTCTTCGACAAGCTGATCTTCCCTCTACTCCTGCGCAAGGTTTACGCCGACAAGAATCGTCAGGAGGCAATCCTCAAGGGCAGCGATCTGGATTGGACTATTGTCCGTCCTTCAGTTCTCAACAACAAGCCTGCACGCACCACGATCCAGACGCTCACGAACTTGAACCAGTTCCGCGGAGGCTCCATTTCGCGCGAAAACGTTGCGGCCTTCGTGCTGGATCAAGTCACCACGGATCGCTGGCTACATAAGTTGCCGTTGATCACCGGGTAGGGTTGGCTTGAACGGCCTATCAAAGCGGAAACCGCCAGCGCGACGATTGCGGTCAAACGAGCCGCGAACGCATAGCTGCACTGCACAAAAATTAAGTGCAGTGTGATTCGTGCATACAGACTTCAGTTGATGCACATGGCGGCTTCCTCCCAGTTCCGCCGCAGTAGCTGTTCCCCTCTGGAGGTCCATGACCTTCACACGTTATGGGCCGCGGTTTTCCGTCGGCCCTTTTTTCTTTTTCAGAACCAGGTCGCAATGGCGTTGCGGACGCTGAAGGAAGGCGGGGCAAAGCCCCGCGATCGTCCTATTCGAAGGCTGCCATTTGGACCGTTGCGGCCTTTTGGTCGACCGAGTTTGCAGGCTGCTCGACCGGGCGAGCGTAGGGCTTCCAGGTTTCGCCTGTGATGTCCTCGTAAGCCGAGACGGCACCTTCGGCTGCCATGCGAAGCACGTGGGCCTGCAGGCCCATGTCGGCTGCGAACTCGCGCTTGCGTTGGGCGCGATTATCGAAGCCTACCGGGCCGTCCAGGTCCTCGTCTCTGGTATCGAGAGTTTCGTGGTCAGATCACGGGCCTCGCTGACCGCGCGGCTGTAGAATTGCCCGGCGCCGTAGGCGGAGCCGACGAACGACCCCACGATGCGCTGCATGCATGGCCAAATCAGGACGATGCCGATCACCAGGACTACGCTGGCCGTCATGGCGATCGACCGAAGCAGCCCCGGGCCAAAGCGGGGCACGGCGAGCTGCTTCGAATAGTAGCGGTTTTCGGCTTCGGCGTTCATCGGCGACCGACGAGCCGAAGTTTGAAGGTTCGCGGCAACGAGACTGTAAATATCCATGACGTCCTCCGGTCCTAGGTTCATCACAGACATCCTGACACGAGCAGCGGCTTTGACCTGTCATGCGCGCGGACGACAGGAGCCGAATTCCAGTCACATCCGGAGATGGACATCCCCGAGCGGCGCGCCAAACATCAAAAGCTGTTTCGCCTGGTGTCGGCTCTCAGTGAAGCGAACCTTCGAGTGACCGCTACCGGCTCAAGTTGACCAAACCGGACCTTGCTGGGCCGATTTGGCGGCTCGTAAGCGGACGTTGACCGAAACCAGTGACTTTGACCCTCTCGCGACCCACGGAAAGTTGAACGTCTCTCCCTAAGCTGACACTCAAGAACACGCGTCGCAGCAGCCGGATTGGCTGGACGGAGCCAAGTATGATCACCCAATGTCGGATTGAACGCCTCCCGATCGTCCTCGATACAGAACCAGCTTGACGGAAGAATATCGAGGAGGAGGAGAGTTCTAATGGTGAACAAGGAGCGTGACGCTGAGGCACACATCCAGGCGCTTATCGAGCGCTGGGCGAACGCCGTGCAGCAGCAAGACCTGGAGACGATCATGGCGGATCACGCGACGGACCTCGTGATGTTCGATGTCCCACCCCCGAACGAACTTCGTGGAATGGAGGCTTACCGGGATAGCTGGGGTCCGTTCTTCGACCACTTCAAATACGGCGGCGTTTTCGCGATCGAGCGGCTGGATGTCACGGCGGGCGACCGGGTTGCTTTTGCAACCGCATTGCTGCGGTGCGGTACGAAGGACGAGCTTGAAAAGGATCCGACAACCCGCCTTCGCCTTACCGTCGGATTGCGGAAAGAGGGTGACCGCTGGATCATCGCTCACGAACACCACTCGTACCCATACAAGCCGGACTGAGCAGCGCATCGGAGTAATCCAGCGATCGAAACAGCGGTGGCAATTGACCAGCCGCTTGGCGGACAAGGAGATCAAGGCATGGCGTCAGAGAACAAGATCGGTACAATTTCCGACCCAGGTGGTGCGACTGGCGGTGCCGTAGCGTGTGCTCTGGAGCTCAGTGAGGCCGTCACGAGCGACATAACCGCGCCCAGAGCGACACGCCGCGAATGGTTCGGGCTCGCAGTTATCGCGCTGCCGTGCCTGCTCTATTCCATGGACCTGACGGTTTTGAACTTGGCTGTGCCGCGTTTGAGCGCCGACTTGAAGCCGTCGAGTTCCCAACTTCTCTGGATCGTAGACATTTACGGCTTTCTGCTTGCCGGATGCCTGATCACGATGGGCACGTTGGGCGACCGCATCGGCCGCCGCAGACTGCTTTTGATCGGCGCGGTGGCATTTGCAATAGCTTCGGTCTTCGCAGGGTTCTCCACAAGTGCCGGAATGTTGATCGTTTCGCGTGCGCTGCTCGGGATTGCCGCGGCGACGCTTGCACCGTCGACCCTTTCGTTGATCCGCAACATGTTTCTCGACCCGAGGGAGCGTACGGTTGCGATCGGCGTCTGGATCGCCAGCTTCTCTGCGGGCTCTGCCATCGGTCCGTTGGTCGGGGGCATCCTGCTGAGCTATTTTTGGTGGGGCTCCGTGTTCCTCGTGGCGGTACCGGTCATGGTTGCGCTGCTGGTGCTTGGTCCGATGGTCCTGCCCGAGTATCGCGATCCTGAAGCGGGTCGGCTCGACATCTTGAGCGCTGGGCTGTCGCTTGTCGCCGTGCTTTCGGTGATATACGGCATCAAGGATATCGCCGAACACGGCCTCCGCCCGGAGGCGGCCTCCGCCATTCTCTTCGGTGTGACTGTCGGCGCGGTTTTCGCCGTGCGCCAACCGCGGCTGACAAACCCCCTGATCGATCTGCGGCTCTTTCGCTCGCGCGCCTTCAGCGCTTCATTGGCGGTCAACGTTCTCGGCTTCTTCGTCGCGTTTGGCTCGTTTCTCTTCATCGCGCAATACCTGCAACTGGTGCTGGGGATGGGACCGTTTGTAGCGGGCCTGTGGACCGTGCCTTCCGCCGTTGCTTTCATCGCCGGTTCGATGCTGACCCCAATCGCGGTTGGCAGGGCTCGCCCGGGCTATGTGATGGCGGCCGGCCTTGCGCTTGCGGCAGCCGGATTTCTCATTCTCACCCGCAGTGGTGGTCAGGCCGATCTCGCGATCGTCGTCATAGGCTATAGCGTCTTCTCCCTAGGTCTTGCGCCGGTGTTCACGTTGGCCACCGACCTCATCGTGGGGACCGTTGAACCCGAGCAAGCCGGTGCGGCCTCCGGCATCGCGGAAACCAGCAGCGAATTGGGTGGCGCGCTCGGCATCGCGATCCTTGGCAGCATCGTCACCGCAATCTATCGCAGCGGCATGACCGGGATGGTTGCGGACGGGGTATCCGAGCAAGAAATCAGTGTTGCCAAGGACACGCTGGGAGGCGCCGTGGCAGTTGGGCTCGCCTTGCCGGAGGCGCTCGGTTCCGATTTGCTCGGCAAAGCGCGGGAGGTGTTCACTCAGGCGTTCCAGATGACTGCCGGCATCTGCGCGTTGGTGGCGCTGGCTGCAGCCATCCTTGCGGTGGTCTTGCTGCAAAACGTGCGAGCACAGTCTGAGGCTGGACAGTAGCCAGCGAAATCTACGACACCGATTGAACCTTGAGCCCCAGTGTCATCGAACAGGAGGAGGATACTCATGGCGGTTCTCAAAACATCAGAGCCTGAAGGTCAAGACGAGACAACTCCCCGGCCGTGGGCGCGAAAGATCGCCGCGATCAGGAAAGCCGGACGGATCGTCGCCCTGACCGGGGTCATACTGCCGCTTCTCATGATCGGCGGGATGAAGTTCACGACGGTCGAGATCGAGGCGTTGAGACCGCTGATCGGCGGCACGCCTTGGCTCGCCTGGATGTATCCAGTCTTTGGTGAGGCCGGTGCCTGTTATGTGCTTGGCGTCATCGAGATCGCGACCGCGCTTCTGCTGATTGCCTACCCCTGGTCGGCGCGCGCCGGTGTGACCGGCGGGGCCTTGGCCGCGCTAATTTTCCTGGTCACCTGTTCGATCATGATTGTCCTGCCGATCTGGGAGCCTGCGCTGGGCTTTCCAGCGCTCGGTCCCCTCGGCCAGTTCCTAATCAAGGATATCGCGTTGCTCGGCATCGCGCTTGTCGTACTGGGCGAAAGCCTGAACAGATTGGACAGAGGGGCTACCTAAGCGAATCCAAGTCGAAGGCGAGTGGCAGAACATGTCATCCATTTATACGGGCCAAATGGCGGGGCTCCACCTTACCGCGCCCTTCGACTCGCTTGGGACAAGCCCGCGAGTCCGAAAGCGGGCCGGTGTTCATGCTTTGATTTTTCTATCGTATATCGGTGCCCGCTTAATGTTCAGGGGCCACAATGGGCAGTTTCGCGACCACCGCAATCATGGCGGCTGCTGCGGCGTATTTCTGACCCAGCCTATGGGGCTATCCGCTTGCCGAATTCTGAGCCAGAGCGCATTGAAGTATATCTAAATGAGCCGAGCGGGAGGGGGATATGCCCGTTGCTCGTGTTTATCTGCGGGTCAGTACGCAAGGGCAGGATCTTGATCGCCAGGAATCGATCATCGCTGGGGCGAGGGATGCCGGGTACTACATCGCCGGCGTCTATCGCGAGAAGGCATCCGGCGCTCGCGCCGACCGGCCGGAGCTGCTGGCGAGTACGGCACCGGGGCTAGCCGCTAATATATTGCACGCTGTCTTTGCCGCCCATTCCGGCATCCCGAGCATCGCACTCGAAGTGGTCGAGGGAAACGACGGGGCAATGGCCTTTTACCGCAAACATGGTTCGAAGTGGTCGATCGCAGGGCCGCGTCGCACGGTGCAGAAGGCCATGCATCGTTGATTATGCGCAAACTGCTATCGCGCGCCTAGTCGGAACTCGCGCATCGAACAGTACATCACGTCTTCCGTCCCCAGCGCACCGGCGGCCTCCCCGCTCGCAATCCAAATAGACGTCTTTCAGCTGTTTGATTGGCATGTCAGCGTGAGCGAACGCGAGATCCCGAGCGTCAGAAGCCGACAATGAAGCCGGACTGATTGCGATCAGCACGGTGCCGAGCGTCACAGGCGAGGGACTTAACAACTGACATGATCATTTTGATATCCTCCCCAGCTCCCGTCGGTCAACATTCAGTCCTTGGGGTCGCAGGTGTAGTGCCGTTCGAAGGTCCCGTCCGCGCGCCGCTGCTTGTCGAAGCCGCGATGTAAGGCTCGATCGCGCGCTCGTGGACCAGCCAAAGGGGATCTCGGCCGAGGCGTAGCCACTGCCGGCAGCCAACCGTCTCGGGATCGAGGCCGAAACGATCCTGGTGCGCTCGATCGTCGTGCCGGCCGCGCCTGCCTCCGCATGACGGATGGCGCGGCTTCGCAAAGCGCACATGATTTCGTCACGTGAGATGCCGATGTCGCCAAGAACGTCATCGGGTAAACGGCTCAACTGGTCCGTTGCCGACAAGAGAGCTTTTCGCTCGGCGCGGAGGCGTAAACACCTGCGAAATGGACCAATGGCGGCAGCATGAATTATGACCATGATCAGATCGTCCCTTCATTGATCTGAATTGACCGGTACGGAACGGCGCGAACGGCACTCCGGGCGAGAGCGTCAGCCGTCCGCGAGGCAAGTTAGGCGTAGTGGTCGATGGATTGGTTTTGCCGCGGCGTGCCCATACGGCGGGCGGTGGCTGGCCCCGGGCCACGCATGTAATAAAGCTCCGGGCGGTAGCGCGGCGCGACGAATTTGCGAAACCCCGCAGCAAGTTTTGTGACGGGAGCCAAGAATTTCATGACTGTTCCCTTTCCCTTCGCCGGCTTGCACACGAGCCGGCGGGCCTGACGTTGCAACAAGGATATGACAGTCGAACCAGGCTCGGCTGTGGGAATTCCCACACCGGAGAAAACATTGGCGAAATCCGCTCCCAGTTTGCATCCCGGAAAGCGGGGCCTGCCGGCCATCAAATTTCCTTGGATAGGGAGTAAGGTGAAGTACACTTGATTGAACAAGAGACCGTTGTGACAGGCTCTCTGGCCTTCATCTCAAGACTTTGCGATGCCGACCTCGCCGCGCTGACCAAACGGTGGCACGAGCGCAGCTATCGACACAACGAGCTAATCATTTCCCACGGCGACACTGGTCGCGATGTCTTCTTCCTGCTGGAAGGACGGGCTCGCGTGACACTGGTTTCAGCGGACGGCAGGGAGATAGCGTATCGCGATGTCGAACCGGGTGACATTTTCGGGGAGCTCGGAGGCATTGACGGGATTGCACGCTCTGCCAGCGTAGTCGCGCTGGAGGCAACCCGCGCTGCACGGCTGTCCGGCACAGCATTCCGGGATATCGTGATGACCCACCCGACTTTTGCCTGGATGCTGCTTGAGCATCTGTCTGCCCAGCTCCGGCGCATGACCGAGCGGGTATTCGAATACAGCACTCTGGTGGTGCGAAAACGGCTGATCGTCGAGCTCCTGCATCGGGCGGAGAAAGCCGCACTCGTGGACGGCGAGGTGTCCGTAAGCCCGGCACCGACGCATTCCGAGCTGGCGGCAACGATGAGCACGCACAGGGAAGCGGTCTCGCGCGAAATGAGCGACCTCGCCAAGAGAGGCCTGATCGAAAAGCGCGGCAGCAGGTTATTGTTGCATGACGTCTCGGCACTACGGGCGCTGGTCGACAAGAAGGAATAGCGAAGGCTGTCGCTGCGGCGGGGCGCACCGCACGTTTCATATTCCTCGGCCGCAAGTGATTATTCCTTCAGGCGAGGAGAATCTGCGCCATGCCTCGCTGCAGGATTTTCGGGAGGAAGACTAGGGTAAAACTCAGTCATTCTGGCTATGCCGCGAATGGCCGAGATGGGTTAATTGCGGGCAACGGCGAGACTGGACTGAAGGGCAGCTCAGGGTCATGGCGGTGAATTGACCCGGAGCAAGCGAGCTTCCGCTTAGCGTCGATTCCGGCGGCCTGGTTTTCGCAAAAGTCCCGGATTAAAGATTAAAGCGACTGTTTTGCGTCTGATTTTTGCACCGTCCGACAATGGGCAGTTTCGCTACCACCACAACCAAACGGTTGCTGCGGCGTATTTCTGACCCAGCCTATGGGGCTATCCGCTTGCCCTAATTCTGAGCGAGATGCCATGAGGTATACCCAAAACGGCCATCGAGAGGCGTTCATGACCGACCGCGAAGTAGAGCCGCGCGCGGGGTCTCGGCAGTTGCAGCTTGCATCCTTTGGCCGACCTGCACGTTACATGACGAATAGACAGGCGGACCGGAGCCATGGCAAACGAGAAGCCCAACAATTTCCACGCAAAACAGGTGCATAGCGGGCGGCGGGCGCAGCAGCAGGGCCGCGGGCGAGATGCGGTGCGGCCCACGCAGATTCCGACCAAAGGCTGGAAAGACATCCTTTGGCGGGTGATAGCTGAAGTAAGCGATGACCGAGTCCCACTGATCGCAGCAGGAACCACGTTCTACCTGCTTCTGGCGCTGTTTCCTGCACTTGCCGCCTTCGTTTCGATTTACGGCTTCGTCGCCGATCCCAAAACAATCGCCGAGCACATCGCTTTCCTCGGCGGCGTTCTACCGTCGGGCGGGCTCGATCTTATCCGGTCACAGCTTGGGTCCCTTGCCCAACAGAATACCGGCGCTTTGACCTTCGGCTTTATCTTGGGCCTCGCCGTCGCGCTCTGGAGCGCCAACAACGGCATCAAGATCATCTTCGAAGCCATGAACATCGCCTATGAGGAGACCGAAAAGCGCAGCGTCGTCCGGTTGAATCTGCTGGCCTTGGCCTTCACGCTCGGCGCCATCTTCATCGGCATCGCGTTCCTGGTCTCGGTCGGGCTTGTCCCTGCGGCGCTCGCGCTCCTCAATCTGGGCAGCTGGACGGAGACACTGATAAAAATCCTGCGCTGGCCCGTGATGCTGGTCGCGGTGGCGGCAGGTATCACGCTTATCTACCGCTACGGTCCCAGCCGCGAGAAAGCGACGTGGCGGTGGCTGACTTGGGGCGCCGGCCTCGCGACGGTCGTGTGGCTTGCCGCCTCGATCGGGTTTTCCTTCTATCTCGAGAATTTCGCCAACTATAACGCGACGTACGGGACGCTCGGCGCCGTCATCGGCTTCATGATGTGGACCTGGATCTCAGTCATGATCCTGATCGTCGGAGCCGAGCTCAACTCCGAGATGGAACACCAGACGGCCAAGGACACCACAACCGGCGCGCCGCAGCCGATCGGCGCGCGAGGTGCCGCGATGGCCGACACGCTGGGCCGCTCGGCCGAACGGAGCGGCGCCGAAAGCGCATCAAGTCGCGGAGAACGAGGGTTTACACAAACAGAACTTCCGGCCCCGATCACTCGTGAATAGCGCTTCGAACGCCAAACCGCCGGCTGCGGACGAAGCGGCTGTCGAGGCGCGAGCCGGCGACTGGTTGCAGCAAAACGGGGAGCGCACAGGCGTGATGGGGTCGGTTTGGATGTCACCAAGACTTGCGGACTGTCGCTGCCGGCCCACGTGATACTGCTTCGATATCGGCACTGACGAGCCCTCCGCCTTCGATCCGAACCGTCAACCTGCCCTTCGCGTCATCGATCCGCCTCACAAATCCTGTGATGTCGACCTCCTGGCCGGCCTTTGCTCTGGTCGGTGTGTCGATTGAAAAGGGGAAGCTGTAAGAGGGTATGCTCACGCTCGACATGCCGTTGTCCAAAACCTTCAGAATTGTGATGGAGAGCGAAACTTCATCGTCGACTTTCATACTCGCGGGCATGGCCTAAGCCTCCATCTCAAGCGGCTCGTGCTCGATCTTTTGGTGCCAGACCACCTGGCGCAGGTCGCGCATGCCACAGCCTGTCCGCACCGTGGGCAGATATAGAAATGGCAGGCCTCATGCTCGGCGGCTGTTCCGTGCCGTCTGTTGACAATCGGCGGGCCAAGCTCCGATAGCTGTCACTTCCACTAAACATTCAATTTTGCTAAAATGTTCCGCAACCTAAGTCGGGCGGTCGCGATTTAGTTCGCACCTGTGGCGTGGGGTTCAGATGCCGACCCTGGGTTGACCATCCTCCCGAGGGTAAAGATTGAATTCACGCGGCCAAGTTCGACGGCTACCGCACGCAGATCATAAAAGACGCCGACGGCCTCCGCTTCTTAACCCGCCGGGGCGTGGTGTCTCAGTTTGAATTTCGGCTTGACGACCCGACTTACCGCCACGTGCGGACGTTCGCCAGTGTCGATGTCGGTCGTTGACCAGCGACGCGGACGCTATAGTTTGGTCAAGGGGTCCAACTACGAAAGGAGAAAGCTCATCGATCCCGCGATCTGGATAACATTCGTTCGAACGGTCATCATACTGCAGATGCCATCGAGGTCTGATAACATGCTGGTGATGGCGCGTGGATTGGACAGGGCGCTGAGTTGGGCTGGGACGACAGCCGGCGCGGGCGTGATGCAACTTCCCCTTATCGCGGTCGGCGTTCCTAGCTCGTGCGAGCGTCCCCGTTTGCATTCGCGACGCTCCAATGGATGGGAGCAGCCTATCTCGTTCGGCTAGGACTACGGCTGATCTTCACGTTCGGGAAGCCCGCAGCCCAGCAGGACCCACGTCAAGTCAGTCGACTTGCGGCAGCCCGGGAAGGAATGATCGCAAACCTAGTGAACCCTTGGCCCAACACCTTCATGATCGCCTCCTCCTCAATTTGTTGATCCGCATGGAGGGCCCGTGAGCCTGCAACAGCTCCTGTTAGACGAAACCCAGAAAATGACGGGCGCGTTAGTATTGGGAACTTATGCCATGGCTTCGGGCAGCATCGGTTCGTGGATCACGACGCGGCCCCGCGTGAAGCTTTGGCAGCAGCGGATCGCAGCCTTCTTCATCGTTGCCCTTGGGTTTCGAATGGCTTTTGGTGGCGGGGCAAGCCGCTAGATCCCGGTCTCAGCAGTCCGCTTCCACCCACAGCCGCTTCAAACTGAGACCCTACCGCTGGGGGCATGACTGGACGGCGAAATACCGCCCCTTGGTCCGGGCTGCCACAAGGATCGCTGCCGATAGCTCAATTATCGCGAAGCGAGACCGTGATAGTTGACTCCTATGAAACAGCCGGGATTTCGTGGAAGCACTTTGGTCTGTGCTGAGACGTATCCGCGCGCAAGGGTAGCTTCTTTGAGCAGCTCCACGGAACTAAAGGGTTTTGCCGCAGTTTTGCCTGTCAATGGAGGAAACCATGAACAGCCAAAACAAGGAACGAGAATCCGCGACCAAAACACCTGTTGAGGACATTGCAAACAAGGACATTGGGGCAACCGTGAGCGACGCGGTCTCGAAAGCCTCCGACATGGCTCAACAAGCAGTTGATACGGCCAAGCAGGCGGCCTCGAATAGTGCGTCAACAGTTACCAACCAGGTGAAGGAAATGCTAGACCGTCAGGTCGGCAGCAGTGCCGAGGTGATGGGCCAGCTCGCGAGTTCGACGAAACGCGCAGCCGAGGACCTCGACGAAAGCGCGCCCTTAGTCGCCGGTGTGGTTCGTACGTTTGCGAACAGGATCGATGGTTACGCAGACGATCTGCGGGACCAGTCGGTCGATCAGCTGGTCCGCGCCGCCTCCGATTTGACTAGGCGCCAGCCCGGATTGGTTTTCGGGCTTGCTGCCCTTGCGGGGTTCTTGACATTTCGGACGCTGAAGAGCGCGTCGCCGGCGTCGTCGCGCTCCAATGAGCCCGTGCGCGGGCGCAACCGGCAAGCAGCGAGCGAATTTAATGGCACATGATCAGCTCAAGAATTCCACGCTCCCACGAGCACTATCCGACGCCGCGGCGGATCTTGCCGACCTCGTGCAAAAGGAGCTGCGGCTGGCCCGGGCGGAGCTGTCTGAAAACGTTTTTGCCAAGCTTCGGGCCGGCATCTGGATGTCCGCTGCCGGGGTGCTTGGGCTGATCGCTGGATTGCTGACAGTGCAAGCCGTCGTCTTCTGGATAGCTAGCTTTGGGATCGTAATGCACTGGTCCTGCCTGATCGTTGCCGGCGTCGTGGCCGCAGCTGGAGCGCTCGCCTACTACAAGGGCCGCATGGATGCGCAAAAGGAGATGACGCCCACGCGATCAATCCATCAGATCAAACAGGATATATCGATAACCAAGGAGCATCTAACATGAGCCGCGAAGCGCATACGACCAACATCGGAACGGCGGAATGGCTCATCGGCGCCGCCAAAAACAACCCGGAAGGTCTTCTTCTCGTTGCAGCCGGCTGCGCGCTGTTGATGCGCCGCGGGGGGGCATGGGCCAGCGGCGGCTTTGATCACGCTGACGAAACCCGCGGAAGCAAGGGCCAGCGAAGCGTTCACCCAAGGTCTTCGAACACCGCCGGCCAGGGGCGCCGGTGGAAAAGCATTGAGGACGCTTCGGAGACGGCAGACAATGCACGGGAGCATGCCTCGGACCTCGGCGGCAAGGTCGCGGCCACGGCCAGCGCTTACGCTTCGTCCGCGTCGGAATACGTTGACGAGGCGCGACGCAACGTCACTGAGACATCGGAGCGGGTCGCGCGACGAGCCCAATCAACTTTCCAAGAGACGGTGAACCGCGTAGTCGAAGAGCAGCCACTGACGCTGGCGCTGCTCGGCCTCGCCACAGGGGCAGCTGTCGCTGCAGCCTTCCGCCCCACGGATTTTGAAAAGCGGACACTCGGCCCAGCTGGAGAGCAGTTGACGAACAGCGCCGAGAAAGTCGGCGAACGGTTGAAGGAGTCGACGGTGAAGGCGCGCGAAAGGCTCAGGACCGCTGCCGAGGAGCGCGGCCTTAATGCTGATGGCCTCAAGGATGTCGTGAGCGACGTGGCTGGCGAGTTCGGCAGCACCTTGTCGGGCGAACAGCAAGCCGGGTCGGCTGAGTCGCCGTCCGCGACCTCAGGCGTATCGCGCGGCCAATCGGCCCCGGGTAGCATGGGCCGGTCGACAGATAAATCGGCCAATTCGGATCAGTCACAACGGCCGGGTGCTTCCCGGTCCGGCAGATCCGGTCAGTCCAGCGGAAAGCGAGGTTCGTGATGGGCGAGGCAAATCTCCGCCAACTCGAACACGACGTTGAGGCAGCCCGCGCAAGGCTCGCGGAAGATTTGTCGACGCTGCGCTCGCCAAATACGGTGTCCGAGTTTACCGACGAACTGAAGCAAGAGGCGCTCGAGGCCAAGGATGCGCTGGTCGCGAAAGCCAGATCGACCGCGCAGTTGACGGCGCTGGAGATCATCGAGGATCTCAAGGCAAAGGCTGCCGCGAATCCTGGCGCCGCATTGGTAATTGGGGCTGGTCTCGCGTGGCGGTTCCTTCACCGTCCGCCAATCGCGACCGCGTTGATCGGAGCAGGACTATTCAGCCTGTTGCGTACGCCTTCAATTCAGCCGGGCTTGGACGGGCAGGTCGATCATCTCGCTTTCGCCAGAGAGCGCTTGAAGGAGCAATCCGTCGAGCTGGCAGAGAAGGTCGGCGAAATGAGCGCCAAGACGGCCGAAACAGTGAAGGAACATGCGGAGGAAGCGGCTGGCGCCGTCAAAGAGAAGGTGCGGAATTTGGGCGCCAAGACGCCGAATCTGCTCGACGAATTGCGGCAGGCCGGCAGCGAGGCCGCCGAGGGGGCAGCCGCTGCCGCCGGTCAAGCGTCATCTGCTGTCCAGGGCGCACTGAGCGATCAGGAGACGCGAGACAAGCTCCTTCTTGGTGCCGCGGGTTTAGCCATCGCGGCTGCGGTAGGTATTGCGTATCAGCGACGGCTTGAGGAGCACGCGGCGGTCGACTAGGCGACAATTCAGCGCCGGAACTCCAGAACTACGGAAGAGCAGCCTGGACGACCCAGTGTCCCGGCTGTCAGGAGCGGGTCGCCTTTCTCGCGCTAACCAACCCGGCCATCACCGCTTGGCGCTGTCGCTGTCGGCGGCGGCCCGCGTCAGGAACGTCTGGGTTGTCTGGCCAAGACGGCTCTTCAGCCACTCCGCCATTGCCTCCTCTTCGCGGAGGTTCTGCTCGCAGGCCTGCACGATTTCGGTCTCGCCCTCGGCGTTGGCCGCCGCGATGAGGATTGTATAGGAGGCGATTTCCATGTGCTCGAAAGTGTAGCTGGCGAGGGAGCCCTTCATCACCTCATCGCCGGCGAACACGCCGCTGATGGATTGGGCGAGCGCCATGAGCTTGCCACCCGCGTCCTTCACGGTGGACGATCCTTCATCGATACGGTCGAGGCAGGTCTTCAGCCGGGAAGCCTGTTGCCTTGTTTCTTCGAGATGAAGGCGGATGCGCTCGCTCAGCTCCGGATAGCTCTCGATGCGGCTCAACTGTCCAGACAGCATCGTCTCCGCCTGCTCTTCCATCGCGTGGGCATCTCTCAGCCACTGGATCATCCATTCGCGCGATTCAGACATCAGAGGTCTCCTTGTTTGGTGGCATCCAAACCACGAGCGACGAGGATTGTTCCGGCCGCAGGATGGATCGCACGAACATTATTTCGTAGTCGGGCATAAAGCGGCGTCGGCGAGCGATGGGTTCACCAGCTTCGCCCTGATGTCGCGCGTCATCCGCGGATGCTCCAGCCCCGTCGGCAAGACGTCCGAGGCAAAGTGCTGGATGTCGGCATCCTGGCCGGAACCGATCTCCCATTCGAGAAGCTGCACTGTCTTTGATGGTCGAAATCTGGCCGCTGATGTAGGCGAGATCGAAATCGGCACCGGTGAGCTTTTCGAGCCTGGCGTGCATTTGCTTGTGATCGCTGTCGAGCCCTGCCGGGAGCGGGATCTTGCTGGCCTCGGCGAGCGACTTCAGCCTGTCGTTGGTAGCCGTGTGGTCGTGGACCATGTTGCGGGCGAACTCCTTCACGGCGGCATTTTTGGATTTTCCGGCGAGTTCGCCGAACTGGACCTCGTGTCGCTTGGCAGTTAACCGTAAGAATGCAGTCGTTTCGGTCAGGATTGGCACTTAATTTGAGAACCTGGAAGTTCGGATTCTCAAATTAAATGCCATCGCATTATCGTGAAGGCCGTGCTTCCTTTGAGTTTCACACGCACCTTCGGCAAATGCGATGCCGGCAAGTTGCTGGCGCTGATTCTCGTTTAAGTTCCAATGGCCTGGCATGATTATCGGTTCCGTCGCAAACTCTCCGTCAAGACCGCATGAGGCATGAAGGCTCTTCAATTGCCGAGGAGCTTGTCATGTTCAAGGGCGGTCATTTCGACCAGTCGGTGATCCTGCTGTGCGTACGCTGGTATCTTGCCTACACTCTCAGCCTGCGCGATCTGGAAGAGATGATGGCCGAACGCGGCTTGAGTGTCGATCATTCCACAGTGCATCGCTGGGTCGTCCGCTTCTCGCCGCAACTGCTGGAGCGCTTCAACCGGCGCAAGCGGACCGTCACCGGCAAGTGGCATGTCGATGAGACCTACATCAAGGTTCGCGGTCGCTGGATGTATCTTTACCGTGCCATCGACAGCGTCGGCGACACGGTCGAGTACTTCTTCAGCGAACACCGCGACCTGGTGGCGGCCAAACGCGAAACGGCGGGCCGCAGAAAAGCGCGATGGGCCGAATGACCAATGCGCGCCCTGTCAAAACAGCGCCGGAACAGGCGAACGGCTTCATCTGTCAAACGGCGATGCGATCCGGCCGGCCATGCCGCGCAAGCGCCTTGCGCAAGAAGCGGTGCCAGGCAGCGCATTCACCGGACCGAGCTCGCGCTTCAACGCACTGAAGAAATGCTGGCCGAAAATCTCGCGCTGTGCAGCAGGATACGCCGCCCCCCATGTATTAGAAAGTGATGGACACTATGGAACCCCACGGGATGGCGGCCGATATTTTGACATCGGAAGTTGCCAATGCGCGTTCCAACGCTTGGCCGCGTGGTCCGGCATGCCGCGAGCAATCAGCTCGCGGTAAATGACCGAACCCCGCTTCCAGTGCTTGAGCTGTATGGCCCGCAGGCGGTGGCGAACCCGCCGTCGAGGTCGGCGAACACGCTCGGGGTCGGCAAGCCGGAAGTAAGCCTTCCAGCCGACGAGATAGACCCTGAGCGGCTTGCATATTTGCGCGAGGCTGCGACCGGCATTGCGCCGGGTCAGCATGCGCACCTTCTCCTTCATGCGTCCGATGGCCTGTGGCGCTACCCGTCGCCGGATGTTCCGTCCCCCGGCGACCCAGAACGGGAAGCCGAGGAACTTCGATGCCGTGGCGCGCTCCACCTTGCTCTTGGTCTGATTGACCCGCAGCTTCAGCTTGGCAAGCAGCTTGCGCAGGGATTGCATCACCCGCTCGCCCGAGCGCTGCGTGCGACCGTAGACGTTCAGATCGTCGGCATAACGGACGAAGGCATGTCCGCGCCGCTCCAGTTCTTTGTCCAGTTCGTCGACGGATCGGAATTTCCGCTCTCCACCACCCCACCCAGCCTTTCGACGCTCGTTTCTGGCGTTCCGCAGCCCAGGTGTTTGAACCAGCGGGACGCGCCACTTCTTGACATTCCCGACGCTTTTCCAAAGCGGACTTTCGGTGACCGCCCGGAATCGACCCGAGCGAACCGGAGGTTAGCGGGTGGCCCTCGGCGCTGCGGGCGATGGGCGCCTCACGGCCATCCTGCACGACGGATACGAGGAGACTTCCACCTGTGAGGAATTTTCGATGCAGGCGACACCGGACATGATCTGCCCGGGCGTGCAATAGCCGCACTGGAAGGCATCGCGTTCGATGAAGGCGGCCTGCAGCGGATGAAGCTCCTCGCCCGGGGCGCAGACCCTCGATGGTGATCTCACGCCCCTCCGCCAAGGCAGCGAGCAAGAGGCACGATTTTCACGCGTTTGCCGTCCATCAGCACTGTGCACGCGTCGCACTGCCCAGGCCGCAGCCTTTCCTCGATCCTGTGAGATGCAGGTGCTCCCGAAGGGCGTCGAGCAGGGTCGTTCGCGGGTCGAGGGATAGCCTTTGCTCGGTTCCGTTGATGCGCAGCACCAGATCGAGCGGAGCCGGCGCCGGTGTCTTGCGCGGCCGCCGCCGCAAATTCAGGCATGAGGTTTACTCCCGCAAGAGCGACGCCAGTCACCGCTGTGCCTGCCAGCAGCTCTCGCCTCGTCAATCATAACTGGTCATGTCTGGCCCCTTGCTAGAGCGGGATTCATCCGCGACGGAGCATGCGAACCGGGAAGGACCGGATGGAGCGGAGGTCGCCGCCGCTACAGGCGGCACCAGCCCTCGCGTCCGAACAACGGCTGCGGGCCGATGTTTCCAGCTGCAGCGAATTTACTCCGTGGCACGCTGATTTGGGCGGTAGCCGGCAGTTTATGTATCCGCCCCGAGCCTGTCAGCTGTCTCATGCAAGCACCAGACCGCGACTGGCCGTTGCCTTCCGCGTACCGTGCGCGTCTGGTCGGGCCGCAAGTCTTTGATGATTACAGACGGCTCATGACCGCGGGATTGCACGGCGCGCACCAAGTCGTCGCTGATCATCAGCCTTGTGCCGGTATGGCGGGTCAGGCGCTCGAGCCGGCTGGCGACGTTGACTGCGTCGCCCAGCACCGTGAACTCGAGGCGCTGGGCATGGCCGATGTTGCCGACGACCACCTCGCCATAGTGCAGGCCGATCCCAATCTCGATTGGCTCCTGTTTCGGCCGAACTCGCCAGCGTCGGGAACCGCGACACGCCATTTCCGTTGCCACACGGCCGTGGTGACGAGGCCCATCATGGGGGATCGGGCGTCGATCCGCGCGGCATGCCGAAAGCGCGCGATATCGTCGATCCCTATGCGCACATCGACCGCATCAAGGTGAAGACGCGGGATTTCCGATAGAAGCTGCAGCGGATATCCCGTCCATCATGTGGTAGTCTGGCCCGCATGACGACGCTTTATCTCAATTGGCGCGGAAGACGGTGAATCCCACAAAGCCGAATAAAACACATCCGCCGAAATGGATCGAGCCTCAGCTGACGCGCCTGGTCGACGAAGCGCCCGACGGCCCCGGTTGGCTTCACGAAATCAAGTACGACGGATACCGCATGCACGCGCGGATCGACAGCAGCGACATCCGGTTGCTCACCCGCACCGGCCTCGATTGGTCGCATCGCTATCAAGCGACGATAGCGGCCCTCCGCCCGCTCCCGGTGAAAGAGGCATATGTCGACGGGGAGCTGTGCGCCGTTCGGGCAGACGGCGTCACCTCCTTCAGCCGCCTGCAGGCCGCTATGGACGAGGGCCGCACGGGCGATCTTGCCTTCTTTGCTTTCGATCTTCTGTTCCTGAACGGAGAGAGCATTGCGAACCTTCCACTCATCGATCGCAAAGCGCGACCGGAAGGCCTGTTTTCGACCGACATGCCTGGCCTACGCTTCAGCGATCACGTGATCGGCGACGGGCCTGCGTTCCGCAAGCACGCCTGCCGGCTTGCGCTCGAATATGTCGACACGCCGATTGCCGAGACCTCCCAGCGCATGCCGCAGTTGACCACGTCGCTGCTGCAGAAATACGGCGAAGCCTGGACGCATTCGCTGGCGATCAACGATCTCTACTTCGACTTCATGGGACCTTCGCTCGCAGCGGCCGGCAAGGCCGGCACCGATGCGCCGATCAATGTCGCCGCCGGCGACGGAATCGGCCTATCAGCGCATTCGCGCCGGCCAGTTCCAGAAGGGCTCGATGGCATGATCAAAAAAGCTTCACACGACAATCGCCGAAGCACGTCCAAAACTGGACACCAACGGCATCTTAGACGGGTTCACCCGTCGATATTCGACCAGTTCGAGGGCGGCATCCTGTCCGACAAGCGGGCGCTGCGCACGAGCGGGCATCGGCTACCATGGGTCCTTTCATCCTGATGCGATTACGATTCGGTCGGGCGCGCCAATAGCTGCTCCCGTCACGAAGACTGCGGAGACACGGGGTGGGTATGAGCGTAGCGCGTATGCAGGACTGGACGCTGGATTGGCGTCGCGGAGGGCCGCTTTGCGCCTAATGACGGCCATAGGGGCGTCTTTTGCCTCCGCTCGGAAGCAGACGCCGGAGAACAACCAATAGTCAATACCGAAGCTGGAGCCTGAGCCAAAGAGATGCCCGAGGAGCGTGCAGCAACTAAGACGCCTGCCAAATCGTCCCGTCGGGCTGCTATCGGTCCGACACTGTCGGCTAGCGCGCACCCTTTTTAGAGCTTGGATAGGTTTTGCCGATATCTATCGGTAAAAGGAGCCGGAAAGTCATGACCGAGATCTGGCACTCACTCCTCGCCAATCTTGCCCTCGTCTCCATCCTGGTCGTCGCTTGGGACCTTGTGGCGGATTTCACGGGGCGTCTCCCGCAGCGGGTACAGTCGCTGCTTCTCGGCTTGGTCATGTGCGCGGGCGCGATCATTTCCATGGCGACGGCTCTGTCCGTCTCCGGCTTCGTCGTCGATCTGCGGGCCGCTTTTGTCGGAGCCGCCGCGTTCTTCGGCGGGTGGCCGGCGTTGTTCATCGCCACCGCCGGGTCCATTGCCTATCGCCTCTATCTTGGCGGGCAGGGTGCCAGCGTCGGCATCGTGAGCATCCTGATCACCGCCGTCGTCGGTCTGGCATGGCACCACATCGTGGCGGCCCGGTCGCGCACCATGTTCGACATACTTGGCCTGGGCGTGTCGGTCGCGCTTGCCGGGCTGATCACCCTTCTGATCATCCCCCCGCAAGTCGTCGCCGGCTTTGTGCAGCAGAGCACGCTCCCGTCGCTGGTGTTCCGTTTCCTCAGCACCTTCATCATCGGCGTTCTGGTCGATCGCCAGCAGCGGCGGCGAGATCTCGCCATGTCCAACATGATCTACCGGGCCATGGTCCGCGAGCTGCCGGATAGCCTCAACATGAAGGATGTCGACGGCCGCTTCATCGCGGCCAATCCAGCCACCGCCGAACTGGTGCGCGCCGCCTCGGTCGAGGACCTTATCGGCAAGACGGATTTCGATTTCTACCCCAAGGACGTGGCCGAGCGCTTCAGGCAGGATGAAACGGGCGCGCTGGAGGCCGGGCAGACATTGCGCATCGACCAGCCCGCTCTCCTACCGGACGGCAGGCAGGGCTGGCTTTACACGCTGAAAACGCCTTTCCGCGACGAGGCCGGCAAGATCGCCGGCGTCATCACCTACAACCGCGACATCACCGAGCAGAAGCGCACCGCCCAGCTCAAGAACGATTTCATTTCCACGGTCAGCCACGAATTGCGGACCCCATTGACCTCCATCCGCGGCTCGCTTGGTCTGATCGCGGCCGGCGTGGCGGGCGAACTGCCGCCCAAGGCCGCCAATCTCGTCAACATCGCCCACACCAATAGCGAAAGGCTGGTTCTTCTCATCAACGACATCCTGGATATGGAGAAGATCGAATCAGGCGTGATCACCTTCAAGATCAAGCAGATGCCTGTCCGTCAGGTCCTGGAGCAGGCCATTGCCGCCAGTTCCAACTACATGGCCGACAGTCGGATCAGGATCGTTCTGGTCGACGATGCCCCGCGCGCCGAGGCCAACATCGATCCGGATCGCCTGCATCAGGTGATGGCGAACCTGCTGTCGAATGCGATCAAGTTCTCGCACACCGATGGCACCGTCACGGTGAAACTCCAGCGTCATGACCGCGACATGCTGCGCATCTCCGTGGTGGACCAGGGCGCCGGCATCCCCGAGGCGTTCCGCAGCCGCCTATTCGGCAAGTTCGAGCAGGCGGACGCCTCCAGCACGCGTAAGATAGGCGGCACCGGCCTGGGCTTGAGCATCGTCAAGGCTATCGCCGAAAAGCTGGGCGGCGCTGTTTCCTTCGAAACCGAGGAAGGCAAGGGAACAGCGTTTCACGTCGAGCTTCCCGAAGCGCACAGGCAGGCCGAGAAGCCGGTTTTGGTCGAGCGCCGGGCGCGCAAGCGCGATGGCCGCCTGCGTGTCCTCATCTGCGAGGACGAGCCCGACGTCGCTGCGGTGATCGCAGCACTTCTCGATGCTGAAGGCTTTTCCAGCGACGTCGCGCCCGATATCGACACCGCCAAGGCGCTCCTGAGCTCCCGCGACTACGTGGCGCTGACGCTCGACATCAAGCTAGCGGAGGAATCCGGCATCAAGCTCTTCTACGAGATCAGGGCATCACCGGCCAATTCCGACATTGCGGTCATCGTCATCTCCGCTGTCGCCGACGAGGCCAGGCGCTCGCTGAACGGCAGCGCCGTCGGCATCGTCGACTGGCTGGAGAAGCCGGTGGATTCGAAACGGCTTCACGCCGCTCTCGCCAAGATCGTCGGCCGCAGGATCGAGCCGAAGCCGCAGATTCTGCATGTCGAAGACGATGAGGGCGTGCTTGCGGTGATGTCGGAGGGGCTCGGTTCGAGCGTCTCGATCACATCCGCAAAGACGCTGCAGCAAGCCCGGCAGGCGGTCGCTCGCCATCGCTTCGACCTGGTCATCTTGGACATCGCACTTCCCGACGGATCTGGCCTCGACCTCCTCGTCGATCTGCCACTCGAGACCGCGGTCATCGTGTTTTCGGCGGCGGAACTCGACCAGAAACTCGGCGACCGGGTGCAGGCGATCATGACCAAGACCAGGGCCTCCGAAATCGATGTCGCGAAGCTGGTCAGAAGCATGCTGATCGCTTCTCGCGACGGCAGCGCGCCGACCCCTGGCAAGGAGTGACGATGATGCCGGCAAGGATCTTGTATGTGGATGACGAGAACGATATCCGCGAAATCGCCCAGATGTCGCTCGAGCTCGATTCGGAATTCGAGGTGCGATCCTGCTCTTCGGGCATCGAGGCGCTAACCGATGCCGCCGATTGGCAGCCCGACCTCATCCTGCTCGATGTGATGATGCCGGATATGGATGGGCCTGAAACGCTGAGGCGCCTGGCCGATTCGCCGCTGACGGCCTCAATCCCCGTGGTGTTCATCACGGCGCGCACCCAGACGCATGAGGTGGAGCGCTATCTCGCCATGGGAGCCGTAGGGGTTATCGCCAAACCCTTCGATCCGCTGGCGCTTGCAGGTGAAGTGAGGAAGCTGCTCCCGCAGCGCGATGGCCCGGCCTAGACGCGCCAGGGGAAGGCGGCGGCAAGAAGCTGTCGGCAAGCGCGGTTTGCCGTTTGCGGCTCCTATACCATGGGCCGATATTCATCTAGTGATTGTATCGAAATGCAACCGTCGCGAATCAGCTTTATCTATGATCGCGCGGCGTTGGCGGGCGCGGGGAAAGCTGCGCGGAATTTCTGGCATGGACCACTTTGGCGGATGTCGGTTCATGGGTTGATCACTCCGGGGGGCGACGGAACCGGAGCAGGACTGGTGGATGGAGCGAAAGCAAGAGTTCTGATCTGCGATGATGATCCCTTGTTGCTCGAGCTGATGGAATTCAGGTTGAGGGCGAAAGGATACGAGGTCATCAAGGCGGTGGACGGGGCCGAAGCGCTGGCGAAGGCGGAGCAGGACCGCCCCGACATCATTGTGCTCGACGCGATGATGCCCAAGGCCGACGGCCTGGAGGTACTGGCCCGCCTCAAAGCCGATCCGGCTCTGTCGGAAACTCCAGTGATCATGCTGACCGCCCGCAAGGCTGAAAGGGACATTGTCTCGGCCCTTGAGAAAGGAGCCGACGACTACCTGGTGAAGCCATTCATCCCCGAGGAGCTTCTGGCCCGGCTCGCGCGTCTGATCTCGCGCAAGAGCGGGAAACGCTGATGAGGCGCAGCCGGCGCACAGCTCTGGCCGTATGCCTGATCCTGGCGATCGCCGCGCCTCCCGGCGCCGCGCTGGCGCAGACGGTCGACGAGCTCTACGCGTCCGGCGTCAAGGCCAGGCAAGCGCAGCATTTCGACGAGGCGGCGGACCTTTTCCGGCGCGCGCTGGCGCTCAAGCCCGACAATGCCGACGCCCTGGTGCAACTCGGCTTCGCCGAGCTCGGCCGCGACAATCTGCCGGCCGCCCGGCAGGCCTTTTCCAGGGCGCTGTCCCTTGCCCCGACCTATCGGGACGCCAGCTTCGGCATGGCCGAGGTCGAGTTCCGCTCCGGCAATCCGGATGCCGCGCTGCCGCTCGCCGAGAAGGTCGCGCAGGCCGATCCCGGCAATGCCGACGCCGCAGCGCTTGTCGAGAACATCCGCAAGGCGAAGCAGGCTGCCGGCAGCGAGGCGAAACGGGCTCCCGCGGTTCCGGCGCGGGCAAAGGAACCGGCCAGCCGGCGGCCCGATCCCTTCGCCGGCCTGATGGAGCAGGGCAGGCGCCTGCGGGCGGCGGGAAAGCTGCCCGAAGCGGAGACGGTCTATCGCCGGGCGCTGAGGCAGGCGCCGAAGAACACCGACATCCTGGTCGCCCTTGGCCTTGTCGTCGGCTCCAGCCGGCGCTTCGACAAGGCGGGGCATTTCTTCGACCGCGCGCTTGCAATCAAGCCCGGCCTTCTCGACGCGCGGCTGGGCAAGGTGCGCCTGGCGATCTGGCAGGGCGATGCGCCGCGCGCCCGGGCGCTGGTCGACGGCGTGCTTGCCTCGGCGCCGGACAATGTCGAGGCGCTCGACCTGGATGCGAGAATTGCTCTGCTCGAGGTCGACTACAGGCGCGCCAGGCAGTCGTTTCAGCGCGTGCTTGCGGCCGATCCGCGCAACGCCGACGCGCTGGTCGGGCTCGGCGATGTGCGCCGCGCCGAGGGTGACGACGACGCCGCGCGGGAAGCCTATCGCCAAGCGCTCGCCATCGAGCCAGGTTCTGCCGATGTCGAGCAAAGGCTGGCCGTGCCGCCGCCGCGCAAATGGCGACTCGACCTCGGCGGCGAGGTGAGCGATCTCACCGATGGTCTCGGCGACTGGACCGACAGTTCGGCCGGCCTTGCCTATCGGCTGTCGCCGCGCACGACGATTTCCGGCCGTGCGCGGCTGGCCACCCGCTTTGGCCACACCGACGTCCAGGTCGAGGGCCGCATCGATCAGGCCTTCTCGCCGGCATTCTCCGCCTATGTTTTGGCGGCGACGACGCCGGACGCCGACTTCCTGGCGCGCTATTCGATCGGCGCCGGCGCTTCGTGGCAGCTCGTGACGCCGGCAAAGGCGTTCGGCCCGTTGTCTCTGAACATCGACGCCCGCTACGACAATTTCGCCAACACAAATGTCACCAGCATCTCGCCCTGGGTGCAAGGCTATGTCCTCGACGGCCGCCTTGGGCTTTCCGCCCGCTGGGTGCATGTGCAGGACGATATCGGCACGCGCGCGGACGGCTATGTGCTTCGCGCCGACCTTGCGGTGACACAGCGCTTCAATCTGTTCGGCGGCTACGCGGACGCCCCCGAAATCTCCAATGGCACGCTGGTGCCGACGCGCACCGTCTTCGGCGGCATTTCCTGGGACGTCAGCGACCCGCTGACGCTGCGCGCCAGCATCGCGCATGAGCAACGCCCGACATTCGACCGAGGCATATTCGGGCTCGGACTGACCGCGCGGTTCTGACCATGTGGTACATCTGGGATCTATCCATATTGCTCACCGCTCTTTCCCTGGTAATCATGCTGTTCCTGATCGCGCGCCGCGTGCTGCAGGAGCGCTGGGGCAGGGCTGGGGCCGACCAGCGGCGCCAGCTTCTGACGACGCTGATCGCCTTCACCGAGCACCGCGACCGCGAGGTCCTGAAGGCAGCGGTGCTCGTGGTCCCGGCGGGCGTGGCGATCAATGCCGGGTTCGAGTTCATTTCGCTGCTGCGCGGCGAGGAGCATGACGACGTCCTTTCCGCCTTCAACGAATGCGGCCTGCCGGCCCTTGTCGGCAGGCAGCTGGAAAAAGGCAACGTGGCCGATCGCATACACGCGGCCGAGATGCTGGCGGCGCTGCGTTCGGAAGGTGCGGTGGCAAGCCTGCTTTCGGCGCTCGACCACGACCGTTCGCGCGAGGTCAGGATCGCCGTCGCCATCTCGCTCTGCGATCTCGGCAGCTTGCCGCCGCTCGGCATTGCGCTGCGCAAGATCGGCGTGGCGGGGCAGCGCTCGCGGCGCCTGATCGAGCTTTTCAGGCGCTTTCCGCCGGCGCGCCTCCACCAGCTCGCGGACCATGCCGCGCGTGTTGACGCCGTGCCCTTCATTCGAGCGGCCGCGATCGACGCGCTTGCCCGCGCCGGCGGCTTTCGCTTCGCCGATTTCTTCGCCCGCCTGGCCGGCGACGCATCGCCCGAGATTGCCGCCGCGGCGCTGCGCGCGCTCGGCCTCACAGGACACGCCGACGCGCCGGCGATCCTGGCGACCGCAATGGCAAACGGCAACTGGGACGTGCGCAGCGCCGCCGCCGATGCCGCTGGCCGGCTCGGCCTGTCTGAACTCGCCCCGCCACTGGCCAGGCTGATGGACGATGAGGCGTGGAACGTGCGCTATGCCGCCGCCAATGCGCTGCGCTCCTTCGGCCAGCCGGGAGAGCGGCTGCTGCGCGAGATTTCCGACAGCGAGGTCTCGCGCAGCCAGCGCACCGCCTCGCTCGTTCTTGCCGAGGGGCCGGCCTTATGATCGCCGACTGGAGCCACGAGATCGTTCTTGCCGCCACCACCCTGTCTTGGTTCATCATCGGGGCGGGGCTGGCGCAGACGACGATCTATTTCCTGCAGCTCGCCGTCGCGGGCTATGCGCTTTCCAAGCGCCCGCCGGTGGCGCGCTCGGCGCTGCTCTGGCACCGTTATGGCGACGTCGCGCCGCCGATCGCGCTGCTGGTGCCCGCCTATAACGAGGCGTTGAACGTGGTAGAGAGCGTCCATTCCATGCTCGCGCTCCAATATCCTAATTTCGAGGTGATCGTCATCAATGACGGCTCGAAGGACCAGACGCTGCAGCGCCTGATCGAGGCCTTCAGGCTGGTGAAGTTCCATCGGCCCTATGAGGAGGCGCTCGCGCACAAGCCGATCCGCGGCCTCTATTCCTCGCCGATGACCGAGCGGCTGTTCGTGGTCGACAAGGAGAATGGCGGCAAGGCCGACGCCCAGAACGCCGGCATCAATGTCTGCCGCGCGCCGCTCTTCTGCGCGATCGACGGCGACTCCATCCTCGAGCCCGATGCGCTGATGCGCGCCGCTCAGCCTTTCATCGACGACCCCGAGCGCACCATCGCCGTCGGCGGCACGATCCGAATCGCCAACGGCTCGAAAATCGAAGCGGGCAGGGTGCGCGAGATCCATCTGCCGCGCCGCCTGCTGCCGCTGCTCCAGGTGGTCGAATATCTGCGCGCCTTCCTCATGGCGCGGCTTGCCTGGAGCCGCATCAACACGCTGATGCTGGTCTCCGGCGCTTTCGGCGTGTTCCGCCGCGCAGAAGTGGTGGCGGTGGGCGGCTTCACCAGAGGTTCGATGGGCGAGGACCTGGACCTCGTCATCAAGCTGCACCGCCATATGCGTGACGCTAGGCGCAAATACCGCATTCAGTTCATTCCGGAACCGGTGTGCTGGACGGAGGCGCCGGAAACGCTGAGCGTTCTGGAAAGGCAGCGCACGCGCTGGCAGCGCGGCGCGCTCGAATGCTTCTTCCGCCACCGCGCCATGCTCTTCAATCCGCGCTATGGCCGCGTCGGCTTCCTCGGCTTCGGCCACATCTTGATTGCCGACGTGCTGGGGCCCGTGGCGGAGGTGCTGGGCTACATCCTGATCCCGGCCTTCTGGCTGCTCGGCATCCTGTCGGCCGAATATCTTTTGGCCTTCACCTCGCTCATCTTCACCTATGGCGTTTGCGTCAGCGTATGCTCCCTCATCCTCGAAGAGGCCGAGCTCCAGCGCTTCCCGCGTGCCCGGGACCTGGCCGTGCTGACGGCGGTCGCCGTGATCGAGAATTTTGGCTATCGCCAGCTCAACAATTTCTGGCGCCTGAGGGGCTGGTGGCAATTCTTGCGGGCAGACCAGAACTGGGGCGAGATGACCAGGACCGGCCTTTCCGGCGCCAAGAAATAGGCATGGCCGGACGCATCATTGCAGCGTCCGCTCGATCTCCGCAATTAGGGCATGGAGCGCGGCTTCGGCCGCCCCTTCATCCCCATTCTCGATCAGCAGCGTCTCCAGCGCGGACGCGCGCGCGCTGATCTCCCCAAACCCGAACGTACCCGCCGCCCCCGCCAGCGAGTGGGCGATACTAACCATTGCATCGCGGGTGGGGAGGGCATCGCCTTGACGTGCAATGGCCTTCAGCTCCGCGAGCTGATCGGCGCATCGGACAAGGAAACGCTGCCGGAGAGGGGCGAAAGGATCGTTTGAAATGAGGTGGCGCTCCTCCTGGATCATTTCGGCGGGTATTCAAGCACAAAGCGGCTTGGGTCGAAGCGGACTGCTTGTCGCGCATGATCTCCAGGGCAACGGCCTTCTCATACACCATCAACCACGACGGGATCTCGTCCCTCCGACTTAGCACGGAATAGTGCCAGATCGTCGGCTTTGACGAGATCATTCGGGCTCTCGTTCTCGTTGGGTACCGTTGTAGCGACGCCAACGCTGACGGTCACTCTGCCGCAATCGTGCGGAATGTTCAGATCTCGCACGCTTTGGACGAGCCGGAAGGCTATTTCGTTCGCATGTTCCATTGAAGCGTCAACCAACACGATCACAAACTCTTCGCCCCCATATCGTGCAGCCAGGTCGTTGGAGCGACCAGCGCCAGTTTGGATTGCGTGGGCAATATGTTTGAGCACCTCGGCTAGCCGGCTGTAGCCGACCACATCCGAGACCAGGATCGCTGCTATTTTGCGGGTCTCACTCATCTCGTGCTCCCTCCATCCAGCCATCCAGTCTGGCACTACTGCCGACCAGGCGCGCTGTCTCACTGCTTCGAAGTCGCATAAAAGGCAGTGCGGAATGCACAAAGCAGCAGGAGAAGGGGCCCCGTTCATAACGCGTAGGCCCCGCTAACACCGGCTGAGTCCGCAATTCAGCCAATCCGGCCGTTTCTGCCAAGCCAGCGCAGGCATCTTGCGGTTTGTTTCGCGCCGGTTACAAAGCCGGCGCCCCTCGCCGGCTTCGTAGGGCACTTGGTGACGGGAGGTAGGTTGCCAGCCGCGTAAGCCTTTGCCAGTTCTTCCCGGGCCTTCTCGACGCCAGCTTGCGGCGTGTACATGTCGATCAACGCAGGGGTGCCCGACATGGTCGCTGGTAGCCTTCCGCTCGCAAGGCGACAGTGTATGGCCGCCGGCGCGTTCAGATAAGCCGCAGCCGCCGCTTTCGTCCTGTGTGGCCTCTTGCCGCCGCGTGGCTTGTTGGTGACATACGCGGGCCGCTGCTCGTACCAGCAGCGTCGGTGTAGGTAACAAGCATGCCGCCTTCGGCCTTCTTGCGAGCGCCGGGCTTTGTGTAGAAGTGCATGCCAGCAATTTCGGCCACATGGCCATCAAAGTCCGGTCTCATGCTACGCCCTTCAGGAGGCGACAACATTCCGCAAGCACAGCACATCACCCAGCCTAGCGGCTCGCTCCATCCCGTGCGCGGCCCTTCAATCCAGCCCAACGCCCCGGCATATGTCACGCTCTGACGGCCGTATCTGATGCAGAACCTCCGGCCACACTTCGTCGAGCCCATCCTGTGCCGGCTCCACCATAGTTTCAGACGTCACCTCGTCGCCTGGCACGTCATGCGTCTCGGCGTCGTCGGGATTGGCGTCTCGCGGGTTAAGATAACCCTGCGCGCCTTCCGTACGCGTTTGGCCGGTGGTGTCGCGGATCTCTTGCAGCACGGCAAGCGCTGCGGCTGGATCTTCTTTGGCCGGCCAGTGCACCGCACGCATGCCGCCGCGGAAACGAGTGTTGTCATTGTCGGCACGCAGGGCGCCGGTGAATTCCCCAGGTTTGAATTCCGGCTGCCAGGCCGGGTAGTCCCATGATGCGATGCGCGGAGCGGGTAAAGAATAAATCCGAAGGAGGCGGGCGACCACCCCTATGCCAACTTTCTTTCTCACCATTTCGCTCGTTATTAATCTTGCCCTTTCGCGGGAGGGCTGTGTGGTGTTGGAAACAGGTGAGCAGCAATATTATCGGCAGCTTGGCGGCATGAAGAAATCTTAAAAAATGCACTCCGAGATACGTTTCTGGATGTGAAGCTAACGACAATCTTCAATTTGATTCGTATAGAATCGCGTGTTGTGAACGCGTAGTTGAGGAGCTCCCGAAATGAACGCAAAGCTCAAAAGCGAAGCCCGTCGCAAGGTAATTCTTCATGGACACCTTAATAGCGAACCGTTGAAAGATATTGCGACCAACATCGGATGCTCACTGGCGAGTTTAAGAGTCAGCGCCAGTAAACTCGGTTGCACTCGAACCCCGACGGAGGCGGCGGAATTTCGGCGTGGCTTTCATATGCCGGAACACAAACGGGAAGAAATCTCGCGATTGCGGCGCAAATTCTGGGAATCTTAACAGTGTAATCATCAGATGTCGAGTTAGGTTATTACGGACGGAACTATAACTTGAAGACTTTCTGCAGATCACGAGTAGCTTTATTGGGTAGGGGTATAAGATGACTCTGATGGATAGACATAGTGATCCTGCTTCGGGTAGCCGATACATTGCGACAACGACCAAGTATAACCATGAGGTGCATACGACGCGGCCCTCTTATGTTTTTCCTCCAGATCGTGCATCGGGCGCAGGGGTCGGGGAGCCAAGAGCACGCAGCCTGGAATCCATAACCGGCATGCTTGATCGCATCGGCTGCGGCTATCTCGTGCTGAACCGCGAGAGGAAAGTGCTCGAATGGAACGCAGCCGCTCAAACCACGCTGGAGCGCCAGGGAGAAGTGGCCGATACGGCCAGCGGTCTTTCCGTGGCTTTGAGGCGGCTGCTCGCGAATGTTCCGGCCCATTTCCTGCCGGGCTCATTATCGTGGGTGGTGATCCGCAGCAACGGCGACAGGCCGGTGATATTGAACGAGAACGGGTTTATCGCTCCTGACGGAACGAGCATTGTGGCGTTACTGGATCGCGAGAACAGGTCGGGGCCAAATCCTCAGACACTGCAAAAGATGTTTGGCTTGACGAGCGCGGAGACGCACTTGGCGTTGCGCTTGGCTCAGGGCGATGCGCCGCTGGAGATCGCCCGCAGTTGGCGCCTCAGCCGCACCACGATCCGCTCCCAGCTTGCCTCGCTGTTCGCCAAGACCGAAACGAAACGTCAGGCGGAACTGGTGGCTCTTCTTGGGCGCATTTCAGTCTTGCCATAAGGGCCGTCGTTTGGATCCATCTCAGCAGACAGCCAATCCCGAAACGCTTTGATTTTCCGTTGGGCGATGGCGCGGGGCGGGCAGCAGGAGCATGAATCTCGAAAAAGAGAGTCACTCGCAGGCACCAAAGCCGCAATGGCGTCTACGGACAAGCACACAGGCAGGTGGTTGATAGCTACTGCTGTGCTTGGGGTCGCCTACTTCGTAGCCTCTTCATATTCCCCTGGTTTGATGCGCCTCATCGGCATCGTGTTTGTAATTTGCGCCTTCTACCGCACGCAGAATCCTTAGATATCACCGGCCTTGTGGTTGCCCTATTATGCCCCCGGCCGCTTGTTCTTGACGTAGTCCAAAGCCTGGACGTGCGTCCCGTCGACATCTGTGACGAGCACAAGTTTCGGCGAGAATGCGCTGGTGCCGTCGGTGCCAACGACCTTGACTATCCGTCCGCTTTCCGGGCGGATGGCATCGAATTGGGTGGAAAGGGCGATCATGTCGTTTTGTATCTTCTCTCCTCAGATTGAACCACCGGTTGTCACGTTGCGATTATGCTTTTGCCTGCCTGTCTGTGCCCCTCATAATGGCCAAAGAACCGGATTCAGAAGCATGCTCACAACGTAACAACGAGAGAAAATAAATCTTCCACATGGTCATCAGCTCTTCTGGAAACGGCTTCATGAGATGTTCCGGGTCGGGGTCGTCAGCCAGGTCATGTAGTCTTCGGGCGTCAGAATCACCGGCATACGGATGTGGATCGTCGCCATGAGCGGATTCGGCTCACAGGTCAGCAGAGTGAAGGTGCGGATGTTGTCGCCGGTAGCGGGGTCACGCCAATCCTCCCAGAGCGCCGCCAAGGGCGAACGGCTCGCCGACTTCATCGCGATGGCATAGGTCTGTTTGTTCTTGCCCGTGCCGGAAGATGTCCTTCCATTCAAAGAAGCCGTCGATCGGCATCAGCGCGCGGCGTGACTGATAGGCGGCTTTGAACGTGCCGTTGGTCTTTACGGTCTCGCTCTTGGCGTTGATCGAAGGTGCTGCGCTTCGACCTGATGATAAACGTGGTCTGCATGGAGCAGCCACAAGCATCAGAGGGAGGAGCGCAGCATGAATCATTATGCGGGATTGGATGTGTCAGTGAAAGAGACGCCATTTGCATTGTCGACGAAACAGGCCAGATTTGCCGCGAGATAAAGGTGGCGAGCCATCCGGAGGATCTGGCACGGGTGCTCAAGGAGCCCAGCTGGTGGGTTGAGCGGGTTGGGCTTGAAGCCGGGCCCTTGTCGCAGTGGTTGTTCGAAGGCCGGCCAGGGCCGGCCTGCCGGTGATCTGCATCGAGACCCGCCACACCAAGGCATTTCCTTAAGGCGCAGGTGAACAAACCGACCGCAATGATGCCCGCGGCATTGCGCAGATGCGCAGATGATGCGAGTCAACCTGTTTCGCCCGGTGCATGTGAAAACCCTGACGAGCCAGAAGCGCCGGGCGCTGCTGACCGCCCGCAAGCTCTTGCAGGAAAAGGCCATTGCCGTTGAGAACGATCCCCGCGGCTTGCTACCGAACTTCGGAGCGGCTGCATCTCGCGTTCGAAGCCGCGCGGCTTGCATTCGGCGTACGGACACGCACATCGCGGATTCCTGCCTACATGCGTGAGCCGGTCGCGGGGCTGCTCGACAAGGGCTTTGCGAGGACGCTCGCGAAGTTGCTTGATCCCGGCAAGCGCGTGCCACTGCCGAAGTCGCCCGCGCCGTCGAGCGACACGATCTATCTCACGGTCGTGGACCGCGACTGCACGACGCCACACTTCTGACTGAGCAGCGACGGCTGATCGGCACAGGCGGCCCGACATCCCCCCAACCCGGACGCCTGCCGCCTGTGCCAGCCCCCAAGCCATTGCGAGCATCTGCGCACGTGGCCAAATTGTCGTTAGCCTCGCATCCGAATACTTATCCGGGCGTACATATCTCGCTCTTGCAGCGCTCTTGCAGCGCTCTTGCACGCCGTCCTTTGGCTAATTTCGGACGACCTTCGTCAGTCCATCAAAAGCACCACAGCGGGGTGCAGCTTCTTCAGATTCGGCAATGATTTCGATTGCCAGGGTATGTCTGGCGTTCCACGCACGACGAGTCGAACATCGGGATGCTTGCGCACCTCGATGGTAAATTTCGCGAGCAGGTTGATGCCGGAAGAGTTTAGAAAGTGAAGATCCTTAAGATTGAGCGTAATGGAAGCGGGATTACAGGCAAGAACACTGGTCGCCAACGCCGAGATAGGCGCACCGGCCTCGGAACTGGCAAGCCGCATTGCACCGTCGAAGAAAATTTCGCTTCCTTCAGTCCACACACGGTAGTCGTCTGTCTTGATTTCCATAGCCGGGCTTCGTTTCTTCTAGTTGTGAATTTGCGAGATCGGAATAGAGGCATATGTCTCCACGGAAAGCCGATCGCTTTCGTCGGCGGCGCTGAATATCCAAGCCAGGCGTGCGCCGTAGTCGCTCATCAACGTCAGCAATCCAAGTCCGGAGCCTGCCATGTCGGGGTTGGCGGCATTCTCTTCAATTCGCTGTATCAGCAGGTCCACGGGGTCGCCAACCGTGAGATCTGCCAGGAGACTTTGGAACTTAGAGGCATCTTCACCATCGACGTCGTTCGACACCTTGAGCTTGAAGCACTCCGAATCCATCGACGCCTCGATCAAGATCTCACCTGGTGCGCGAAACTTGACCGCATTTTCGATGAGTTCGTTGACCAGATATCCGATACTGTGCCGCACTTCCATGTAGTCATTGCGGGACGACCGGAAGCGCAATGCGAAAAGATCGGCGATGAAGTCCGAGGTCGTGGCACAATGACGCCAACTCAAGTCGAGAGGTCCGTCGAACAGCCGCACGCGACTGACGCTCTCCTTCATCCCGATTGCAATGTCAGGGGTCCCGAACAGCGTTGTCATGGCTATGTGTGCCTTATGATCACGAGGGTGATGTCGTCGTGGATCTTCTGGATCCCGATATGGGCCATGAGATCCTCGATGATCCCGGTTTTGATTTCCTCGGCGCTCCCGCCTTGACGTTTTCGTGCGCTCTGGCAGAGGCGCTCGAACCCGAACAGCCTTCTGTCTTGGTCTTCCGCCTCGGTCACACCGTCGGTGTGCAGCACGATCACGTCGCCACTGCCGAACAGGATGTCGCGCGTGGCAATGAACTTCGAGATGTCATTCTCCAGGCCAACCGGCAGACCCAAATCCATCGTGTCGATGCGTTCGACGTCCCCGTCCGCACGCACGACGAGAACGTCCTCATGCTGGCCGGATAGCGTTACCCGCTCATCCTCGAAGTCAAGGAAGGCCAGCGAGAGATGCTTGCCGGTGTTCGTCCGCTCGATGTTCTTGTAGATCGCTCTGTTCAGCCGATCCAGAAACTGATGCGGATCCCCCTCATTGGTCTCCTGCAGCGCGCGTGCAACGGATTGGACCATGAGCATCAGCACGCCGCTCTCGAGACCATGACCGGTCACGTCGCCGATGCCAATCTTGACCCGTGACCCGTTCTGCAGGACGTCATAATAGTCACCGCCGACCTCGTCGGCCGGCCGCATGTAGGCCGCGATCTCCAGCCCCGGAATCGCTTCGAGTTCGAATTGTTTCGGCAGGACCATCATCTGGATCTGTCTGGCGACCGCGAGTTCAGCACCAAGGCGAACGTTTTCGTCCTGCAGCTTTTCGTTGAGTGCGGAAATCTCCTGATTTGCGTCCCCAAGTTCCCTGGTTCGTTCGTCGACGAGTTGCTCGAGGTTTTCCGTGTGAAAGCTGATCTGCTCAGCCATGCGGTTGAAAGCGACCCCTGCCGCTCCAACTTCGTCGCGCGTTGGGATGCTCACTCGGACTGAATAGTCTTTGGACTGGAGCCGCTGGGCGGCGCTGGCAAGCGCCCTGAGGCCCGCCGTGATCCGCTTCGAAATTCCGAGCACGGCGGCAAAAACGATCAGAAGCGAAACGACGATCGCGGCGATCTGAAAGAGCAGGATACGGTTGGTTGCACGGGAAATACTCTTCTGCGCGGCGAACAGGGATGCATAGATCTCCCGTTCGGGAACGACGATCCCGACCGACATCATTTCGGACTTGATCGGTCCCGAACTCCACAGATTGGTCGGCTTTAATCTTTTGAGGACAACAATGTAGGGTACGCGTTCGCCCTTGTCGGCGAGCATGACATGCTGAATGACACCGTCATTGTTCTGGTCGAGAGGCAGCGACGCGATAGCCGGCTGCGTACTTCCCCGCAGGGACCTCTCCAGGCCGGTGACGCCCTGGGTGCCCGCATCGCTCGATGAAGTCAGGCCGATGATTGCCTGGCCTGACGGATTGATCGCCACGACGTTGCCAGTCGACATTGTGAGAAAGCCGAACCCGGTCTCAGCGATCTTCACACGTTCGACGACTTCCGCGAGTTGATCGAGAGTGATGTCTGCTCCCGCCGTACCAGCGATACCGGTGCGATCGCGCGTCCACAGCGGGTGGAAAAAGCTGACGATTAGCTTTCCAGTGATCGCATCGGTGTAAGGCGCTGTCTGGGTGATATCGTCAGAGACCGGACGTGAGGCTGGATCCCTGGCCCATTGCTGCCATGACCCATAGATTCCCGGAAAGAAAAACTCCCAGAACTCTGCCTTGTTGTGGCCTGGGTAGAGCCGGTCGAAGGTCTGTGCCTGGTCCGTATACGGCACCGTCCTGAAAATCGGCCGTTCCTTTGGACCAATATAATACATTTGCAGCTTGGACGACCCGCTGGCCATGAGCGTCGGCGCAACGAGGTCCAGCACGGTGCTGTCTTCTATTTCCTGCTGAACGCTTGGCAGCGGACTGTGGTCGGCGCCCAGCAGGTAGCCCCAGACGCTGACCACGGAAGGCGCTCCCGGCAGGTTCTGCGCCCAATCGCCCCGCGAGTCGTAGACGACCTTCACGGAGCCCGGCGCCTCCTGCGAAAGCGTGGCTCCGACCTGTTGTTGCCTGCTTGGATCGTCGATCTGGGCCTGCAGCACGCCGGCCAACGCCTTGACGTCCCCATGGACTCGATCGAGCAGCAGGTCGACGCTTAACGCTGTCGATTCGGCATAGGAACGAATGTATTCCTGGTTTGCGATCGTCAGGCCCTCACCGACTTCGGATGTTGCGTCGCGCGACAGCTTTTGAACATTCCAAAGCGCCAGGCCACCGCTTAAAAGGAGGTCGAACAATACCGCGCCGCCAACGACCAATACGAATTTCGCTCGAAAGGAGCGCAGGCCGAATCGCGGTGTGGGCTCATCGTTGGCTTTCATTGCGGCCGTCGCCCCGATGCGACCCAGATCGGCCAACCCGCATAACCCTTGGGGTGGAGCGCAGCGAAAATATGATCCTCGAAGCCCTGCCGGAAGCGTGCGACGAACTCCGGTCCATCGCCGCGTCTGGTCGCCATCTCGCCCGCATAGACGTCCGCCCAGGCCGCAATGACATCGGCGAAGTCCTGCGGATCCCCGTCCAGGTTAGTGACCATGAAGGTCTCCACACGGATGTCTTCGAATCCGGCTTCGATCAGGTATCGCCGGCTCTTAGGCCCAAGCTCGACATCCATCTCGAAATGCCCGAACAGCTTCGCCACCTCGTTGTAGGTCCAACGAATGCTTTCGGCGCGCGGCTCGCCGAGGCAATGCGAATTCTTCTCGTTGGTGATATAGACCCGCCCGCCTGGCTTGCAGATGCGGTAGAGCTCCTTGAGGATGAGTTCAGGTCGATTGAAGATTTGAAGGGAATGTCGGCAGGTGACCAAGTCGAACTGCGCTTGGTCGAGCAGCATCTCCGACGCATCGCCATAAGTATATTCGATGCCCCGGATGTCGAATTCCCGCATCACTCGTCGAGCATAGTTCAGGCTTGATCTGGAGTGGTCGAGGGCGACGATCCGCGATGGCTGAAACTCCTTCTGCGCGAGTACGGCGAAATCACCGATCCCGCAACAGACATCGGCCATGACGATCCCGGGCCTCATGCCGTGTCGCGGCAAGATTGTGCGCTCGTGGCGCCAAGTCATCTTTGTCTGAGTGCGCAGGATGGGTACGAACCCGCCTTCCTCAAGAAAACCCTGCCCCGGATAAAATTCAGTGTCATACTCCTCGACGGTGATGTTCGGTTCAATTCCGCTCAGGCGACCGAATTTTCGCGAGGTCCATCCGACGACGCTTGACGTGATGACGACGAATTTGAGATCGGGTCGAGCGCGACAAGCGTCGATGATGATCCTCGAAAAGGTGTGAAACGCCGCATTGTTCATCTGCGTCAGGCGCCTGACATTGACGTAGAGAACGCCGCGCACACGGCCGATCGCATCGCGAAGTAATGCTATGCTGGGCCCAAGCTCATCGATCGCCTGAGGCCGGACCACTCCCGATATGGAGAACTCCTGGTTGTTCGCGTCGTATTGCGCCTTGAAGCGCGGGAGAAGGTCGTAAGGGCTCAATTTTGCAGGCCCTCGAGCGGAAGATCCACGACAAGCTTGATTGCATCGCCGTCCGCGTCCTCGATCCAGAGTGTCGCGTTGTAGTCGACAGCCAGTTCCAGGAGTATGACCTCGCGGCTCGGCGCGAGATCCCCGGACACCGAATTGAGGTATCGCTCTCTGGCCTCTATTCCTGCAAGTTGCGACACGGCTTCTTCGTAGAATTGGCGCTCCTCCGGCACGCAAGGAAATGTCAACTCGATCCTATCCGTCGCGCCATGGCGAGACACCCTGCATGCCAGTTCGCCGTCGGCATGGCGAGTACGAAAGGCGACTTCCAGCAATTCGTTGAAGGCGGAGGAAAAGAGATTTGAATGGTGGACCGAGTCTGACCTGTTTTGACTGATCATCCGGGCCACGTATGTCGAGACATAATCGCAATGCTTCCAAGCGGAGACAAAAGCTTTGATTTCCATGTCGATCTGGATCATCGGCTCAAAAGTCGGCTCGCCAGCCAGGTCATGATGAATAGGTCCCATCGGCATCTCACTTGTTCCATCAGTATTGAGCTCTCGCGGGGTGATGGCCTTCGCGATGAAAAATTTCTCCGCGCCCGTGATGAGTCTGTCTCGCACCCACTCGAGGAATTGCGCGGTATCTGCCTCGATCATTCTAGAATCTCCGCCTCACCGTTAACGAAGGCCGCAAGGCGCTAGAGCGCTTGTTTTGATTCCTCCATCGCGCGTACCACCCTCAGCGGGGACCGCCTGATGAAACCGCTGATCGCCTCGGCTCCAAGCGGCTTTCCCAGGAAGTTGCCTTGCAGGCAATCGCAATTCTCCTTGATCAGCCACCGTGCCTGTGCCGGCGTCTCGACCCCCTCGGCAGTGACATTTATCCCGAGGCCGTGCGCCAGATTCATGATCGATCGCACGATCGTTTGGCTTTTGAGATCGGTCTCCAAGTCCGCAATAAAGTACTGATCTATCTTCAACGTATCGAAGGGAAAATTTTTAAGGTAGCTCAACGATGAATAGTATGTTCCAAAATCGTCTAGCGATATTCGAATTCCCAAGACATTCAGCGTATTTAATGTGTCTATGTTGTCGATCGTCTTCTCAAGTAGAACCCTCTCGGTTATCTCAAGTTCAAGTCTGTCGGCTTCAAGCCCAACTGCGTCGACGATCTGAGCGACGGTGTCCGTCAGCAAACCGCTAAGGAACTGAGCCGGCGACAAGTTCACTGCGACTGTCAGCGAGGAAGGCCACGTCAACGCCTGGCGACACGCTTCCTCGAGCACCCATCGTCCAATCTCGTCCATCAGACCGTCGGCTTCGGCGATCGGTATGAACACGTTGGGTGGAATGATTCCGAGCTCGGGGTGCCGCCACCGCAGCAGCGCTTCGAAACCGGTCACTGACGAGGGAGGCTGAATGAGCGGCTGATACTCCAGATAAAGCTCGCCGCGCTCCAGCGCGGTTCGAAGGCTGCGCCTCAGATTCTCGCGTTGCTCGAGCAAGAGCAGCATCGAACGGTTGAATGTTCGAGCGCAGCCGCGTCCATCTGTCTTGGCCGCGTAAAGAGCAATGTCAGCGGCTTTCATCAACTGTTCGCCGTCGGTCCCGTGCTCCGGCCCGAAAGCAATTCCGATACTCGAGCCGACGAACACGGGAATGCCGTTGATGACGAACGGGCCCTTGAACGCGTCGACTAGAGATCCGGCAAGGCGCTCAGCCTCTGCTGGCTGCTCCTTTCCCAATTGGATGACAGCGAACTCATCGCCGGCATACCGGTAGGCGGATTCGCCGTCCTGCAGCGAGTCGCGGATACGACCCGCCGCGAGTTGAAGAAGAGTGTCGCCTGCTCCATGGCCGAGCGTGTCGTTGACCGCTTTGAAATCGTCAAGGTCGATTTGCAGAAGGGCGGCTTTCGGCTTTGATCCGCCGAGGGCCGCCATTGCCTGCTGGAGCCGCTCGCCGAATCGCCGCCGATTCTGCAGTCCAGTCAGCACGTCGTGCGTCGCCTGATGGAGCAGAACTACATGTTCTTGTTCCTCGGCTGCGCTCCGCCCGCCGTCCTCCCTTAATTCGATGATACCCGCACCATTTGCCGTGGGGAACACAAAAACGGACCGGTGCGCTCCGCCCGATGTTCGCGGCAAGTCGATGCTGGCCGGAGAGCCACCCTGGAACACACGAAGAAATTCGTCGCGATGGCTCGCATCGAGAAAGCTCGGGTAGATCTCCCAGATGGCGGCGCCCGGCGCTACCGCGCCTCCGTACAACCCTTTGAGCCTGGCCGCGTAGTGCGTCAGGCGGAAGTCACGGTCATAGAACGACAAAAGTTCGGTCGTGTTCGCCAAAAGGTCTGCGAGAACCCCATCGCCGACACTTGGAGCGTCGCTCGATGAAGGCCCCTCACTCTCCGTGCCGACGCCTGAAGCCTCTGAGGGCAAGAACCACCTCCATAGGCGGTGCAGACTCGCGCCCCCCAGTCGAGAAATAGCATAACTGTCAAGCTTGGCAAACTTTCAAATCGCACTCTTAATAAGAGCCCCCCGCAGCCTAGTTCCATGTATGCTCCGCCGTGATCGGCGGCAAATTATCGATAACGATGAACCGTCACAGTTCGTTAACAAACCGTGAATTGGTGAGAATCAGCTGTGTGATTAATGCGCAGTAGGCGCGACACGAAGATATTGTGGCCCATGAGGCGGCGTGACCTTCGCCGCCCCGGGCAACCCCTCTTCTAAGTCCGCCCAATCAGCTTCGCGATCCTGTAATCAGTTTCCGAGCGCCTTGAGCCAACCTTCAAAGGAAGAGGCCTCCTGGCCTCCGGCATGCGAAACAGAGTGGGCGGGGCGCGGCAATACCACAGTACTGCGGCCTTCGCGGGGGCTGTAACCGAATTCCTTGCTGAATGCCCGGCTGAAATTAGCCGCTGAACTAAACCCGAAGGCTTCAGCAATTTCAACAATGCGCCGGCTGTCCGCCGGATCGCTTAGCGCAATATGGGCTGCTAGAAGGCGGCGACTTTGTATGTAATGGAGAACACCGCCGCTTGGTTCGAACAACTGATAGAGACGAGAGCGCGAGACGCCGAGCGCCCGGCACATTGAATCCGGTGTCAAATGAGCCGCATCCAGATTGTGGTGTACGTATCGACGCGCTCGCTCCATTAGCGCGACACTCGTCAATAGTTCGGCGGCCGCAACCTGTTCCGCCGGAGGCCCGAGGCAGGCAATGATCATGCTGCGTGTTGCGTGCACGATGCGGGGCAGATCGTCAGCCGTGAGGCTGCGCAGCCTTGCTTCGATGCTGTTGACGTAATCGAGCAAGAGGTTGGCAAAGTTGCCCGACAGAATTGAATTGTTCTTGGCGTCCAGGGTTGCCGCCGCATCGGCGAACAAATCGCGCGGCAAATAGACAAAGAGACTTTCGGAGTCCGTTGTCCTCCCGCGAAACGGGTAGCCAAGCGATCTGATCTCCAATTTACCCGGCTGGTTCTCCGCTACACGGCGATCGACCTCCGTCCACGACCGGCCAGTACGTGGCAAGGCGATATACCAGTGATCGATCGAGCTGGACCGAAGCTTCGCGGCAGAACGCATATAACTATGTGCCGGTGCGCGCTGTTGAACGATCAGCATGCCGTCGAGGTTCCAAGCCGTGTGGTCGGCGGGAAAGCCATCGTCGAGCGATTTGTCATCCGGCAACCTGACCTCGACGAGCGGTGCCATATGGGCCTGCCAAGCGGCGAATTGATCCTCTGGCGCCAGTTCGAGTGTTGAAAAGGGCAAAGGTTCGAGCGCCGGCGCAAGTGACGGGGCACCCTCATTGTAAGGTTGAGCTTCGCGCGGCCAACGACGTCGATCACGCTCCAGCGCCTGCCTCGCAAGCGCCTCCTCTTGCCTTTTAGCATCCATCGCGTGGTGTCATATCCGATTCGGGTATGCCCATGCCCCTCTCAATCATGTGGTGTACCTCAGGCATCTGGCAAGACTGGCCGACTCGAGGCGACTGAAACGGCGATCACGCTGGATTACAGTCAGAAATGCATGCCGAGATAAGTTTCTGGATGCGAAGCTAACGACACTCTTCAACCTGGTGCGTATAGAATCGGGCATCATGAAAGCGTAGTTGAGGGGACCGCTGAAATGAACACAAAGCTCAACAGCGAAGATCGTCGCAAGATAATTCTTGATGGGTACTGTAACAACGAACCGTTGAAAGACATTTCGGCAAAAATCGGATGCTCACTGGGGAGTTTGAAGGTCGCGGCCAGTAAACTCGGTTGCACTCGAACTCCAAAAGAGGCGGCGGAATTTCGGCGCGGATTTCACGTCCCGGAAAACAAGCGGCAGGATTACTATAGACTTATGATTACCGGACAATATAAAGCCCGTGAGTGTGCGGTTATGCTAGGATTAATAAAGGAGCAATCAGGAACCAAGTAAATTGATTCCTAGTCACTGCAGATGACAATATCATTTTGACAGCCACCGCTTCAGCGGTTCATCAGCCAAAAGCCCGCCGCAAGCACGGTAGCGGGCACTGAAAGGTTCGCACAGATGCTGCCTCGGCATTTCAATCGCACCTGCCTCAGCCCTCATGATCTGGCTATTTGCGAACGCGTGTTCGATCAGGTCTGCGCGGATGAGCATCTCGACCCTTTGGACCCGGCGGCCGAAATCTTGACGGTAATGGTCGTGGCCATTTTTCGAAATGCTCACGCCGGCGAGCGCGAACTACTTGCGGCTGTCAAGTCTCATCGGCAAAAGGCTGCGGGAAGGTGCGTCGCATGAATCCGTTCAGTCGCGACGCGCTGTTGCCAAGACACCGGACTTGAAAACCGCCGCGGGCACGGGTTCACAGTGGTTTCAATACTACTCCCTCCAGCGGTTGATATTTGCTTCGGAAGATCGTTTTTGGTGCAAGCGGACCTTGCTGTCGCGGAAGTCTCGATTGCTGCCATCTTGGCGCAAGCGAGTGCGCCGATGGTTTCGCGGCTATCCCCTAAGTCCCTATTCGGTCGCGTCCGTCTCGCTTTCGTCACCGATCGAGCACCGGCAAATATAAGCTCGTTTCCAGACATTCTCGCAGAATGGTCTCACGACTCTAAAGGGGGTACAAATTCACACGGCAAGGCGGGCCGACCGGTGGTGAACATCAGCCGAGCCTATCGGCTCACGCCACTCTGCAGCCAGAGAGTTGCATTTACGCTCTTCAACATCGTTAAAAACGTACGGAGGTTTCCCGAGACTCGGCTGCCCGCGGCGCGCATGGTCAGGGGCAGGGAGGAATAGACCATGCGCGAATTGCCCAATACCATCGACGCAGACGTTCTGATCGAAATCGGCAGGCGTTTAGATGACCGCGCGAAATCGACGCCCGTGCCGGTCCACAAGCTTGCATTGTTAATGCGGCAGCGTTCAAACGCCAGCCTTCCGGTTGAATCGATGGAAGAGTTGATCGTGAAGATGGCCATGACGCGGCAATTGCCAATGATCTTCGATTTGCCTGACATTGACACGGACGATGTGATCTCGATTGCCTTGGCACGCGCGTCTTGAGACTTGCCCTCGAGCGCAAGTTCAGTTGCTCCACCAGAAGCAGCAGGTGCTGCGGTTCGGCATGACGAAACCTGGCCCAGATAGCGTACATCGCCTTGCGCCGAGCTGGTGAAGTGGAATGGGCTGTGAGTGCGTCCCTTTACGAGCCGATGAACGTCTATAAACCGCAGGGACCCGATATCGGCGTCGTTGACGGTCCGTTTGAGTATTTGACGGTAGCAGGAATAAAATTTCCGCTGCCATTCACCACTCGGATGACGGTGGTGCGCCTATCGAACGGCGATCTGTTCCTTCATTCGCCCATCAAGTTTGCTTCGAGGGTGGCCGAAGAGTTACGGAACTTGGGCAGAATTCGCCATCTCGTGTCACCCAACCAGTTTCACTACGCTTATATCGGTGAGTGGTCGAAGGCTTTCCCTGAGGCAATAACATGGGCATCGCCCGGAGTCCGGCAAAGAGCACGCGCACGGCACGCGGATGTGACGTTCGCACGAGATTTGGAGGCCGATCCGCCGGAGGAGTGGCGGCGGGACATGGACCAGATGCTGTTTCCCGGTGGCTACTTCAAAGAGTTCATATTCTTCCACCAAGCTTCAAAGACGCTGATCCTTACAGACACGATCATCAATCTCGAATTAGACATGATCGATGAGCCTTGGCGCACGATGGCCAAGCTGACTCGGATGGCTCACCCGCACGGGCGGACCTTCTTTGGCATGCGGCTGCCAATTCTCCTGCATCGACGGAAGACACAGGCAGTAGTAAGCAAACTCCGGTCGTGGCAGCCGCGGCGGGTGATTCTCAGTCACGGCCGCTGCTTCGATGCGAATGAAGACGAGATTGTCCGTAGAATATTCGGAAAGTCGGCTTAGTAACGCTGTGGTTTGGGAGAAGCCAAATGTCCATTTCGGGTCGGCTCCGGCCGCTCGGCCTCGATCGCTTCAACGACCGCTCCTGGCGCTCCTTGCTCGTTTCGATGGACGACGAACGGCAAAGTTCACACTCCCAGCCGACGCTGGCTGTCAGTGTAGCACGTGGTCGCCGCATCTGGGCAGTAGTGACCTTGCAGCACCTCCTCGGCCCTCATCCTGCAATCTACGTCGATAATCGGATGGCCACTGGCGAAGCCTACACGCTCGAAGTAGTGTTGCCGCGTGCCGCTTATGGGACGAGCCGCCATGCCTCTTCGAAGCTGAATAACCTTCTCGGCGGTGATCGCACTGCTGCAGGCGGTAGTGGGAGATGAAGCTTTCATCCAGTGGCGATTAGAGCCTCGGCCGTTTCTGTTACGCCGTATGGCGCGGTTTGAGCAACCGGCGGAGACGCGAAGCCTTCATTGAGCGCAGCGTCGGAGCCGGTTGCGGCGGATCGAAGGGGTACCGGGGGGGGTCGTCGCGCGAGCCAGTTATCCGATCCCCGCTCAGAAATTCCTACCAAATATTCCTGACTGTTGCGGCCCAGCACCGTACCAATTGTACAATTAGTACATGGCCTTGATGCCGCTCAGGTAGGGAGTAGAGAGCGTGTCCCTGGGGGGCTGGATGAGCGTCGCGCAAAGGGTAGGTCCGCTTCTAGAGCAAGCAATCACTGTACTCCTCAACAGGGCGGACCGTCGCGACACGGTCTCGATGAAAGCGGCACTACGCGAAGCTCGGGAGGCTGCGCCTTATTTGGTGGCCTCCGACGAAGAACTAACCGAGGCGATCGTCGAGGCAGCAACTGCCATGGGCCTCTGCGTGGCTTTCGACTCTCGCGAGTAGCTGTCAGCCAACTTCAGTCACTGTGGCACATCGCAACGAAAGCGCGCCGTCCTGCGCCATTTTCAATAGCTAGAGGAGGTAATCCGCAATTACCTTCGCAACCTGCTCACTCTGCCTGTAGAACGGGAACTGGGCTGAGCAAAAGTATTTGCTGGAGGAAATTGATCGGGCCGACAAAGAGTGACGTATGGCTCTCCACTGGTTCAACCCTCCGGTCCCCGTCAAGACCGAGCGTCCCGGGATCATCCGCAACGTCAACAACGCCGAGACAGCCGGCGAGGAGCTGATGAAGTGGACCAAGCGTGGCCCTTGCTGGGACCTCGCGGTGCGCGTTTGCATGGCCGTGATATTCGACGAGATGGAAGCTGAGGAGGCCCGCAAGGCATTCCTGGCTGCTGCAAAAGAGGAGGGGACATTAGTCCCCAATGACAATTAGCTAAAGACAATTAGCTAAATTGGATTGCGGTATAAGGTTCTATGTGTCTCTGACCAACCCCGCCTTCGCGAAAGGAGCCCGCCGCCGGTGAGGGAGAGGCGACGGCCCCCCACAGGGGGTGCGCATCCACGAAGAATCGACCGCTACAACTGCTAAGCCCGCGAGGGCCTACATCGTTCCCTTAGCTGCGGCTAAAGCGGGGTTGGTCGGCGGGCTCTTGCCGCTCTAAGTTCCCCCTTATGGGCCCTCTCTGGTTCTCTCCACCGGTTTACGTGAAGACGAAACGTCCGGGCATTCGCAATGGGGTCAGCCACGTCGAGGGAGCCGCCGAGGAACTCATGGCGTGGGACACAAAGGGCCCGAAGTGGACCAAGGCGGTCCAATCCTGCGTGGATGCGTTCGAGGGAAGCGCCTCCCCCCAAGAGGTCCGTGAAGCCTTTGAGGCGGCTGCCAAGGAGGCCAACATGTATCTCTCCCCTGAGTAGGAGGTATCATGGCAACCCATTGGTTCGTCCCTCCGGTGTTCGTGAAGACTGAAACCGGTGTCAGGCATGGCTGCAACAATGCGAAGGAAGCCCTTGAGCAGCTCAAGATGTGGACCCGGCGAGGGCCTCGCTGGCACAAGGCGGCGACCCTCTGCCTGTCAGCCTTGGAGGGCGATCCGATTGACCCTCAGGTGGTCCGAAAGGCCTTCGAGGCTGCCGCCAAGGAAGCCAAGATGTATCTTTCCCAGTAGGAGGAGGTGTCATGGCAACCCATTGGTTCTCCCCTCCGGTGTACGTCAAGACCGACCGACCTGGGGTCACCTACGGGTGTAACAATGTCGAGGGTGCCGCCGAGGAACTCATGAAATGGACCAAGATGGGACCTAAGTGGAGGAAGGCTGTGCAACTGTGCGCCGACGCCTTTCAGGACCGTGTGACTCCGGAAGAGGTCCGTCAGGCTTTCGAGGCTGCTGCCAAGGAGGAGGGGGTGCTCCGTGAGTAGCAGGCCGGTGCCCATGGCTATGTTGGGAAGGACCCGTTAGGCTGTCTAATGCTGACCAAGTCCGCGCTGCTCGAAATAGACCCGGATACGAGAGCATTGACTCTGGTCGGCGCATTCATGGGCATTTTGCACTTCTTGAAACTGGTATCGGAGCTGCTCTGGGCGAGGTACTTGGCGTCAATGGGGCACGTTGAGGTAGGGGGACCGGAACCGGAATGTCAGGCTTCGAAAGCCGATGGCAGAAACCGGATACGCTGTGGCGGCATTTGAGGGCACGTTCCTGCTCTTGATTATTGCCTGTGAGCTGTGCGCGAAAATCGGGAATGGAAGGGCCGGAGGCAGGAAGCACGGCCTCAGGCCGAGGCGCTAATCAAGCGGGTCGGCAATGATCGCGAAAAGCTCAACACGGCCGGCAGCGAAACTAAAGAAGTAGTCGCGCGTTGGACGGCGGATAACGCTGTTTCGTCTCTGAGTATGGTTTAGGTCAGAGTGGTCAAGCCAACGTCGCGTAAGGCAATCAATGCGTCGAGCGCTAGTCAAGCGAAGTCGCCCGCTCGTGACGAGGTCACTTTAGCGCCGCCCGCTTTCCGGCCGGTCCAGCTCGCAACGCTCGTGGACACGGTCCCTGCCGGCGATCGTTGGATCCATGAGATGAAATACGACGGCTATCGTATTCTCGTTGCCGTCGGCGGTGGCGAGGCGCGAGCGTACACACGGTCTGGTCTGGACTGGTCTAGCCGTTTTCCCTCGATCCTCTCCGAGGCTCGCAAGCTCAAGGTGCGCTCAGCCCTGATTGACGGCGAGGCCGTGGTTGTCGATGTGGAAGGAAGATCTAACTTCCAGGCGCTTCAGAATGCATTGAAGGGTGCCCCGGCGACTATCGACTTTTATGCGTTCGATCTGCTGCAGCTCGACGGCGAAGATCTGACAAGGCTTCCTCTTGTTGAGCGCAAGGCGAAGCTGGAGGCGATCTTGCCTGCGAAAAATCCGGTCCTTCGTTACTCCGACCATATCCTCGGCCGCGGAGAAGAGCTGCTCGATCGCTTCTGCGCTGCCGGCCTTGAGGGCGTCATCTCAAAGCTCGCGGATTCGAGTTATGTGGCGGCCCGCGGCGCAAGCTGGCTGAAGATCAAATGCATCAGGCGGCAGGAATTTGTGATTGTCGGCTGGACGCCGTCCGACAAGGTCCGCGCGTTTCGGTCCTTGATCCTTGGCGTTTATGACCGCGGCAAGCTGCGTTACGCCGGGAAAGTCGGCACCGGCTTCGATACCGCTGAACTTCTTCGTCTCTTGAAGATCATGGCGCCGCTTGAGCAGAAGGCCGCCACCGTCGACGCACCACGCGCCGAAGTGCGCGGCGCACACTGGCTCCGTCCGAAACTGGTCGCTGAGATTGCCTTCACCGAAATGACAAATGAAGGGACGTTACGACATCCGAGCTACCTTGGTCTCCGCGAAGACAAGAAGCCGGAGGCGGTCGTGCTCGAGACGGAACGTCATGCAGCCGATCTCGCCGCGTTTGCGACAACCGCCATCGCGATAAGTAACCGTGACCGCGTCATCTATCCGGAGTCCAACATCACCAAGGGACAGCTTGCCGACCATTACGCAGCGGTCGCGGCGATCATGCTTCCTTGGGTTGGCAGCCGGCCGATCAGTCTGGTTCGATGCCCACAGGGCCGCGCGAAGAAGTGCTTCTTCCAGAAACACGACGCCGGCAGCTTTGGCGACAAAGTCCACCACGTAGGCATCACGGAGAAGGACGGGCACGAGGAACCATATCTCTATGTCGACGATGCCGACGGACTGATGACTTGCGTCCAGATGGGAACGATCGAGCTGCATGGATGGGGGGCTCGGATCGAGGATGTCGAAAAGGCCGACCGCCTCGTGTTCGACCTCGACCCCGATGAAGGCCTCGATTTTGAGGCCGTCCGCGCCGCTGCCTTTCAGTTCCGCGCTATCCTTAAATCTCTGGGGCTTACGACTTTCCCGATGCTAACGGGAGGCAAAGGAGTGCACGTCATCGCGCCCCTCACCCCTGGCGCCGAGTGGCCAGAGGTGAAGGACTTCGCGTCTCGCCTGGCGCAGGCGGTCGCCCAGAGCGATCCGGCCCATTTCACGGCTGTGTTGTCAAAGGCGCGCCGCAAGGGTCGCATCTTTGTGGACTATCTGCGCAATCAGCGCGGGGCGACCGCGATCATGCCCTACAGCGCAAGATCACGTCCGGGCGCTCCTGTCGCGGCACCGATCACGTGGGCGGAGATGAAGACAATAGATGCGCCCTCTCATTTCCACGTGGGCGATGCTCCTGAATTAAAGAAACGCGCAGCCTCCAAAGCTCTGGCGGGATGGGGTCGCGCTGACCAATCCTTGCCCAATCTGTAGCGTCCGACGCGGGAAGAGGCAGTAAAGCCGGGATTTAAAGGGCAACGCGGCGCTCATGGTCTTGCCTGATTGGAACCTGCGGAGATCGGCCTCGTTTGGCTGAAGCCATGGCAAAAATCGATCCGAGGACCGTCGCCAGTCTTTTGAGGGAATACGCGCAACGGGCGTCTATGCGCGGCGACAATCCCTATCGCACAAAGGCTTACTTGCGCGCGGCAGACAGTCTGACGGCGCTGTCGCAGCCGCTTGATCGGATCATCGCCGCCGGCGCCCTCACCAAGATCCCGGGGATCGGCGACGCGATCGCAGACATCGTGACCAAGCTTTACCAAACCGGCACGCACCCGAGCCTTGAGAAGCTGCGCGAGGATGTTCCAGCGGGCGTGATGGAGCTGTTTGCCATACCCGGGCTTCGTCCCGATAAGATAATGAAGCTTCATCAGGCGCTCGGCGTGAACTCGCTGGCGGAGCTCGAGGCCGCAGCAAGAGAAGACCGCATCCGCCCGGTCAAAGGCCTCGGCGCCGCGCTTCAGACAAAGCTTCTGCAGAACCTGGCCATCGTGCGAAGCGGCAAAACGCAACTTCACCTGCACAAGGCCGCCGCTCTTCTCCACCATGCGGTCATATCGGTGAAGCAACAGCATCCAGAGTTTTCTCGCGTCGAAATTGCAGGCGACTTCCGGCGCGGTTGCGAGCTCGTTTCCGACTTCGTTCTGGTAGCGCAGGGCTTAAAGTCGACTGGTATTGAGGATACGACCCTCAGGCTTGTTGTCACGGACCGGAAGCACTTTGGCGCGAGCCTGCTCGAAGCAACCGGTTCGGCAGACCACCTCGAGCAATTGAAGACGTTCGCGGCCGACAAGGGGTTCACCCTAGACGCCGACGGGCTTCATCGCGGGAGAAAGCTGATCGCGTCAGCGACAGAAGAAGAAATCTACCAAGCTCTAGACTTGCAGTTTATCGAGCCTGAATTGCGCGAAAGCAGCGACGAGATTGAGCGAGCGGCAAAGCAGAAGCTACCCGCCCTCATTCGGGATGAAGATCTGCATGGCATCCTGCATTCTCACACGACCGCATCCGATGGCACCGAAACGCTTGAGGCAATGGCTGAAGCCACGCGCAAGCGCGGTTTCGACTACTATGGTGTCGCCGATCATTCGCAGTCCGCTCACTACGCAGGCGGCCTTTCGTTGCAGGAGATTGCTGAACAGCACCGCGAAGCTGACCGGCTGAACAAGGCATACAATGGAAAATTTCGCATACTGAAGGGCATCGAGGCGGACATCCTGGCGGATGGCTCGCTCGATTACCCGAATGATATCTTGGAGACGTTCGATTTCGTCGTCGCGAGCGTGCACAGCCGCTTCAAGTTGCCCAAGAAGGAACAGACGGAGCGTATCATTGAGGCGATCGGAAATCCTCGGACGACAATCATCGGGCACATGACCGGTCGCCAGCTGTTGCGCCGGCCCGGTTATGATCTCGACGTCGACAAAGTCCTTAAAGCGTGTGCGAAACACGGCGTCGCTGTCGAAATCAACGCACATCCGTGGCGACTCGACCTCGACTGGCGCTGGCATCAAAAGGCACTCGATCAGGGCTGCATCTTCAGCATCAATCCGGACGCTCATTCGATCCGCGAGCTCGACCACATGCATTGGGGTGTCGAGATGGCGCGCAAGGGCGGTGTCCCTGCGAAGCGGGTCCTGAACGCGATGCGTTTGACGGCCCTCCTTGCGCATCTCGCACGGCGCAGGCAAACGTCCTAACCTGCTTGTGCGCCCGGCCTATCAGCGCAGGAGTCCGTCATTCTCAAAATCTTCCCAGCCGCGCAAACTGGAGTGCGAGTTCTCATCGGGCCCATAACCAGCTGAAGCTGCAGTTCCGCGACCGCTTCTTTGAGCGCGTTTCATAGCGGCCCTCCCCGCGGCTCGCCGCCTATTCTCTGCAGCTGTCACTGCGTCCTGTTCGCGCCAGACCGTAACCAGGTCGCGGTCAAGCACATCCTCCACGTGCTGCGGGTCGAACACGTGAAAGGTGATTTTCCTTGCCCGCCCGCGAAGTTTCACCGTTTTCGTCCCGGCGCTCTGCAAGCGACCATCTTTCAGCCAGCGGTGCCGTTCGGCCGTCGAGATCGTCAGAATGTCCTCGATTTCACGGGGGATTACGGGCAGGTCTTCGATATTCTGCAGTGCTTTGGATACGATCCCGAATACCACCTGCACATCATTCTCGGCGCCCTCAGACAGGCGCAGGGTAAGCACGCGGGACTCGATATGGAGCAGTTTCCTGAACTCCGTTGGAAGGCGGGCGCGTATTTCGAGAAAAATACCCGTCGCTCTGACGGACGATCCAAGCGTTGCAGCCGGGGTTAAAGGCCATCCTCCAATCAGCTTCGCTGTTGCATTGGTTTTTCGGCGCGTGGACATGCCCCTTATATAGGTCACTGATTTTCGGCAGCGATGAGCCGATCGCAAAGCCGACAGAGTTCTAATCCGCCAGCGGTCTGAACCACGATGCCCAAAGGCGCAACCACGATTGTTAGCGGGGCCGCTGATTGTCGTCGCCTTGCGCTTACCGACATTGTGCTTCACCCGTTCCGGGCCTCCTTGTTAAGCGCAGTAACTTTGAAACAAATCCTGCCGGCAGGCGTTCCAGCATGGCGGGCGGCGTTGCCGGAGGACCCAATGCCCGATGAAAACAATGACATCGTCATCCCCCAAGACCACGATGCATCGCCACTTCGGGAGGAGGAGTATTTCGTCCTCTGCCCGGCGTGCGGCCAGGCGTTCGACATCAGGTGTATGGCAGCGGCGCTTCATCACAACGAGCTAGGCCACGAGCCATACGACCTCGACTCGTAGTCGGCAGTGATCGACGACCGTCGATGAGTGTTTGGAGATGTCCCTTCACAGCCTGTGCGAGCCGGGTCGAGACCAACACCCGAGGGTAAGCTCTCGCTCATCTGGCCGGTCGCGTTGCCGACCGATCGGCCTAGAACGAATCCCTGTCGCGAGGGCGGACCTTCGCCGGCACGCTATGTCTTGACAGATACCTTGCGGGCTTTCAGCAACGACTTGATGCCGTTGCGGTCGTTGTCGATGCGGCCGCGGCCGTGACCGACCGAAAGCTTCGACAACGCATGCACCGCATGCGACAGGTTGTTGTTCATCCAGGGCGACGGCGCCTACTCCACCGCAACCATGTCGCCCAGTTCTGTCACGACGCTCCGAAGCAGACCTGTTGCCGGCATCGGGTGCCGGGACCACCATGTGATTTCCATAATGCGTAAGAGCCGAAGGCCCATCGCCGGCAACAAGGCGCTCATTGCAGAGAAAGGTTACGATCGATCGGATGCCCGCGTTGCCTTCACGCGAAATGTTGCTGGGCGCCTCCTTCGACAGCGCGCACATGCGACACGTCCTGGCCGGGCGCGCCGCCTGTTGCCGAGAGCGACGATCGCGAATGCGCGAACGGCTGGACGGCAGGTGAAGCGGGGTCGCGATAGGCCCACATCGGACTTGCTTCACCAGTAGTCCGAAGACGCCAGCGACGCACTAGGCTGGACTCGTGCCCTAGCCGTCGGACTCCCGCTTATCCGTTCGTCCGCCCTTTATCTGGCTGGACAGCGCCGCGCCCTTGGGCTGTTCAAACTGCGCTTGCATCTTCCGTACGCGGACAAGCGCGGCCGTTGTATCGCCGTAGTGTCAACCCGCTGTGAGCAAACATTGGACAGAAGCATTCCAAGATTCACGATGTGCAACACCGACGCCAGATCGACATGAATCTTCAGTTCAAAGAGCGAGGATTAATGCTGCGGCAAACGAAGGGGGCACGGGGGGTCTTCGCGCGAGCCAGTTATCCGATCTCCCGCTCAGAAAATTCAGCCAAATATTCCGATCTCCTGATGGAACCCATTCGTTGCGGGCGAGTTGCGGCTCATTGGGACGGACTTCCCGAACATGACAACGAGCAACAAAGCAGACCATCAGTCTGTCTCCGAAGCGTTTCGGAAACTGATCCGTTCCGAAGGCTATCGTCATCACGTACAAACATTCTTAAATCTGGAGGTCGAACCAGAACTGCCGCCAACCCTACAGTCATTACTTGCGGCTATTGATCGGGCCAAACAGGGCCCGACGGAAGAAGGTCCCTAGCCGGCTGGCTGAGCGTCAGGTCAAAGAGTATAGAGGCTCGCTTCGTGGCTTGTCCCCCTGATTCCCACTCAGAAGTTATCAAACATTCTTCTTGATTTTTCTCGACAGAGGATCATGAATGTTCCCTTGGGTTCTCGCTGAGGTGGGAGGCCTTGTATGAACGTTTGGACGAACTGCCGACCCGACAAAGTGACTGCCAAACACCTTGTTCACGAGCTGATCCTACAAGCCCGTCGCGGCCAAATCATCTCCGTCAAAGAGACTATTGCAGCGGTGCGCCGAAACGGGCCATATCTGGCGGAAACTGACTGCGAGCTGGTGGAGCTTATTGTCAATGTTGCCCCAGCCTTTGGCCTGTTCGTCGGGTTCGATCTTCGCGAATAACCGCCTCCTCAACAGGGCGGACCGTGGCGACACGGTCTCGATCAAAGCTGCACTACGCGAAGCTCGGGAGGCTGCGCCTTGCTTGGTGGCCTCCGACGAAGAACTAACCGAGGCGATCGTCGAGGCAGCAACTGCCATGCCTCTGCGTGGCTTTCGACTGTCGCGAGTAGCTGTCAGCCAACTTCAGTCACTGTGGCACATCGCAACGAAAGCGCGCCGTCCTGCGCCATTTTCAATAGCTAGAGGAGTAATCCGCAATTACCTTCGCAACCTGCTCACTCTGCCTGTAGAACGGGAACTGGGCTGAGCAAAAGTATTTGCTGGAGGAACTTGATCGGGCCGACAAAGAGTGACCGCATGGCTCTCCACTGGTTCAACCCTCCGGTCCCGGTCAAGTCCGAGCGTCCCGGGATCATCCACAACGTCAACAACGCCGAGACTGCCGGCGAGGAGCTGATGAAGTGGACCAAGCGTGGCCCTTGCTGGGACCTCGCGGTGCGCGTTTGCATGGCCGTGATTTTCGACGAGATGGAACCTGAGGAGGCCCGCAAGGCATTCCTGGCTGCTGCAAAAGAGGAGGGGACATTACTCCCCCAATGAGAACTAGCTAAATTGGATGCGGTATAAGCTTCTAGGTGTCTATTACCAACACCGCCTTCGCGAAAGGAGTCCGCCGCCGGTGAGGGAGAGGCGACGGACCCCCCCACAGCGGCTGCACATCCACGAAGAATCCCGCTGCCACCTCTAAACCCGCGTGGGCCTACATCGTTCCCTTAGCTGCGGCTAAAGCGGGGTTGGTCGGCGGGCTCTTGCCGCTCTAAGTTCCCCCTTATGGGTCCTCTCTGGTTCTCTCCACCGGTCTACGTGAAGACGAAACGTCCGGGCATTCGCAATGGGGTCAGCCACGTCGAGGGAGCCGCCGAGGAACTCCTGGCATGGGACACAAAGGGCCCGAGGTGGACGAAGGCGGTCCAATCCTGCGTCGACGCGTTCGAGGGCAGGATGTCCCCCATGAGGTCCGTGAAGCCTTTGAGGCGGCTGCCAAGGAGGCCAACGTGTATCTCTCCCCTGAGTAGGAGGTATCATGGCGCCCATCTGGTTCGTCCCTCCGGTGTTCGTGAAGACTGAAACCGGTGTCAGGCATGGCTGCAACAATGCGAAGGAAGCCCTTGAGCAGCTCAAAATGTGGACCCGGCGAGGGCCTCGCTGGCATAAGGCGGTGACCCTCTGCCTGTCAGCCTTGGAGAGCGATTCGATTGACCCCCACATAATACGAAAGGCCTTTGAGGCTGCCGCTAAGGAGGCCAACGTGTATCTCTCCCCTGAGTAGGAGGTGTCGTGGTAACCCATTGGTTCTCCCCTCCGGTGTACGTTACGTAACCTTGCACCTCGACTAAGGCGATCGGTCCCTTGGGAACAGTGCCGTCGGTATGGAAAGATCGCATCGGCACTGTCCTTCCAGCCCTGATTGAAGAGGCCCGTATCCGCTGCCCTGCTGTAGGTAACGAACCTTCCCCGTTGCGGGCTCCGACCTCTTCCATCCAAGCCGTGGCAGCACCCAGCCAACTCGCGGACTACCTTCAAGTAACTGGGGCAAGTCGTGGGGCCGCGGTCTACATGACCATCGGTACTGTGCGATGGGTGGGACCTAGCGTCGGGCAGGGGGCAACCTAGAGATAGCCCGACGGCCCCTTACGCAATGTCGCCACGGATAACCCGGACGTTCAGCTGCCTTAGCGCCGGCACGAGTTCCGCGTGAGCGCCGTGGCCCGTCGGGCCCTGAGCCTGCCGTCAACGGCGCGGTCGTAGACCGCCACGCATTCCGCTCCGGTCAGCCGCGAATTCTACAGGATCCCGTCAACGGCGAACCCGTTAAAGAGAGTCTGGCTCAGCTTCCGGCCTTCCTCCTGTTGTTTGGCACGTGCAGCGTCGGTGCTGATCCCGAGCCGCAGCAGGCCGGTGGATCTACAATGTTGCGGACGCGTCCGGAGCCACGCGTGATTTCGCTGCCATTTCGCATTTCTACAATGCGACGCAGCTTCGCCGAGCTAGCATTCCAGCATCAACAAGGGTCTGCTAATGATGTTCATCGCGAATCTTCTCGCTCGGGCCGAGACCGTCGATCAAGTCCGTGACATCCTCATCGATCTCACGCGGCAGACATCCGCTGAGTCGGGCGCGGTGTCGTATCACGCCGCTCAGAGCACGTCCGACACCACGCATTTTTATGTCGTGGAACAATACCGCGATCATGCGGCTTGGGAGTCTCATATGGCCTCTCCCCATGTGCGCAATGCGCTATCCGTGTTCAATGATCTACTTAGAGAGCCGCCTGCGGCAGCCGCGTTCGTGGTTTTTGCCGAATACATAGCTGTGCCAGCCGACAGCCACGCGATCTAAGCGTGTTCGCCATTTAGCTGTCGACCACACAACTGGATTGGCTCTTCATACAACCTACGACGGACGGAAAGGATTTCCGATGGCTGAAGTGGCAGTTCTAGGACTTGGAGCGATGGGGTCGCGCATGGCAGCCAATCTGCTCAAGGCAGGGCACCGCTTGACGGTGTGGAACCGGTCAAAGGAGGCGGCGCATTCGCTCATTTCCACAGGAGCACGTCTCGCCGGCACGCCGCGAGAGGCCGCGGCAGAAGCAGATTTCGTGATCGCCATGGTTCGAGACGGCATTGCATCACGGAAAATATGGCTCGACGAGGACACGGGGGCACTTGCTGGGCTCAAGGCGGGCGCGGTGGCGATCGAGAGCTCGACACTGACGCCGGTTTGGATCGGCGAGCTCGCCAAAGCCGCATCGGCTCGGGGCGTCGCCTTCCTTGAGGCACCGGTGGCAGGCGGGCGCCCACAAGCGGAGGCGGCCCAGCTGATCTATATCGTCGGCGGCGAGAAGGACGTCCTTGCGCGAACAGAACCGCTGCTCAAAGCCATGGGGACAGCAGTACATCACGCTGGGCCGGTCGGGGCAGGCGCCATGGTGAAGCTCTCCGTCAACTCTCTTCTCGCTATCCAGGTTGGCGCAATGGCCGAACTCATTGGCCTGCTGCAGCGGCTGGGCGCCGATGTCGATCGAGCCGTCGAGATTATTGGCACGACGCCCGCCAGCAGCCCAGCGGCGAAAACGATGGCAGCCTCCATGCGCGCGGGCACGTTCGCACCCTTGTTTCCAGTAGAACTCATGGACAAAGACCTTGCATATGCAATCGCTATGGCGGGCGCGGACTGCTCACAGCATATGCCTCTGACTATTGCGGCCCGCGAGGTCTTCCAGCATGGGATTGATCGCGGCATGGGCGATGACAACATAACCAGCATCGTGCGCCTGTACACTGAGCCAAGATAATCTATGTATGCGATGGGCGACTGCAGAAGTAGCGTAACAGATAAGTCATGGATTTTGAGAGGCTTGGATGCTGAGTATATCCTATCGACCGATCGAATCGATAGGTCACGTGGTTGATCGCTACTGGTCACGTGAGACCAATCCTGGCGAAAACATCGAATTTATGCCGTTCTGGCCAAGCCCAGGCGGAGCTGAGATATTCTTTCACGTTGCACGAGGCTTTCTGCTTAACGGGAAACAGCCGCCGCGGGCCCATGTTTTGTGCTGCCGTAGCCAGCCCATTCACCCAAAGGCCGTGCCGGGATTTCGCTTTCTTGCTGTCCGTATTCGGGCGGGCATGGCAGAACATCTGCTGGGAGTACCTGTTTCCGAACTTGCAGACAGAATTGTTCCACTCGAGGTGATCTGGGGACAAGAGGCAACGCGTCTGACGGAGCAAATCGTAACCACGGCGCTTGACAGCACGCGGGTCCACCTGCTGAACCATTTTCTACAGCAACGTCTCAATCCCCGAGCAGAGCGGCGCACCCTCGATGCCGCCTTCCGACTTCTCGAGACGGGAACATCATCGATCTCCAAAATCTGCGATCTTGTGGGACTGAGCGAGAGACAGCTTGAGAACCGTTTCAGGAGAGCAACGGCAAATTCGCCGGTCCGCTTTCGCCAACTTGCGCGGTTGAGACGAACTATCAAAGCGATATTGCAAGATCCGAACGAGAAATTTACGCAGCTTGTCGATGAGGCCTACTTTGATCAATCGCAGGCCGTTCATGAGTTCCGCCGTTTTACAGGTCTGACACCAACGGAATTTTGCGAGCTGGCGAGACGGTCCGCTCACTTCTACGAGTTGAGATCGCCGGCTTTGGCTCGCAGAAGTCAGTAGTGGGTCGAGCCCGCCGGGCAACGCGGCGGAAGCTCCGTTCCTCCGGAACCACTGCAAAGCCGGCCGCAACGATCAACCCCGAAGACGTTGTCCGATGTAGGGTTCGAATCGCTCTAGCACTATCGGCAATACAGCGCGTCGATCGAAATCACCTGTTAGCCTCTCCTCTGAGCGCGGCCGCAGCTCCCTTCAGGCAAGATGCGCGAGCAGACGGATATCTATCTGACCGAAAGCAAACAGTAGCCAGGCGTGCCCCACTGAAAGCACAAGCAAGCGCAAATGTTCCTGGACTGATGCTCGGCTGGCGGCAACTTGCTCGCCAGCCGAGTTGAGTTCAGGCGGTGGTCGGGGGAGACTGGCCAGCCAAACGCTGGTGATTCCAACCTGTGCCGATGTGCCAATCAGCAACCTTCGTCGGTCTTTTTCACCTGGCCTGGCGCGGCGGTGTTGGCTGTCGTGTCCTGCTGACCTGGCGCCGCCTGCTGAGCGCTGCCAGTCTGCTGGCCGGGCGCGCAGTCCCTGGCCGAGTTCGGATTTGTGGTGCCGCTGGTGGTGGTCGTGTCGGTGCCCTGATCGCCGGACATGTTGGTCCCGCTGCCCGTCGTGCCGGTGCCCTGATCCGTCGTGCTGGGCATGGTTGTCGTGGTCGAGGTTCCGCTCGTCGAGGTTCCGCTCGAAGTTCCGCTCGTCGTCTGGGCAAAGGAAAGCCCGGCCGACACCGCCAGCACGGCCGAAGCCAAAAGGATGCGTTTCATCTTCTTTCGCCTGTCTGAATGCGCGGGACGCGCCTGGCAATCCAACAGGTAGACAGAAGGAGTATTCCCCGATGAAGTTCAACTTTTGTAACTCTGGTCGTAGGTCAGCGTTAGGATGGCGCGTATATTAGAAGCCTCTTGAAGAAGACGCTGCCCGCACCAGAATCCATGGCATGGCTCGGGGAATAGGCATTGGTGACCAGGTGGCGATTACTGCCACGGTTCGAAGGCGGACAACAGAGGACCGCGTAAGCGTCTCGATCCCAGGTTACGACTTCCCGCATTCCATCATCGACCACACTAAGGTGAACCGAGGCCAGCAAATCGAGCTAAAAGGCGAGGTCACGCGCATCGACGAGGACACTGTGACGATCGACCTCGGGCCGCTGGTCACGGTCGACCGTGGCAAGGTCCGGTTGGTGGAGAGGTATCGGCCGCCAAAACGACGAAAGGCACTTGTCGTTGCCCGGATTAGAACCGACAACATCGCGACAGGCTATGAGGGCAGGCCGCATGACGGGCCGGTAGAGGACGAGTCGAAGCACTTGGTCTACTGCCCAGTCTGCGGCCAAACGTTCGACGCGCGCGATCTTGGACAGGTCTTCCACCACGCTGAGCCGCAGCACCAGCCGCTTCCGGTCGAGCAATAGTCCAGCTAGTTGAGCTCCGGCGGCAGACCGACGTTTGAGACCCTTCAGCGCGCCACCGACGTACGTTGGATGAGAAAAGGGTGCTGCGTGCACCGCGCCTTCCCCGCGCGCCGATGCTCCACCTGGAGCGCAAAAAAGTCCCGCCGCACTGCCAGAACGGCGGGACCGATCAAACGCTTTGCACCAGGCGGGGGGATGCGGGGGGTGGGCTTGCCAAGTGAGCGCGGACCGTAACCAACCCTAAGCGCCACAGCGGCAACGCGTCCACCAACCGCCGGTTGGAGCGACAGGACGATTGAGCCGCCGGCAGGTCAGGTCATCCCGGGTCGCTATCGCTCGCAACCAGACGGTAGCGGAAATTGTTGCGGATGTGGTCGTTGAAATAGCGGCCCTTGGCGAACGCGGCCCGGAACGCGGCAAAGGTTTCCGGCGGTACCCCCTCAAACTCGTACCGTTTACCGCTGGCGACAAACCACACCGAGAGGGTCCTTCTATCCAGATCATATTCCATCTTGCGGATCGAAGTAGATGGCATGAGCACCACAGGCCGAGGCCCGCGCCCTTGCGGGGAGCGCGGGCCGATCGGGATACCGATCTGCAGCAATACCTGGAGGGGAGGATTCGCTGCGTGCACCGAACTTTCGCGGCGGTCCCGTGTTCCCAATCGAGATACACAAAAGTTAGCTGCACCTTTCGGCATCACGCGGACGTTGGATTTCTGAGAAAGCGCGAGCGTCAATACTAACTTCTGGTGATGGAATTTTCCCGTGAGATAGGCACGCTCCACCGCGAAAGGAGTGCCCCGCCCTGACCGTCCTCGCCTACAACCTTGCCAATGACATCAAGGGGTCATGGAAAGTCGTCTTTGTGCCTGACGAACTGCATCTGTATGTCCAATTCAGTCCGCCAGGCGCCGACACAAACCCGGTTGATTGGATAAGTGTTGATGATTTCCTTGCATGGCGGCCGAAAGGCGCACTCCACAAGCGAGCGCGCGACAGCTTGGTTTCGCTCATTTGCAAATGAGACAAGGGAAAACCCGCGCCGAGATCGAGTGCGAGCGCCCCGGGTGGGCCTATTCGACGTTCCGAAGGCGCAGCGACGATGCCGCCAATGCGATAGCTAAAGCTCTTATGGGTGACGGTGCGCGGGCTTGGCTTTGAAGCGTCAGCGGAGCGACATTTGCACCTTTCGCTCGGTGATCGCATTTTCGATGTCGCTGACGTTAAGCTTTCTCACGAACTCCGCGTACGACCAGGCTGGCGTTCGTCAATCGACCTCCTGCAAGCCGAGACCGGAACCAGGATCGACCTTGCCGCGATGCCGCCCGACGGCGTTGCCCGATGTAGGGCAGCGTGGTCGCGGCTCGTCGGGCACAGGACATGTGTTGTTCATGGCGACCCTAACAATGCGGCTGGTCTCGAAGAAGCCGCTCATGACATTGCCGCTCAGGCGTCAGCCGCTTGGGAAGCCGCTGTTTGTTGGAAAACGATTACGCAATCAAGCGGCTCGCCGAAGTTAGAGCCCTTTGATCGATGGCTAATGGCGGAATAGCCCAATAATTGTTTATCGCGCTCGGCAACGGGGAGTTTGACCGGCTGGGCTGGGTCTCGAAGAAGGTTCTCCAGTTCGGACAGTGCAAGATGCGGCGCTCCGTTCGAACGTTGCATGCTCCACAATCAGTTCATGAAGCTGAGCGGCATCGCCTGGCGATGCAACTCGGATCGCAATGATCACGTGTCTGAACCTTTCGCCAACTCGAAGCCTTCATCGAGCCAACCCGTAACGCCGCCAGCCATGATCTTCACCGGGCGACCGAGCTCCGCAAGGCGAAGCGCCCCACGGGCGGCACCGTTGCAGTGAGGGCCGGCGCAGTAGGTGACGAATACGGTTTGGTCGGACCAGCACTCGAGCTTTGAGCGGACAATCTTGCCATGGGGCAAGTTGATGGCCCCGGGGACATGACCTTGGGCGAACATCGAAGGGCTGCGGACATCGAGGAGGACGAAATCGGGTTCGCGCGACAGCGCATGATGAACATCCCAACAGTCCGTTTCGAAGGTAAATTCGGCTGAGAAGTGTTCGCGTGCGATTTCGCTCGGAGCAGCGGGAACGGTTGTGACGGCGGAGGACAAGGTGATCTCCTTTTTGTTCTTGTTCGCTCTCCATGTGGCTGACTAGGATATCACCTTGCAATTGGCGTGAATGACATACTACGGGTATATCATGCCAAACACGAACGGCCCCCTCGTTGTCGCGCTTCTCTACGATGGTCTTTGCACCTTTGAGTTCGGCATAGTCGCCGAAGTCTTCGGTTTGGCGCGACCTGAAATGGGTGAAAGCTGGTACCGGTTCGCAAGCTGCGCCATCGAGGAAGGCCCCCTTCGTGCGAATGGTGGCTTGTTGCTGATGCCGGATCATGGCATCGGATTAATCGATGAGGGCGATATTATCGTCGTTCCAGGATGGAAAGAGGTCGACGAACCTGTACCTCAAACTCTCGTCCAGCGGTTGCGTCATGCCCATGACAGAGGGGCAAGATTGGCGTCGATCTGCTCGGGTGCATTCGTGCTGGCCGCTACGGGCCTTCTCGATGGCGGAACGGCGACCACGCACTGGCGCTACGCTGATGCACTGCGCAGCCAGTATCCAAAGTTGGTCGTGGACCATGCCTCGCTCTACCGCTCGCATGGCCGCGTGTTTACGTCCGCCGGGAGTGCCGCCGGCATTGACCTTCTGATCGAGATCGTTCGCCAGGACTTTGGAGCTGATGCGGCGAACTCCGTGGCTCGAAGGCTTGTAATGCCGGCGCACCGTACCGGTGGGCAGGCCCAATTCCTTGAACGACCTGTTCCGACACGGCGTGGGTCAGAAGTTGCGCCACTGCTGGACAAGATGAGGGCTGAACTCGGCGGCGCTTGGACGCTGGAGCGAATGGCATCGGAATGCCACATGAGCTTGCGGACCTTTATACGACGCTTCACCCAAGCGACGGGATCGCCTCCAGGCGAATGGCTGGTATCCGAGCGCCTTGAGGAGGCGAAGCAGCTCCTGATTGGTCGCCACCACAGCATCGAAGAGATCGCCGCGGCCGTGGGCATGAGTTCAGCGGATACGCTGCGACATCACTTCCGCAAACGCACGGGTATCAGCCCAAAGGAATATCAAACGCAGTTCGGCCGTCCGACGCCAGTTCGATCATGATTTTGACGAATGCTCGGTCATCTATCTGTGTCCATCGACGTCCGGAAAGGGATCGCAGAACGAACCCGCTCGCACGGGAGGGCACGCGTTTCGCGGCTGGCGCATAGGCGATAAGATGACCAAAAAGGTGGGAAGCGCAGCGAACCCCTCTATATCGACTGCCATGGATGCATCGAGCGACCACCCGCAGAACGACGAGCTTCTCTCGGACATCCAGCGCCTGTCCTTCGACTATTTTCTCAAAGAGGCCAACCCGGCGAATGGCCTGATCGCCGACCGCAACACGCCGGGGTCACCGGCCAGCATCGCCGCCGTCGGGCTCGCCCTGTCGGCCTATCCCGTCGGTGTCGAGCGCGGTTTCATGACGCGCGCCGCCGCCGCTGAACGGACGCTCGCCACGCTTCGCTTCTTCTGGAACGCGCCGCAAGGGCCCGAAGCCGACGCAACGGGCCACAAGGGCTTTTATTACCATTTCCTCGACATGGAGACCGGCCGCCGCGTCTGGAAGTGTGAGCTGTCCACGGTCGATACGGCGCTTCTGCTTGCCGGTGCGCTGGCCGGCGGCGCCTATTTTGGCGAGGACGATGAATCCGAACTGGAAATCCGGCGGCTTGCCGATGCGCTCTACCGGCGCGCCGACTGGCGATGGGCGCAGAACGGCGGCGCCACCCTCACCCATGGCTGGCGGCCTGGAAAAGGCTTCCTGCGCTATCGCTGGCAAGGCTACGACGAAGCGGTGATCCTTTATGTGTTGGGCCTCGGCTCGCCAACCCATCCGCTGCCGCCCGAGAGCTATGCGGCCTGGCTATCCACCTACAAGTGGAAAAAGATCTATGGCCGGGAATTGGTTTACGCCGGTCCACTTTTCGTCCACCAGCTCTCGCATATCTGGATCGATTTTCGCGGCATCCGCGATGCTTCCATGCGCAACCACGACTGCGACTATTTCGAGAACAGCCGCGAGGCAACCTACCTGCAACGCGACTACGCCATTCGCAATCCGAAGGGCTTCAGCGGTTATGGCGAGAATTGCTGGGGCATCACCGCCAGCGACGGCCCAAGCCCGACAAAACGCCAAATGACGGTCGGTGGCCGCCGCTTCTTCGGCTATCTGGCGCGCGGTGCGCCATTCGGCCCTGATGATGGGACGTTGTCGCCGTGGGCAGCGATTACCTCATTGCCCTTTGCACCAGAGATCGTTCTGCCAGCACTGCGCTATTTCCATGAGATCGACCTGCAAGAGGGCAACCCTTACGGCTTCACCGCAAGCTTCAATCCGACAATGGCAGCCGCCGACGGCCGGCCATGCGGTTGGGTATCGCCGGACCATGTCGGCATCAATCAGGGGCCGATCACTCTGATGATAGAGAACTACCGCTCGGGCTTCCTGTGGCGCCTGATGCGCCGCGTGCCGGCCATCATCGCGGGACTGCACCGAGCCGATTTTTCGGGCGGTTGGCTATAACAAGTCGAGATGACAAAGCTCCCCGACTGATACCGGGACTTTTGACTGCTAGCGCATGCCGCATTTGCTGCAAATGTCGCCCTAGCGGCCCATTGCTACTCAGCAGCATAGGGGCCGAGGAACGAACCCGCTGCGCGGGAGGGGCGCGCGCGGTTGAGGTAGAGATCAAGAACCGGTCGTCGCGCTCGCGTTGAGCGTCGTTCGGCTTGAGCAGAGCATGGCGGGCTTCTTCAACAAGGAGCCTGACCATGCCCACCTTGGCGTCGCGCGAAGGCCAGGCTTGTGGCGCGCTTGACGACGTTCTGCTGAATGGCCTCAGTCAGGACCGTCTGCGCCGGCTCTTCAGTCATGCCGCAGGCCGGAGCCGCGGCTTGCAAAACTTGCCGCTTAACTGGTCGCTTGGCCTGCAACCTGGTGCCGCTCTCTTCGAACCTGACCAATGGCTGAGCGCGCTGGACGCACCGAGCCGGCTTCGAACCGACGGCATCGATCCGAGACCGATCCTGATCCCGTCCTCGACATGCTGGCCAACGGCTTGGCCATGGCCGAGCAGGCCTGCAGCGAGGCCGAACGCCGCCACGAAGCGACCAGCGCCGATCTTGCTGCGGCATGCGAGGCGATCGATGCCTGAATTCGGTCCGGATGCAATGTGGCCATGTGCCGGTCCATGCCTTCCTCCGGAAGCCTGAACGCCGACAGACGTGCCCGCTGTTTCCTCAGTCTTCCAGCGGCAAACAAGATCGTCTTCCGCGCTGCTATCTTGCTCTTGGTGCCCCGCTGTCAATTGGTCTGAAGTGTTAGAACATCCCGGAGTCGGAGCGCGGCTCATTCGCTCATCGCATGAAGCGCTTCGTGCCTGACGATTTCGATGCTGCGCAGGTTGAGCAGGCGGATGACGCCCTTGTCCTTCAACCGGGTGAAGACCCGTGAGACAGTCTCGATTGTGAGGCCGAGATAATCGCCGATGTCCATACGCGACATTGGCAGTTCGACCTGCTGCAATCCGCCCTGCCGTTCCGCCATGTCGACCAGGAATGCCGCGACGCGTTCGATGGCGCTCTGGCAACCGAGGACCAGCAGATGTTCCTGCGCTCTGGTCAACCCCTTGAGCGCCAGGGGCAGCAACTGATGGGAGTTGTCCGCTCCAGCAGCGAGGCGGAAGACGCGGACACCGGTGGCATTGATCGCCTCGGCGAAGAAATGATGCGTGGTGCCGGCTTCGAAGCCGAATGTCTCTCCGGCGAGGTGAAAGGCACTTATCTGCCGGCGGCCGTCAGCAAGCAGGCGGTAGACGCGGACGCCGCCGAACTCCAACTGGTAGAAGGCTCCGGCCTTCTCGCCCTGGGCGTAGATTTCCGCGCCGGCGGGATAGAAGCTGAGTGGTTGCAGCGGTGCGGGCTCGAAAGCCTCCGGCAGGTTGGGCTGGGAGGACCGCGACGGCAGTGCAACTCTGGAGTTGGTGTAGGCGTGCATGGCTGTTTTCCCGGTTGATCCGTGGAACAGCAATCGCGCTAATCGGCCCGTGGCGAAATTCGGTTATGTCCGTACGGGAAACTACTAGAACCGCTCCCTACGCGCCGGTCCAGCCACCGCTTTCAGCCGTCGCGGCAGTGGAGACAGCTACTCACTTGCCTCGCGGCCCGACACCTGCTCGATCAAGACCCGGAAGAACACGTGGGGCGCGCTGTCCGACACCGGAGGCATGACCGGCTTGAGGGCGCCCGGCTCCCACCAGTTGGCGTGCTTGCTCAACACTGACCATGCATAGTCGCGCTGAACCTTGCAGCCGATCTGGTCAGGCAGTTCTTCATAGCGGCCGTCTACAACCACGCTTCTCCATCCCCGTCCTTGGCCGCGTTCGTCGACCTGGAGGGACACCAGCGGATTGGCCCGCATCCAGTCGATCTTCTTGCCCAACATAGAAAATGCATAAAGGTGATTGTCCGCGTGGGCATAATGCAGCGGGACGACATAGGGCTGGCCGTCCTTCGCGCATGCTAAGCGGCCAACACGATTGGCCGTTAGCAATTTCGTACATTCCAAGACGGAAAGCGTACGGATCAGCATCTGTCGATGCCGGCTCAATACTCCCCAGAAGTGCCGTTTGAATCTTCCCCAGTATAGCGCTGCCGCCGGTCTTCCGGAGCGCGCTCCGGGAGACCGGCGGCGCG
>NZ_JAMYPT010000022.1:0-83386 GCF_040320505.1 Mesorhizobium sp. M0678 | reverse complement strand
ATGTGTCCGCCGCTCCGCTAAACACGGGGGCTGCGCGGCGGACACGCCGACGTCACCGCAATGCCACGCCATTTTGCAGAACTTGACGCACACAACTCGAAGCGTGCAGCGGAGCAGAATGCTGCACCGCGGCAGCGCTCTGATGTAGCGGCATGGATCCTGGGGTCTGCGCCGCGTCGCTTCGCTCCTTGCTTCGCCCCAGGATGACGAAACGACGGCCGCCTCGGCCAATCTCCAAAGTGTACGATCCGCCGGCGCAAAAACCATCCAAATGTCAACCTTCCGCGCCCGGGAACCTAATGCACGGCCGCGTACATGATCTTCTCCTCTGTCGCCTCCGCCGGCGAGAACTCCTCGACGATGCGGCCCTGCCGGCAGACCAGGATGCGGTCGGACAGGTTCATGATCTCCGGCAGGTAGGACGAGATGACGACGACGGCCAGGCCCTCGTCGGCCAGGCGGTTGATGATCTGGTGGATCTCGGCGATGGCGCCGACATCGACGCCGCGCGTCGGCTCGTCGAAGATGACGATGCGCGGCTTCTGCACCAGCCCCTTGCCGATCACCACCTTCTGCTGGTTGCCTCCGGAAAGCTCGACCACGCGCGCATTATCGTTGATCGCCTTGACGTTCAGCGTCCTGGTCCATTCGGCAGACAGCGCCCGCATCTCCTGCGCGTTGATTACCCAGCCCTTTTCCCGCCCCGCCGCCAAAAAGCCGCCGAACAGGTTCTCGGCGACGTCCATCGTCTCGAATATCCCCTCGCTCTTGCGGTCTTCGGTGACATAGACGATACCGTCCGCCACCGCCTCGCTCGGCACGAGATAGCGCACCGGCCGGTCGTCCAGTTCGATGGTGCCGCCGCGCAGGAAGTCGCGCTTGTAGATGCCGGAGACGATCTTGAACGTCTCGGTGCGGCCTGAGCCGATCAGCCCGAAGACGCCGGTGATCTGGCCCTCGAAGATCGAGAAGGAATTGTTGCGCACGACGTTGCTCATCGAGATGTCCTGCACCGACAGCACCTTCTTGCCGGGCTTGCGCAGCTTGGTCTCGTCGCGCTGGCTGTAGAGCTGCCCCGACAGCGTCCGCCCGACCATCGCCGCGACGATCCTGTCGCGATCGAAAGCGGCGGTGTCGTCGGTGATCACCAGCTCGCCGTCGCGCAGGATGGTGATGCGGTCGGCGATATCAAGCGCCTCTTCGAGCGCATGGCTGATGAAGACGATCGATACGCCCCTTGCCTTGAGCCGGCGGATCAGCGCGAAGAAGTGCCGCTTTTCCTCTGGCGTCAGCGTCGCCGTCGGCTCGTCGAAGATGATGATCTCGGCATTGTGGTGGACGGCGCGTGCAATTTCGACCATCTGCCGCTTGGCGGCGCCCAGCGTCGCCACCATGGCATTGGGGTCGACAGGAAAATTCAGCGACTGCAGGAACTGCTGCGCCGAGATGTAGGTGCCGCGCAGCCGGTTGAGAAAGCTCTCGGTGCCGAGATAGAGGTTCTGCGCCACGGTCATCGACGGCACCAGGCTGGTCTCCTGGAACACCATGGCGATGCCGGCTTGAAGCGCCGCATGCGGCGAGGCGTAGGCGATCTCCTGGCCCTTGTGGAACATCTTTCCCGATGTCGCGTCGACAACGCCGGCGATGATCTTGGTCAGCGTCGATTTTCCCGCACCGTTCTCGCCGAGCAGCGCGTGGATCTCACCCTTGCGCAGCCCGAAGCTGACATTCCTCACCGCGGGCACGCCCCGGTAAGTCTTGGTCACGTTCTCCAGGCGGACGATCGGTTCCATCAGCGATGCCCTCCTGAAGCCAGATCGATGGCCAGCAGACAATCGCCGCCTTTCGAGGCAATGAACAGGCGACCGTCTTTCTCCGCCACGCTGCAGATGCCGTGGCGCGTGCCGTTGGCGCGGCTGTGCAGGCTGTACTGCGGCCGCATGTCCCGATCGAGCCTGACCACCAGCCCGTAGGAGCGGCTCGGCGACCATGGCTTGTGGATGCCCATGGTGCGGATGCCGCCGCATTGCAGCGGCTCGAGGAAGCTGCGGTTGGAGGCGAGTGCCGGCGCGATCCAGTGTTGCGGCGACACTTGCGCCAGCATGTCGTTTCGATAGTGCTTTTCCTGCAGCACGAATTCGATCAAACGGTTGCGGGGCGCAAACAGCGCCAGCCAGGCACCGCCATCGGCGGCGGGCGATAGCCGCGCGGGATAGCCGGGCAGATGCGCCAGCACCGTCGAGCGGCTGCCTGTCGCGCTGTCGAAGCGGACGAGTTGGTGCCGCCAACTCTCGCTGACCAACACATCCTTGCCGGTTGGATGCAGCCCATAGGGAAAGGCGATGTCACCGGCGAGCTTGCGGAATTCGCTGCCTGGCGGATCGCGCTTCCACAGCGAACCCGACGCCCCCTTCTTCATCAGATCGGCGGCCCATTCCGACGGCCCGTGTTCGGCCGAGCCATTGGCCAGCCAAAGCGTGCCATCTTCCGCATAGGCGAGTGCTGTGATGCAGCGGATCTCGGCCGGCAGGGCGGCCTCCTTGCCTGCAATCAGCAGCCTGCCGCTTTCGAGCCCGACCGTCAGTTCGCCGGCGGGCGAGCGCGCGAGCGCTGTGACCGCGGCCGGAAATGTCTCGACCAGAACAGGCGCGCCACCGGCGGCGAGCGCGTAGACGGCATTGCCGCTGGACGCCAGCAGCTGACCGTCGGCGATCAGCAGATTGTCAGGCTCGGGCAGTTCAGCAAAGGCCGCAGCATCGTCCAGCAGCGTATTCGGCCTGAAGGCACCGTCTAGCGGCGGGATTGTCACCGCCTTGCCGCGAAAGATGTCGAGGATCGGGTCCAGCATCATGGCTTGGCACCCCAATAGGAAGCGGGGCTGGTCCAGTTCGGGTCGGCGCCGGCAATCCGGTAGCGGCCGATCCGGTTGTTGAGGATGCCGCCCACGAACAGAAAACCCTTGTGCTCGCGCATCGAAGTCACCATCGGATGCGCGGTGCCCGACAGATCGCCCATCGCTTCGACGATGCCGCCTTTCTCGTTGAATTTCACCACACCGCCGGTGTTGATGTTGGGAAAAAGCCATTCGTCCTGCGGCAACCGGCGCGTCATGCGCTTGCGCATGTCGGGGTGGCGCAGCGACAGGTCGAAGCTCGGCGTGCGCATGCCGAGCCAGGCCATCCAGTAATTGCCGTCTGACGCTCGGTTGATGTTGTCGGGGTAGCCCGGCATGTCGCGAATGACGCATTCGGCGGCGCCCGCTTTCGGCCCCACCAGCCAATAGCGATGCACGCGGCACGCCCAGCTTTCGGCAAAGAACAGCGACTTGCCGTCATGCGCCATGCACACGCCGTTGGTATAGCGATAGCCGTCGAGCAAAGTCTTCGTCGAACCGTCCTTCGGGTCATAGACGAGCAGCCGCCCGGTGGCGCGGTTCTCGATCGAGTCCAGCGCCCAGTCGTGCGCGTCATAGCGCTTGGTGGAATCGGTGAAATAGATGCGGCCGTCCGGCGCGATGTCGCAATCATTGGGATCGCGCAGCCGCGCATCGTCGACGATGGAAGTCCAGGAGCGCGACGTTTCCGCCGAAAGCCGCTTCACCTCCCGCTCCGGCGAGACCGAATAGAGGCCCATCGCGCCGACGCAGCTGATCAGATTGCCTGTTTTGTCGAAGGCCAGGCCGAGTGGAAAGCCGCCAATATGGGCAAAGACCTCCGAGCGCTTATAATCCGGCGCGAAGAAACGGACGATCTCGCCATGCCTCGTGCCGCAATAGAGATGGTCGTCGCGGTCGAGGATGACGTCTTCCGGCCCTTCCAGCTCGCCGAGCCCGATATGGTCAGCCTCCGACAGCCGATTGTCGAGCTCGTAAGGCGTGCCCGAGCCCGGTGCCGCCGACTGCGTTGCGCCCATCTTCAGATAGACCGGTGCGACATAGACCTCGTCCAGCACCTTGTGTCGGTTCTTCAGCCAGCGAATGTCGATGGTGACTGCGACGGCCAGCATGATGCCCAGCACCATCTGGTTGGTGCCGGTGCCATAGCCCAGTCGGATCAGCCCGTTGGTCATCGTCAGCACGATGATCGCGCCCATCAGCCCCTTGATCACCGAACCGCGGCCGCCGCCCAGGCTGACGCCGCCGACGACCGCCGCCGTCAACGCCATGACCTCGAGGTTGAGGCCTGTGCCCGGCCCTGCGCCGCTCAGCCGGCAAGCGATGAGGAAGCCGCCGAGCGAGGCGCAGAAGCCGGAGAACACATAAGTCATGAACACGGTGCGGCGCACGCGGATGCCGGCATTGTGGGCCGAGCGCCGCGACCCGCCTACCGCCTGCACATGCCAGCCGGGCCGCGAGCGCGTCAGCGCGACGTGGGTGATGATGGCCAGGATAATCGCCGCCCACACCGCAACCGACAGGCCCCAAAAGGTATCGTCGCCGATGAAGTCCAGCACATCCGATGTGGCATCGGAAAGCTGCACGTCGGCGGCATAGGTGGTGACCAATATGTCGAACAGCGCCCGCCCGAAGATGAAGGTGACCAGTGTCGTCAGGAAAGCGCGCAGGCGGAAATAGCCGATCAGATAGCCATTGATCGCGCCGAACAGCAGGCCGGTGACGATCGAGGCGGCCAGCGCCAGCCACACCGACTGTTCGAGGATGAAGAAGACGAACACGGCGGAAAAGCAGGACAGCGCGAAGATCGAGCCGACCGAAAGGTCGATGCCGCCGCCCAGCATAACCACCGTCATGCCGGTGACCACCAGCGAGAACTCGCCGAGCTGGCGGGTCGATTCCTGCAGCGACATCGGCTTGAAGAAGCCGGGAATGATTGAACCGAACACGCCGAGCGTCGCCACCAGCGCCAGGAACGGAATGGCGTTGTCGGTCCAGCGTTTGCTCAATATCTCGCCGACGAGATGGTCGGGCACGAGATTGTAGCGCCAGGACTGGAGGCGTTCGCGAAAGGACATCGGTTGCTGCTATTCGAGAGAAAAGGGAAAAAGAGGCCGGGCTATCCGCAGAACAATCGCCTCAGGTTTGCGCTGCCCCTCACCCTTACCCTCTCCCCGTATAGAGACGGGGAGAGGGGGTCGCCAGCGTTGGAGCGTATCCCTTCTCCCCGTCACTATACGGGGAGAAGGTGCCGGCAGGCGGATGAGGGGCAGCGCCAAGCTCAGGAAAGCCGGCCTACTTGGCCGCAGCTTGGGCTTGCAGTGCCTTCAAGTCCCAGCAGCTGTCTGGCTTGAGGTCGGCCTTGGTTGTCGCCTTCTCCAGCGTATAGATGTAGGTGTGCGAGGTGCCGGCCGGCTGGCCACTCTGCAACAGGAACTTGATGACGGCGTTCATGTCGCCCGACTGGCGGGCAAGGTCGGTCATCACCACCGCGCCATAGGTGCCGTCCTGCAGCTTGTCGCAGTCGGCGGTCTTTTCGCCACCGCCGGTGGTGACCAGAAAGACTTTGCCCTCGAGCTTGGCATCGCGGATCGCGGCCGATGCGCCGGTCGCGTCGCCGTCCCAGAAATCGATGATGGCGCAGATGTCGGGGTTCTGCTGCAGCATCGTCGTCGTCACGTTGCGCGAGGTCGTCGCATCCCAGTTGGAGTCCGGCTTGGCCACCACCTTGAAGTCCGGGTTCTTGTCCAGCACCTTCATGATGCCGGCATACTGGTAGAGGCTCGATGAGTTGGCCTGGTCGCCCTGCACCAGCCCGATCTTCTTGGACGAGTTCGGCCCACAACCCTTGATCGCCGCTTCGGCTTCCAGCTGGCCGAGGCGATCCCAGTCGCTGCCGACAAAGGCATCGGCCGGGAAGTTCGCCGGATTGTCGACCAGCAGGACATAGGTGCCGGCCGCCTGCGCCTTCTTCATCAGCTTGGCATAGGAGTTGAGGTCCGGCGAATGGATGATCAGCACGTCCGGCCTGGTGTCCGACGAGATTGCGTCGGTTATCGCCTGCGCGCCGGCATCGACCACCCAGTTCGGGTCACGCGTCTCGAACACGCCACCCCAGGCCTCGACCTCCGTCTTCAGGTAATGCGCCCAGCCCTGTGCCAGGTCGAAGCCCATCGCCATCGGTACCAGCATCACGCGCTTGCCCTTGAGTGCTTGCGAATAGGCGCCCGGACCCGGATCTTCGGCCGCGAAGCCCGGCGCCACGAATGCGGAGGCGGCAAGCGCTGCCGCGGCAGCCATAAACGTCCTGATGATTTTCATGTCACATCCTCTGGTTTGGTCGTTGTCGTTCGCGGCCGGCCCCAACCGTTCGCGTCAGTCTAAATGTCGCCTTGCTGCGCGGTCTGCTCGTCGCGCGGATTGATGAATCCGTCGACGATGATCGCCGCCAGCAGGATCGCGGCCTTGATCAGGTTCTGATAGAGCAGCGGAATGTCGATGATGGTCATCGCGTTGAGCAGGATGCCGATCAGCGCGGCACCCACCAGCACGTTGCGCACCCCGCCCCGCCCGCCAGACAGACCGATGCCGCCGATCACCGCCACCAGCACGATGTCGTAGAGCAGCGTGGAATTGACGATGCGGGTGTTGATCGAATGCAGGCTGGCGGCGGTGAGCAGGCCGGCCACCAGCGAGACCAGGGCCGACAGCACGTAGCGCAGCACCAGCATCGGGCGCACTGGAATGCCGATGTTGCGCGCCGCGACCGGGTTGTCGCCGGCGAAATAGACGTAGCGGCCCCATTTGGTGTAGCGCAGGAACAGGAAAAAGGCGAAAGCCAGCCCGGCGAAGACAAACACCTCGACCGGGATGTCGAGGAAACGCAGCCCGCCCAGAAGCTCGACCCAATGGCCGGGCGGCACCGGCACGGCGTCCTGCGTGATCAGTTGTGAACGCACATAGCCGAAGACGAAGGATGCGGTCGCCAGCGTCACGAAGATCGCCGGAACCTCGGCGTAGGCGACCAGGATTCCGTTCAACAGCCCGATGGCGAGAACGCCGGCGAGCACATAGGCGAAGGCCAGCTCGTCGGATGTTCCCGAATTCAGCAGTTGCAGATACCAGGCGACCGACATCGCCATGATCGCCACCGCCGACAGGTCGATGCCCCTGCCGATAATGACGACCGCCATGCCGAGCGCCAATATGCCCAGCACCGAGACCGAGCGCACGATGGCAACGAGATTGTTCGAGTTGATAAACCCGGGCAGTCCGATGGCGGCGGCAATGAACAGCACAACCGCGATGGCAAAGACAATGCCCTCCTGGTTCAGGCTTCTCCAGTTTAGCCAGCCGGTCGCGTTCATTGCCCGCTTTCACCCGCGATGGCTACGCCCTGCTCCCTCTGCGGCCATCGGAACGAAAGCTAATCGGCTCAAGACCAATTCGTCAAATGAATCCGCGCATTGCAGGCCGGCTTGCGAGGAAATTCTGCGGTTGGACGCGCCGATTAGCGAGGCTGGCGCAATGCCAGGAACTCAAGCACTTTTGCAATTGACCGTGCCAATCGAACCGTTCGCAAAAGTTTGTTCCACAACGAGCGAAGCAGGCAGAATTTATGTCCGCGATCGCCGCTGGATTCCCGCGTCAAATCCGCGAAACATGGCCCGAGACCTCGGCGCCGGCGGCCTTCGCCAACGCCAGAAAGCGGAACGAGGCGACGAGCCCGATTGCGCCGATCACCAGGAAGGCAAGGCGGAAGTCGACGAGATCGAGCGCTGCCGCGCCCCTGGCGATCTGTGACAGGTTGAGCAGTGCCGCCGCAACCGCCACGCCGAACAGCATCGCCACCTGCTGCAGCATGCTGGACAACGTCGCCGCCGAACTACGCTGCTGTGAGGCCACATCGGCGAAGGCCAGCGTGTTCAGCGCGGTGAACTGCATCGATCGCGACAGTCCGGCGATCAGCATCAGCACCACCACCAACGCTTGCGGCGTCTGCGGCGAAAGCGCCGCGCAGGCCATGATCGACAAAGAGGCGATCACGCCGTTGACGATCAGCACCGAACGGAAACCGAATCGCCTCAGCGTCGGCGTCGTCACCGCCTTCATACCGAGATTGCCGAGGAAATAGGCCAGGATCATCATGCCCGCATCGACCGGGCTCAGGCCGAAGCCGACCTGGAACAAAAGCGGCAGCAGGAACGGCGTGGCGTTGATGGCGATCCGGAAGATCGTGCCGGCCGACAGCGTCGAGATGGCGAAGGTCTGCACCTTGAAAGCTGTGAGATCGAGCAGCGGATGGTTGGCGCGTCGCAGATGCCGCACCGCCAGCCAGCCGACCAAAATGCCCGTGCCGAGCAATGCCACGGTCGGCAACACACCCTCCTGCGGATGCGCGATGCGCTCGAGGCCATAGAGCATCGCGGCGAGCCCCACCGAGGTCAGCAGGAAGCCCGGCCAGTCGAGCGGCCTAGCGCCGCCTTCGCGGTCGCCGGGAATGAAGCGAGCGACCAGTGCCAAACCGGCAACCCCAAGCGGAATGTTGATAAAGAAATTCCAGTGCCAGGAGAGATAGGTGGTGATGAAGCCGCCAAGCACCGGCCCGACCACCGGCGCGAACAGCGCCGGCCAGGTGATCAGCGCCGTGGCGTTGAGAAGCTCGGATTTCGGCGCGTTGCGCAGCACCAGGATGCGGCCGACCGGCGTCATCAGCGCGCTGCCCAGGCCCTGAACCGCGCGTGCGGCGACGAACTCGGCCAGGTTCTGTGAGATGCCGCAAACGAGCGAGGCCAGCGTGAACAGGGCGATCGCCACGAGGAAGATGTTGCGCGCGCCAAAACGGTCGGCAAGCCAGCCGGACAGCGGCACGAACACCGCCATGGTCAGCATATAGACGGTGATGCCGATGCTCATCGCCACCGCCGGTACGCCGAAGGATTCTCCCATCTGCGGCAGCGAGGTCGAGATGATGGTCGAATCCAGAAGCTGCATGAAAAAGGCGACGGCGACGATCAGCGCCACCCGCCGAGCTTGCCGCGCCGCCGGCGCGGTTTCGGGCAAGGCTTTGTTTTCGGGAATGGCGGTCATGCGCAGAACTGTCCGAAGGGGAATTTTCACCCGCTCCATCGGCAACCGCACAATTGTCCGGCAAACCGATGACGCACCGGTTTCAACAGCATCTGGCCGGTGCCGTCCAGACCTGGTCCAACAAACTTTCGTGTGGCATCGCAGCCGGCCATGCGATGACCTGGCCCTGGCGCCGAACCGGCCTTCACGATCCGCGATGACGCTTTGTGCCGCTGCCGGGGCGTCTTATGCGGCTTCGATCTTCTCCAGGAACAGACTGAGCTGGTCCGGGTCCATGTGCACGACGTGCCTGTCTTCGGGATACGCCAGGCTGTTCACATCGGCGACATATTCGGAGAAGGCAGCGATGCGTTCGGCCTGCAGGCGATCGTATTCGGCGGCGAAATTGCGATAGACCTTGGAATGGCGCGGCATGTGGCCACGGTTCTGGCCGAGGATGTCGTCTGCGAACAGATACTGCGCGTCACAGCCGGTGCCCGCTCCCATCGACAGCATGATCAGCGACGTCCGTTCCGAGATCGCCTTGGCCACTTCCACCGGCACCACCTCGATCTCGGCGCCGATCGCGCCGGCGGCCTCCAGTTGCTTCACCGCCTCGAACACCTGCATGGCGGTGTCGGCGGTCTTGCCGACAGCCTTGAAGCCGCCGGTCCAGGTGGCGCGTGACGGGATGAGGCCGACATGGCCGATTACCGGAATGGCATCGTCGGCCATCCGCTTGATGGTGGCGTACCCGGCGCTGCAGTAGACCGCATCGGCGCTGGCCTTGTAGAGCCGGAACGCCCAGCGGACGAAATCGTCGGCGGTGCCGATCTCGAAGAAATTCTCGCCCGGCATGGTGAACAGGCTGGGTGCCGCATCGCGGTATTGCGGATTGAGCACCAGCTCCGGCGGCACCGAGACGATATCGACGCCGGCGCGTTCGGCGGCCTCGGCCTCGTCCATCGTCAGCACGCGCAGCATGGTCAACTGCCGCTTGCCCTTCATGGCCCGCAGGTCTGCGACGGTCGGTCTTTTCCGGCTCATGGATTTTGGTCCCCTTTGCTACGTGACAGAAGGCCGGTCAGGCGATCTGGATCATCACCTTGCCAGCTTCGACCTTGACTGGATAGGTCGCGAGATTGACGCAAACGGGAGCGCCCTTCGCCTGGCCGGTCTTATAATTGAAGCGGCCATTGTGCTTGGGGCATTCGATGATGTCGTCCATGACAAGCCCGTCGGCCAGATGCGCCTTCTCATGCGTACAAAACCCGTCGGTGGCGAAGAATTCATCGTCCGGCGAACGGTAAATCGCGAAGGTGCGGCCGCCATGGTCGAAGCGGATGACATCTTCCTCTTCGACATCGTCCACGGCGCACGCTTCGACCCAATCGGCCATTCTATATCTCTCCTGAAATTTTCTGCATGGCGCCGGTGCGGTGCCTATTCAGCCGCCGCCGACATGTTCACTTCGTGGAACTCGCCACGATAGGGCCTGGCCGTTGGCGGCAGTTCGCGCTTGAGGAAATGATCCTCGTATTTGAGCTGCCTGAGCAGGACAGGCCAGACCTCGCGATAGGCATGCCATATCGACGGGTTCGGCTCCGGCAGATCGTGCTTGATCAATTCATGCAGCTTGGGCAGCGCGTGATAGGGCACCATCGGAAACATGTGGTGCTCGACGTGGTAGTTCATGTTCCAGTAGATGAACCGGCTGATCGGGTTCATGTACACGGTACGGGTGTTGAGCCGGTGGTCGACGACGTTGTCGGCCAGACCGATGTGTTGCAGCAGGCCGGTCATCACCATGTGCCAGGTGCCGTAGAGGCGCGGCACGCCGATGAGCACCACCGGCACCCACGACTGCATGTAGAGGGCGAGTGCTATCGTGGCGATGTAGATGGCAATATGCCAGCGCGCCGCGATGACGGCCTTGTGCTGTTCCATCTCGGGAACGTAGCTTTTCTCGTCGGGCGTCAGCTTGCCGAGCGCCTGGCGTACCAGCGCCGGAAGCGAATAGCGAAAATCAAGGATGCCGGTGAAAGCCAGCGCCGCACGCAAAAGGTCCGGCGGGCGCATCACGGCGATCTCGGCGTCGCGGCCGACGATGATCGTGTCTGTATGGTGCCGGGCATGGCTCCAGCGCCAAGTCACCGGGTTGCGCATCAGCATGAAGCTGGCGATCTGGTAGACGACATCGTTCATCCAGCGCGTGCGGAAGGCAGTGCCATGGCCGCATTCGTGCCAGCGCGAGTCGCTGGAGGAGCCGTAGAGCACGCCGTAGACGAAGAAGAACGGCACGCACCACCAGGTGCCCCAGAAATAGATGGCGCCGGCGGCGGAGCCGAGGATGGCGACGATCCAGATGATCGTGTCGCGGATCGCCGGGCCGTCTGAGCGCTGCATCAGCTCCTTGATCGCCTTGCGAGGGACATCCGTGTGGTACCACTCCGCCGAGGCCAGTCCCGTCTCGATCGCCCTGCGCGTGCTTTCGCCGACCAGGCTGTAATCGCGCTTTACCGTGCCAGCCATTGTGACCTCCGATTCCCGATCTGCCGCGAGCCCTCCCCGCTCCGGCCGGAGCCAGCCTCCCAACTGGTGTCCCGTATCTTGTTCGCCATTATCACGACCTGCCTCCAAGAACAGGAAAACGGCCCGACGGCTGCGGGTAGTCCTCTCGCGGCTGCCTGGCGATTGCCGCGATCCGGCTCTCCGCATCGGCGATCTCGCCGGCGCCGTCGAGAACCCGGAACACGGCATCGTAGGAGCGGCTCTCGCCGTGCTCCAGCCAGATCATCTCGCCGCGTTCGCGCGCGGCCAGATTTCCCAGCACATGATGCGTCGAGGGCTCGATGCCAAGCGCGTACTGCCCGGCCTGGAAATTCTGCCATTGATAGGCGCAAGGCAACTGGTCCTTGCGCGTGACCACCTGCAAGCCGAGGCCGAGCCTGTCGTTGACCACCGCGACCGGCACTTCGCCGGCGCTGTCGGCGCCGAGCTCGTGCTGCCAGACCTGTTCCTTGAATCCCGGTTGCGGCGCCGGCACCGTGCGGTAGCCGACCTTCTGCACTTCATAGCGCTCGCCGGCATGGCCCGCCCAGACGACGTCGCGGATCGGCGCCAGGTAGCGCGATCCTTCGTCGAGCACCGGATGGCTGATATTGATGTGGTAGAAATACATATGCGGCGTACGGTTGAAACCGTGATTGACGACACGGTCCGAAAGCCGGATCTCGTTGCCGCCGACATCGGCCTCGATCCGCCGCAGCAGGTGCAGATCCTCGCCGAATACAGTCGATTGCTGAACGATGCCTTCGGCCCACAACACGCAGCGGTCGCCGTCCCAGGTCTCGCCATAGCCGGTCAGCCGCGCCGGGATGGTGCTGATGCGGCCGTGCAGCGAATGGCGCACCATCGTCTTCGGCGGGTAGTTGTAGGTATCGGCCGGTACTTCGTTCATGAACAATATATGGTCGAGGCCGCAGGTCAGCAGAAGGCCGGAAAACGACCGCGCCCACGCCAATCCCTCCTCGCCTTCATATTCGTGCAGGCCGGGATGGCGAAAACCGCTCGGCGAGTGCCAGCCGATCGCCTGGCCCCTGAAATCGCAATCGGCGATATCGAGCGCCCGGTCGACCAGCGCGGTGAAGCGCAGGCCGGAGCCGGTGCGGAATTCGAGCATGCGGATGCCGCGCTCGACGCCGTCGCCAAGCGTCATCAGCCGCACGCCGGCGAACTGCGACAGCATGCCCGAGCGTTCCGAGACCTGCCGGCGCGACAGCGTCTTGCCGTAAAGCTCTACCATGTGACGGCCAGTTCTTTCACTTTGCTCCCGTCCTTCACTTCGCTCTCGTCTCCTTGAGCAGGGCCGACATGTCGGCGCCGGTGATGATGCTTTCCACGGTCAGCAGATCGGTGCCGGCGACCGTCTGCTCGGCGACGATCTCGCCGCGGCGCATAACGATGATGCGGTCGGCGACCTGGAAGACGTGATGGATGTTGTGGGTGATCAAAAGCACCGAGTGGCCGGCGTCGCGCACTTCCTTGACGAAGCGCAGCACGCCGTGCGTTTCCTCGACGCCGAGATTGTTGGTCGGCTCGTCGAGGATGATGACCTTGGCGGCGAACTGCATGGCGCGGGAGATGGCGATCGACTGACGCTCGCCGCCTGACAGCGTGCTAACCAGCGCATCGGCGTCGAGTTTCTTCGAGATGCCGACGCGCTTCAATAGAGCCGACGCAGCATCGCGCAATCGAGCGAGATCGAGCGGCGCGAACACGCCAAGCCATTTGAGATTGACCGGCTCGCGGCCAAGGAAAAGATTGCGCGCGATGCTGAGATCGGGAGCCAGCGAGGTGTCCTGGTGGATGGTCTCGATGCCGAGATCCATCGCGTCGCGCGTCGAGCGGATGGAGACCTTCTGGCCGCGCACATAGATGTCGCCGCGATCGACGGGAAAGACCCCGGAGATCGCCTTGATTAATGTCGATTTGCCGGCGCCGTTGTCGCCGAGCAAGGCCACCACTTCGCCCTCGTTGAGCGTGAAGGAGGCGCTCTTCAGGGCGCGGACGCTGCCGAAGGATTTTTGCAAATTCTGCAGCCGAAGCACTTCCATGATCAGCTCCTGGCGGCGTTCTTCTGCAGCAAAGCGTGCAGGATGAGCATGGCAAGGATGATGACGCCGACGAAGATGTTATAGGCGAGCCCGGGCACGCCGATCAGCACGATGCCGTTGCGGATGCTGCGCAGCATCAGCGCGCCGACGATGGTGCCTAGGATGGTGCCGCGCCCACCGGTCAGCGCAGTGCCGCCGACCACCACCATGGCGATCACTTCGAGCTCGTAGCCGGTGCCGGCCACCGGCGAGGCGGCAGAGATGCGGAAGGCGCTGATCATGCCGGCGAGACCGGCCAGCACCGAGGTCAGGATGAACAGCCAGATCTTGACCGCATCGGCCGGCACGCCGCGCGCCACGGCAGCGTTACGGTTCGAGCCGATAGCGCTGATCCAGTTGCCGAGCTTGGCGTAGTGCAGCACATAGATCGCCAGTAGCGACAGGCCGATGAACCACCAAAGCGAGGTATAGAAACGGAACGTTCCGATATTGAAGCTGCCGGCCAGCAGCGTCACGAAGAAGCCTGGCTGGTTCCAGGATTTCAGCGGAAAGCCTTGGGTGATGTAAAGCGCTGCCCCACGCACGACGAGCAACATCGACAGTGTCACCAGGAAGGACGAGATCCCGATCTTGGTGACGATCAGGCCGTTGATCGCACCGATCGCTATGCAGAGCAGCAGGCCGGCCAACAGCGCGACGCCAATATCAAACCCGCCGTTCTGCACCAGCAGCATGACGACGACCGGCGCCAGCCCGAACACGGCACCGACCGAAAGGTCGAACTCGCCCGCCGTCAGAAGCAGCGTCATGCCGAGCGCGATGATGCCGAGCTCGGGCAGGAACGCCATCATGTTGGAGATGTTGAGCGGCGACAGGAAATTCGCGTCGGCGATCGCGAACACCGCCAGCAGGACGATCAGGATGACGAGCGAAGAGAACTGCGGCGAGCGCATCAGGCTCGACCTGCGTTTGGCACGCGGCATTTCCTCTTCTGCGGCAATTGTCATGACAGTTCGAACCATACGCCAGGGTGACGCTCGCCGCCTGCGCGGCGAGCGTCAGTTTCAATCATTTGTTGTAGAGTTTCAGGATCGGTTCGACGCTCGAGGCGTCGTAGAGGCTGAACGTGTGAATGTCGTAGCCGATCGGTTCGCCCGCGGCGGCGAGACCGAGCAGCGCCACCGGCATGAAGCCCTGCGCCGATGGGAACTGCCAGGCAGCCGCGTTGATGAAGCCGGACTTGACTGACTCGGCGGTTTCCTTCGAATTGCCCCAGCCGACGACCGGAATCTTGCCGGCCGGCACGCCGGCGCCGTCGAACACCCGCTTGACGCTGGCCGCGACGGAATCGCCGAGCGCGATGATTGCCGGCGGATTGTTGGCAACCATGTAGTCGGTCATCTTGGCGATGATGCCGGCCGGATCGGTGCCGCAATCGACCACGTCATATTTGATGCCGAGCGGATCGAAGACGCTGGCAATGCCTTCGGTCTCGAGCTGCTGGTAGCTGGCGCCCGGCACTTCGACCGGCAGGAACACTTTGTCGCCCTGCTTCACCATCTTGTGGTCGACCAGATATTTCGCCCAGATGACACCGGCTTCCTTAAGGTCGGCGCCGACATAGGCCTGCCGGCCGGTTGCCGGATCGTCGGTATTGAAGAACACGATCGGGATGCCGGCCGCCTTGGCTGCCTTGACCTCCTCGGTCCACAGGCCGGGCTGCGCCGAGGTCGTGGCGATGCCGTCCGGTTTGGCGGCGAGTGCCGAGTTGAAGGCTTCCTTCTGCGCCGCCATGTCGCCGCCGCTGAACGAGATCTTGCAGGTCACCTTGAGCTGGTCGCAGGCCTTGGTGGCGCCGGCATTCCAGTCGATCCAGAAGGCATCCGACGGGCCGCCATGCGACAGCAGGTAGAACGTCTTCTGGGCGTCCTGCGCCAGCGCCGGCGTACCCAGCGCAACACCGGCGAGAACCGTCGCCGCGGCAGCGATTTTCAACGCGAATTTCAACATTTCTCTTCCTCCCTTGTTTCGTAGCCGAACCGCGCCATCACAGTCCGTTGGCGCGGAATTTTCCGTCGAGGAATTTCTTGGCACGGGGCACGTCGTCTTCCGAAAGATGCTCGATGATGACCGGGATGTTCGGATGCTTTTCGGCCAGCCGCTTGAGATAGAGGTCGTAATTCAGCGAACCGAGGCCGGGCGCCGGCAGCTCGATCTCGCCGACGCCGCGGAAGGTGTGGCTCTCCAGCGCGTCCTCGTCGCCGATGTCTGCGTGCTTTTCCGACTTGTCGCCGCCGGAACGCTTGACGTCCTTGGCGTGGGCAATCTTGATCTTGTCGGTCAATGTGTCGAACACCTGGTTCAGGATCTGGTCCATCCTGTCGATGTTGTGCGTTTCGAAATAGTTGGTCGGGTCCATCAGCAGGCCGAGGCCTGGGTGGTCGATCTGCGCGAACATCCTCACCGTCTCTTCGACCGAACCGACGACATTGTTGACATAGGTTTCGAGCAGGAAGACTGCGCCGTGGTCATAGGCGGTCTGGGCAAGGTCGGCGATGACCTTGCGGCATTCCTCAAAACCTTCCTCGGTCTTGTTCTTCGGGTGATGCACCCAGTCGGACTCGGTGTTGTAGGTACCGGTTTCCGAGATCACGTAAGGGGTGCCGAAATGGCGTGCGTTGCGGATGATCTCCTTCAAATAGCCGACGCGCCGCTCGCGCTCGCCCAGGTCCGGATGGATGATGTTGGTGTAGCCCGACACACAGCAGATCGGCAGATTGTGGTCGCGGAACGTATCGCGGACAGTCTTGGCCTTGTCCTTGGTGATCTGTCCGGCGGAAAGGTCGATATCCCTGAAATGCAGGTCGAGCTGCACGGTGTTGAAATCGAGCGCACGGATCTTCTGCGCGGTTTCCTTGAGGCCATACGGGAAATAACCCGTGAAAATACCTGCCTGCATCATGGTGTGAAGTCCTCCCTGTAAGTGATTCAGTCGTCCGGTGTTTCAGTTGATCGAGATTTCGGAAAGCTTGACGGTCCGGCCCTTGTCGATGGAGCGGTAGCCGGCTTCGACCAGCGCCATGGTCTTGACGTTGTCGGCGACGGACAGCGCCGGCGGCTCGCCCGTCTTGACCGCGTGCTGGAGCTGCTCCATGACGCCGATGAAGGCATGCGGGAACCACATCGTGTCCCAGCTGGGCGTCACCCATTCACCACCGGTGGTCTCGGTCGAGGCATAGGTCAGCGTCGAGGCAGAACCTGTCGGCCAGCCGATGGTGCCCTTGGCGACGCCCTTGGTGCCGTCGACGCGCCAGTTGATGTGCTGGTCGTCCTTGTAGCCCTCCTGGCGCGGACCGGACCAGACATCCTCAAGCGATACGGCGAGCACGCCCGACGGGAACTTTATCGTCGACACGGTGATGCCGTCCGAATGATCGAAGCGGGTGCGCGGATCCTTGCGGGTCAGGGTGGTGATCTCCAAGGGATCGCCGAACAGGAAGCGCAATACGTCGAGATGGTGGACGCTCATATTGGCGAGCGTCAGCCGGTCATAGTCCTCGAGGAAGCTCTGCCAGTGCGGGATCGCATGCATGTCGATCTGGGCGAAAACGATGTCGCCGAGCGCGCCGCTGTCGATGATCTGCTTCAAGACGCGCATCGACTGGTCGTAACGCATGTTCTGGTTGACCGAGAGGATCTTGCCTGCCTTGGCCGCCTCGTCGCGAAGTTTGACGGCCTCTTCAAGGGACAGCGCCAATGGCTTCTGCGCCAGGATCGCCTTGATATGTGCCTGCTTCAGAGCATGACGGATCAGTGCCGGCTGCTTGTCCGGCGGAAAGGCAAGGTCGATGATCTCGACGTTCTTGTCCTCGATGAGCTGTTCCGGCGTGTCGTGGACGGTTGGGATATCCCAGCGTTTGGCGACTTTCTCGGCGCTGGCCTTGGTCCGCGAGGCAATCGCCACCACCGGGAAACCGGCTTCCTTGTAGGCGGCAAGGTGACATTCGGCCATGATCATGCCGGCGCCGACGCAGCCGATCCTGTATTCCCTGGTGCGGACTTTAACGTCCGGCTCGAAGCCGTTGCCCACCATTTCTTGGCTTGCCATATGTTCCTCCCGAAGCTCGTTCCTTGCAGCCGCCGTCATCGTGCCAAGGCTCCCCCGCTCTGTCCGAAATAATGCACCCTGCCCGGCTCGCAGGATATCACTACCATCGCGTCCGGCCTGATGTCCGGCTGGCCGCGTAACAGCGCCCGCAGACGCGTCTTTCCGGCGGCGAGCGTCACAACGGTGTAGCCGCCGAGCGGCTCGACCTCGAACACTCGCGCCGGGCGGCCCGCGCCCCCCTCCGGCATTCCACCCGACCAAGACCTGACCTTGATGTCTTCCGGCCTGAGCCCGATCTCGACGGCATCGGCCGGCGCAGCCTTGTCCGCGACGCGGATCGTGCCTTCCGCCGCCTCCACGCCTTCCGCGCCGTGCACCGACTTCAATATATTCATCATCGGCGACCCGAGCAGCCGCGCCACATAGGTGCTGGCCGGCCGGTCATAGATCTCGGCCGGCGCGCCGATCTGCCTGATCTTGCCGTTCTCCAGAATGGCCATTCGGTCGGCGACCGACATCGCTTCTTCCTGGTCGTGCGTGACATAGATCAGCGTCTTGCCGAGCTCGCGCTGGATGCGCTTGAGCTCGACCCGCGTCTCCTCGCGCAGCCGGGCGTCGAGCGCCGAAATCGGGTCGTCCATCAGATAGGCGGCGGGATCCCGCACCAGCGCGCGGGCAATCGCCACGCGCTGCCGCTCACCTCCGGAAAGCTGTGCCGGCGGCTTGTGCAGGATATGGCCGATATGCAGCTTGGCCGCGACATCGGCGACGCGCTTTTCGATCTCGGCTTCGGCGACCCGGCGTTCGACCAGCGGAAAGCGGATGTTGTCGCGCGCGCTCATATGCGGAAACAGCGCCAAATTCTGGAACACCATGGCGACGTTGCGGTCGGCCGGCGACACTGTGTTGACCGGCTTTCCGCCGATCAGGATCTCGCCCGCGTCCGGGGTTTCCAGCCCGAGCACCAGACGGAGTATCGTCGACTTGCCCGACAGCGGCGGCCCGAAGAAGCAGAAGAACTCGTTGTCGTTCACCGCGAACGACGCATCGTCGACGGCAAGCGTGCCGCCATAGCGTTTTGTCACATTACGGAAAACGATATCGGCCATCTCAACCTGCTCTCAATGCAAGACCGGAGGCGGCGTCGAAGACGCGCACCGCCTCCGCCGCAGGCGCGACGACAGCTGTCTGCCCGATCGCCAGCCCGACATCATTGTCGAACACCGCCTTCACCGCAGTCTCGCCGTCGCCAAGGTGGATGATGGTGCGCGCGCCGATCCGCTCGACGAAACTCACCGGCATGGACAGGCCACGGCCACCTTCAGCCAGCGTCACCTGCTCCGGTCGAAAGCCATAAAACACCTCGCCGCGCATCCTGGGTACGGCATCGGCGATCTCGACCGGCAGCGGCGGTGTCACGCCGAGCGGGCCGAGATCGATGACCAGACCTCGGTCGCTTTCCGCCGGCCTGCCCTTGAGCAGGTTCATGCCCGGCGCGCCGATGAAGCGGGCGACGAAGACATTGGCCGGGTTGTTGTAGACCTCGAGCGGCGTGCCGACCTGCTGCAGCACGCCGTGGTCCATCACCGCGATGCGGTCGGCCATGGTCATTGCTTCGAGCTGATCGTGGGTGACGTAGACCATGGTCTGCCGGAACTGCCGCTGCAACTGCTTCAGTTCGGTCCGCATCACTGCCCGGAAGGCGGCGTCGACATTGGAAAGCGGCTCGTCGAGCAGGAAGATCGCCGGCTCCATGATCGCCGAACGGCCGATCGCCACCCGCTGCAATATGTTGACCGACAGTCTGTCCGCCTTGCGGTCGAGCAGCGGCGTCAGTTGCAGCATCTCGGCAATGGCGTCGACACGGCGGCCGATCTCGGCCTTTGGTGCGCCGCGCATTTTCGGCCCGTAGGCGAGGTTCTGCCGCACGCTCATATGAGTGAAGATCGCATAGTTCTGGAAGACGAAGGCGACGCCGCGCCGCCCCATCGGCACGCCGGCCATGTCGCGCTCGCCAAACAGGATCTTGCCGCTGGTCGGCCCTTCCATGCCGGCGATCATGTTCATCGTCGTCGACTTGCCGCAGCCGGACGGCCCGAGCAGCGCCATGAACTCGCCGTCAGCAATGGCCAGGTCCATCGTCTTCAGCGCGGTGAAGTCGCCGAATTTCTTGACCAGGTTCTGCAGGTGGATGGTGCTCATGCCGCCACCTCGCGTACCCGGGCCATGCGTTTCATGGCAAACACCGCAGCGATGGACAGCACGATCAATATGGCCAGCGCGATTGCCGCCACATAGCCCCAGATCAGGTCCTGGGTGGTGAGCTTGTAGATGTAGACTGAGATGGTTTCGGTAGCGACGCCGGGACCGCCGCCGGTCATGATGTAAAGCGTGTCGAATATCTTGAAGTTCTCGATCACCCTGATCGCCAGCGCGATGATGATGATCGTCTTCATCTTCGGCAGCACGATGGTGACGAAGCGCTGCCACGGGTTGGCGCCGAGCAGCGTCGCCGCCTTGATCTGGTCGTCGGGCACGCCGACCAGGCCGGCAAGCAGGATCAGGAACATCAGCGGCGTCCACTGCCAGATGTCGGCGACCATGACGGCGATGAGCGCCAGCGTCGGGTCCGACAGCCAGGCGATGGTGACGGGAAAGCCTGAGATCGCCGACAGGATGTCGTTGACCGGGCCGCCTGACTGAAACAGCATGAAGAACATGTAGCCGGCTACCGCCGGCACCACCATCATCGGCATCAAGAGGATCGAGTAGAAGATCCGCTTGCCGGGGAACTCGTCGGCAAACAGTGTCGCGAGCGCCAAGCCGAGCAGGAACTCCGCCGGCACGCAGACGATCATGACGATGGCCGTGCGCTTCAGCGCACTCCAGAAGCGCGCATCGGCGGCAAGGTCGGTGTAGTTGGCGAAACTGTTCCACATCGACCAGGCGTTCCACCAGCCGGTGCCCGACAGCGGCGACCAGTCGGTCAGGCTGATGTAGAGCTGCATCAGGAGCGGGAAGACGGCGATGAACAGCACCAGGATCTGCGCCGGCAGCGTCAGCCGGAAGCCGAGCTTTGCGCCCTCGTCCGGCAGCACCGACGCCGCTTTGGAGGCTTGCATGTCGCCCTCCGAAATCGTCGCAGTCACCGCGCTCATTGCTTGAGCGCCCCGAAGGTCAGTCCGCGCACCAGATGGCGCTGGATGGCGATGCCCATGATGACAGGCGGCACTGCCGCTATCAGGCCGAGGGCTGCCTTGGCGCCGTAGAGCTGTCCGGTCATCGATGAGGACAGCGAGGCCATGTAGACGGGGACCGTCACCCATTCGCGCGTCGTCAGAAGCAATGCAATCAGATAGTCCGACCAGTTGAGGATGAAGACGAACAGCGCAGCACTGGCCAGCGGCGCGCGCATCATCGGCAGCGTGATGCGGGTGAAGACGCGCCACCGCGAGCAGCCCTCGACCAGCGCCGCTTCCTCGATCTCGCGCGGCATGTCGTCGAAGAAGGTCTTCATCAGCCAGAAGGCGAAAGGCAGCGTGACGATGCCGTAGATCAACGACAGCCCCCACCAGCTGTCGGTGAAATTGAGGAAGGCCCACATGATCATCACCGGGGTCATGACCGCCATCGGCGGAAACAGGCGAAGCTGGATCAGCGCCAGCGGCAGGTTCTGGCCCGAGCCGAAGCGCGACAGGCCGTAGGCCGCCGCGGTGCCCGCCGACATGGCGATTGCCGTACCGAATGTGGCCGACAGCAGCGACGACAGGATCGGCTTCAAAGCTGTGCGGTCGAGCGCGACGATCAGATTGTTGGTCGATTCACCGAAGACGAAGCGGAAATTGCTGAGTGTCGGGTTCTTCGGCCACCAGGTCAGGTCGGCGCCGGTCGCCGACCATTCGGCGATCGGCTTGAACGCCATCGACACCATCCACAGGATCGGCACCAGCGTCACCGCCATCGCCGCAAGGATCGCGGCATAGCGGAATATCTCGAAAGGAACTGAACGCTTCATCTTGCGGCTTTGCTGGGTCCTTCGTTGCCGAGGGGAAGAGCGACCGCTCCTCCCCTTCTTGGTAGGATCCTGGAAGGATCAGGCGATTGGATCGAGGACGGTCGGCCAGGCCTCCTTGTTGGTCTTGATGGCTTCGAGAAGCTTCTCCTCGCCGGTGCGGCGGGCAATCTTCTTCCACTCGGCCTCGGTGTCGGCCATCGCCTGCTCGGCTGTCTTGGCCTTGGTCAGCGCGGCGACGAGGTTCTCGTCCAGCGCGTTGTGGAAGGCGGTGGCGCCGGGATAGTTGATGGTGGGCACGGTGCGGGCGACCGTCTCGCGCACCACGTCCATGTGGTAGGCGTGATAGGTCTGGCGAACCAGCGGATCCGAGAAATCCGATAGTCGGAACGGATCGAAGTAGCCGCCCGGATTGGCAGTCATCCAGGCGTAGATGCGGCTTGAGCCCAGCCACTGCAGGAACAGGTAGCAGGCCTCCGGATTCTTGGCTTGCGAGGACACCGACGCCGACAGATTGAGCCACAGCACCGACCGGCTGACCAGCTTGCCGTCGATTTCGCGGCCGGGCGGCAGCATCGAGCCGATCTTGCCGGTGACAGCTGAATCCTTGTTGCCGGCATTGTCGAGGAATTTCGGCAGATTGGAGAAGGCACAGGTCATGGCCGCGCCGCCCTTGGCGAAATTGCCGTACTGCTCCGGCCAGCCCCAGGAGATCGCATCCGGCGAATGATGCGACAGCGACGCAATGTACTCGCTGGTCGCCGCGATACCTTGCTCCGAATTGATCAGCGGCTTGCCGGCATCGTCGAACAAGAACTGATTGGGCGAAGCCATTGAGACATAACGCTGATACCAGTTGGTGTAGCCCCAGCCCTGGTTGCGCAGATCGGTCGAGCCGAACAGGCCCTTGTCCGGGCGCTGGAAGAAGGCCGCGATCTCGTCATGCTGCTTCCACGTCTTCGGCGCCGCCAGTTCATAGCCGTTTTTGTCGGAGAAGGCCTTCTTCTCGTTTGCGTCGCCGAACAGATCGGTGCGGTAGACCCAGGTCTGGAAGTCGCCATCCAGCGACACGCCATAGGTCGAGCCGCGGTACTGGTTGAGTAGCGACACGCCCTTGGCGCCATTGACGTAGCCACGCTCGGGATCGTCCCATTCCGGCTTGTACTGCGCGACGAAGTCATCGAGCTTGAGGATGCCCCCGGTTTCGGCGAGGTCGCCAAGGCGGTTCCATTCGACCGCGTAGATGTCATACGCCCCACCCTTGGTGGAGATGTCCTGCATCGTCTTGGTGAATTCCTGGCCGTTCGGCACACCGACGATTTCCAACGGAATGCCGGTTTCCTTCTCCCAGAGATCCTTGATCGACGGCGCGCCGGCCGGAAACGGTTGGGTTAGCTGGCCGATCGAGCCGTCGGACAGGCCAAGCACGATCTTGGCCGGCGCCTTGCCGGCGCCCTTCATCGCCTTGGCCGCCTCGATGGCGCGGCCCTCGGGCGTGTCGGCGCCATACTGGTAGCGCTCCGAGCCGTCGAAGCCCGTCGGGCCACCGATCATGCCGGGCGCCAGGGCATCGGCCGCATAGGCACGGCTTGGGCGAATGAATTTCGGTGCAATACCTGCGGCGGCAACAAGGACTGCCGCCTTTCCACCGGACGCCAGCAAACGGCGCCGCGACACGCGGATCAAATTCGACATTGGAACTCCTCCCTCAGGGCCTTGTTCCTCCACGGCCCTTATGATGGATATTGACGGCACTATACGAAGGCTGTCAACATCATAAATAATCAATACACCTCATAACATCTCATGGGAGGGGAAGAATGGCGTTTGTAAAGGCTCTCATACTGAAGCCGGTGCTTGAATTTGAGGGAGCCCGGCTGCCCACCTCCCCGCTTTGGTCTGCTTGGGCATTTTGGTGTAGCGCGGCGGCTTGCGCATCGGCCAAGGCCGGTTACATCATTTCCCATCAGAATCGCGGACGGCGATGAAGCCGCTCTCCGACGGTGGACCCATGAAATGCGTGATCTCGATGCGCCCCTGGCGCGTTTTGGAATGAGGTGATCGACAGTGCGGTCCACCCTGACAGACATAGCCCGGGAGGCCGGCGTTTCGGCCGCCACGGTCGACCGTGTGCTCAACAACCGCGCCGGGGTTCGGGCGCGCACCCGCGAGGTCGTGCTCGAAACGGCACAGCGGCTTGGCTATATCGCTGAAAATTCGAACAATCCGAACCAGCGCAACGCGGTTACTGGCGAGGTCATACGGCTGGATTTCGCCCTGCCCGCCGGCACCAATTCCTTCATCAAGATGCTGCACCGCCAGATCGAGGCGCAGGCGCAGGCGCGGCCGGACCTCGACGTCCGCGTCGCTACCATCGAAGGCTTCAATCCGGACCGGCTTGCGCGTCTGCTGCAGGAACTGCACGGGCAGACGCAAGGCGTCGGTGTGATCGCGCTCGACCATCCGACGGTCCGCGAGGCGATCCGCTCGCTTTCGGCCAGCGGCGTCAGGGTCGTCACCATCGCTTCCGACATCCTGCATGTGCCGCGGGTTGCCTATATCGGCATCGACAACCGCGCCGCCGGCCGGCTCGCCGGCTACCTTCTCAACCGCTTCATGGGTGCCGGGCGTCCGGGCAAGGTCGCGCTGTTCGCCGGTTCGCTCTCCTACCGCGGCCACGAGGAGCGCGAGATGGGCTTCCGCCACATACTGGCGGAAGAATCGCCCAATCTGCAGATCGTCGAGATGCGCGAGATGCTCGACGACCGGGAGAAGGCCTATTCGGAGGCCTCCGCCCTGCTGGACCGGCACCCGGACCTGGCCGCCATCTACAATGTCGGCGCCGGCAACACCGGCATCGCCCGCGCGCTAAGGGAACGCGGGCGTGCACTGTCAACGGTCTTTCTCGGCCATGAGGTAACGGAGGGCACCAAGGAGCTCTTGCTCGACGGCACGCTCGACGCGGTCATCGACCAGAACCCGCGCGTCGAAGCCCGCGAAGCGCTCAACACCTTGACCCATGCGGTCAGGGGCTTGCCTTACGAACTGCACCAGCCACGGCTGCAAGTGATCTTCAGGGAAAGCATCCCGGAGATCTGAAAGAAGGGCCGAAGCCGATCATAGATGCGCCGCCCAATACGAACAGCGCCTTCGTCTCCGCCGCCGGCGACGACCGTCTCGGCGGCCAGTGCCTTGAACCCGCAAGACGGCGCAAGGACAGACACGCCATCGGCAGCATAACCGTCATGCTGCCCGATCGAAACCAGCGCATGTGCCCGCGCCCGCTATCACTGCCGACCATGCCATTTCGCTCCTGTGGGTAAGGTTGCTCGCATGGCCGACCGGTTCGGCATTCGGCTGGTTCGCGGCCGAAGCGGCAGCCGCCACGACGGTGCGCGAACACTGGCGCGGCACGCTGGCGCTCGGCCGCAACGAAACACTGGCGGCAGCCTACTGGCGGCGGGGCGCGGCGGGACTGATGGCCGGCTAGAGCTTGCTCACCATCGCTTGCGCATCTTCGCCCAGACCGATTGCGATCCGGTCGCCGGAGACAATGCCTGACATGTCGCAGACAACCAGCGGCATGCTGATTTCGTAGAGGAATTCGGCAACGATGGCGCCGACGGCAAGGATCGGGTCCGGCCGCTCCAGGATAATGCCGGCCGGCGCCGTGCCTCTGCGGATCGCTTCGGCTAGAACCGAAGACGAGGACGACGACCCTCGCCCGCTCGGCATCACCAGGATCTTGCCGGCGATATTGCCGCCCAGGTCCGGATGCGAATGGTCGATGATGTCGCCCGTTTCGACGTCGATCCCGCCCCAGAAGCTGAGCGCCTGCGAAAGCACCAGCGCTGGGCCTTGTGCCGAGCCGGAAAGGTGGAATGTACCGGTTCTGGCCGGCGTCTTCATGGCGCGCCTCGCACGACGCGGCCGGCCGCAGCCGAGGGGACGCAGTCTTCCATGTCACCGAAGGCCACCGAGACACCGATATTGCCAGGTGCGTAATGCGCCCATTTGCCCGAATTGGTCATCACCACGCCATCGAGACGCTCGAGGATCGACGTGACATAGGTGCAGGTGTCGGTGACCGGAACGAGGCCGAAGGCTTCCATGCCGGCCAGTGCGCCTTCGTCCTGCAGCCGCGTCAGCGTCGCGCGCCCTGTGTTGACATAGATTGGGACACCCTTGCCTGGACCGACTTCGCGCAGCAGCGGCAACAGGCGCATCCACTCTTCATGGGAGAAATGCGGCGTGCCTAACGACACGGCTGCAAGCTGCACGCCGTCGGGGACGCTCGACAGCCTGGCCAGCGCATGGTGGATGTCAGCGCGAGAGATCCGGATTTTTTCCTCCGGCGCCAGGCCGTGCAACGCCTCATCCGGCGTCTTCGCCTCCGGCGTGATGCCGACGGCATGAAACAGCGCCACGGCACCCGTCGTTGCCGCCGCCGCCCCCAGCGCCTTCAATTGGTCCTCGTCGCGCGGCTGCGGCAGGCCCGATATGACAGGGATGCGGTCGCGAGCCCTTTGCCCGATGATCAGCCCGACGCCGACAAACAGAGCGTCGCTTGGCTCGAAAGCAGCGTCAGTCAGCTCGAACAGGACCTGGCCTCGTCGATTTTCACTCAGATGCAGCCCCCATGCCGGCGCGCGCCCGGTCATTGCGCAGCACAAATCGATAAAATCGCCATAGCGGTTGGTCCGCGCCCCGATCACCGAATTGGCAAAGACGATGGCGTTGGACTCACCCCAGGCGATCTGCTCGCCGAACCTTGGCCGGAACCGGGTCTGATAGGGTGCGCAGGTGAAGGTCGCCTGGCAGCCGAGTTCCAGATGCGCCTTCATCAGGCGTCGCGCCGGCGTTTCTTGCGACACCGGCATCTTCACCAATCCGGGATGGATGAGGTCGAACGAACCGACGTTCAGCGTCGTCGGCACCCGAACGCGGCCGCCGCCCTCGATCAGCATTTCGACGAAATCGAGGCTGGCCTGGCCGTGATAAAGGCAGCCGTCGATATGGGCACCGGCAATGTCCAGCAATTTGCGCGCGCCGACCGCCTTCGCGAAAGCGACCAGGATCTTCATGGCGGCAGCCGCTGCCGAGCCTTGCTCGCCATGCAGCATCGACTGGTCGCCGGCCGTCAATTCCAGCGTCATCGGCAAATTCCCGAGCCCACACCATGCCGATCGAGCACTCCCTGATTGCGGAGCGTCTGGCAAGACAGAGCTTTGGATCTCTTCTACTTCGCGGCGATCAGCGGACCAGACGTTCACAGCTCATCGCGAAGCAAGAGAGTCGCGAAGCACGGTCGCAGAGCGGGCGATCGCCGCGGAAACGACGCTATTCCTTCTGGGGCACCCCGTCGACTGCCCCGTCGCCATCTGCAGAATGCGGCAGGATGCCGAAGTCGCGCGACTTGGTCCCATGCGCCGCCGTCAGGAAACCATCGGCTGTGAGGCCTCGCCTCAAAAGTTCCCGTACCGCGGCCGACCGGCTCGGCATGCGCTTGTCGAAGCGCCAGTTCTCCAACGCCGCCAGTTCATCGGCGGTCAGCATGATCTGCAATCGTTCCGGGCGTTCCAGTTCGGACATCTCGGCCTCCAGTCATACCAGGCTAAAACTAGCTGAGTTAGCATGTTCCTAATTCTTCGTAGAGTTAGGTATGTTGGCAGAGTACGTCAAGATCTCCAGATGCGTGATCCGTGCAGAAATCCAATGAAGCGGATCAAGCATCAACCGCACAATCGACAAAATACACTAACTATTTGATACTAAATGATTTTTCAAGATTTTCGCTTGTCAATCGCCGACTCTGGGCGCATGGTGAAAGCGAGGGACAAACCGCTCCTGAAGGGAAGGTTTTCCATGCGCTACGGATTTTCGGTTCGCCTGCACGAAGACGTCAGTTCCCGAGTTCGGGCTACATTGCGGTCCGGGATTGCCATCAATCTGACTGCTGTCGCCGAAGCCGCGCGACTGCAGAACCTCGCCGAGAATGTTGCGCGCGAAGACATCGAATGGCTCGTCATGCAAGCAGCCCAGCTCTACGGCGCGGCTATCGAGTTCGACGGCTTCGCGGAAACCGATCTGGCGGAGTTTGCGTGCCCTCAGCTGATGCAAAGCAGCCCCGCCGTGGGCTGGGACGCCTTGGAAGACGGAGCGTCCGCTTCGCCGGATCCTGGCCGTCAAACACACTGAGGCGCGTGCTCGTGTGAGCCCCGCCCTGCTGCCGCCACGTGCAAGGCGGTAAGTAGCCCGCCATTGGGATGGCGGGCTTGGCGCCGACGAATCTCGCGCCTGAATATGAGCTCTGCGCTGGCAGGCACGAGGAATGGCTGTTGCCATTGCCTTGGGCAGGGCAGTTCCGCCGTGACCGGACCGATCCGGACAAGGCGGCCGGGCCTATACCATGAACGTAGCCAATGATGGATCTGAATTCTGCCGTTTGGACGCGTTCAATCCAAGTCTGCCTAAATCCGCTCGAGTTCACGCTTTGCGTGGTCGCGCCTTGGGTTTGCTTCCGTCCTTGGTGGCGGGCGCCGTCTTAGGCTGACGTGGTGTCGGCTTCGGCCGGCTGGCGGTCTTCTCTTTCGCGGCGATTTCCGTGTCGATTTCTGTGGTAGCCTGATCCCAATGCTGCTGATGCGCCCCGTCGGGCCTGCCTGCCTGTTCCCAGATCGCGTGTGCTCGCTGGCGAATCCGTTCCTGCCTGTCCGTCACTGTTGCCTCCGTCGGCTCGGTTCATGCGTAAGCAACGCTGTTCTAGCTGAAATTTCGACCCGCGTCTTGAGGCGTAGGCAACACCGTCATTGAACCTCTCTGTCACACAGGACAGCGACGCCAAGGAGCGCCGCCTTCTTGATGATCAGCCCTTCAAGGTCGGCGTCCGAGCGCTCCGTTCCGGTGCGTTTGCGCAACAGTGCGATCGCCGCCTTCATCGACAGTAGGCCATCGCCTCGTTCAGCAAGCAGTTTGTCGACGGCGGCGGCCACGTTGACCGGCTCGACATGCGGCAGCATGGGAATGGCTCCTTTCCTTGTTTCGAGACGACAGCGGCTCCATCCCGATCGCTCGGGATGAAGCTCTGATTTGGTTATTAGACCGTGACCTTTCCAAACCCGGTTCGCGGTTTGGCAACGCCGATCACTCGATGACCTGCACGATCTTGCGGGTGCCTGGGTCGACGAGCACGGTGCGATTGCCGACGACGACGTATCTGTACCGCACGTCTGGAACATCGATCGGTTGCAGCTCGACCGTATCGGGCAACGTGGAACCGATATTGAGCTCCACCCCCAGAAGACTGATCGACGCAAGCGGGTGCTTGTGGACGTATTCGCGGATGACCGTCTGCTGTTCGGGCGTGACAATCACCTGGTCCGCGGTGGCCACGCCGACGCCGGCAAGCAACGCCAATCCCGCCGCAGCAGGAACAAGGTGGATTTTCATCGTCTACTCCTGTTGTTACGGGCCTCGCCCTTACAATTGCGACGCGGCATTCCGGTCGAAGCGGCGAACCCTCTAGGCAAACGCCCACGCCACCTTGTTGTTCCGTAAGTGGCGGCTAATCGAACAGCGGTGAAGTGCCCGCGCGATGCGGCGAATGGACTGCGAATGAACTGCGGTGGCCCGCGTCGCAAGACGCGGGCCGATCGGTTTCCCGATCAGCAGCGATACCGGAGGGGGGTGATATCTACTGCGTCTGAAATAACATTTAGGACAAGCTAATGTTCCTAAGCGAGTGCAACAAACCTGCCGGCGCAAGCGGCGCGAAGTTGCCGCTCGTCGCTGCTACTGCTTTGGCGGCTGTGGCGGCACCTCGCCGGGCTTGATCACCGGGGTCCTGCCCTCGTCCGGCGGTGGCGCCGCCATGCCCTGATCGCCCGTTGGCGGGGGCTTCAGGACCCCACCGCATGGCTCGAGCGTATCGGACAAATTGTTGCCGGCCGGCTTCTGCTGCTCGCTGTTCTGGTCGGGCAGCTCGACTTTGCAGCGGTCGGATTGCGCCTGTTCGCCCGGCTGCGCGGCCGCCGGCACCGCCAGCAGCAGCGCACCTAGCATATACGGCAAGAAAATGAGCGGTCTCATATCGAGCTCCTTTCGCGCCAGTATCTTCTGAATGTGAAGGCGGGCAGGCGCGATTGGTTCCGTCGTGCGGCAATGCGCCCGGACCGCAGCGGCACGGAACCGGCCGCCAGACTTATGAGTTCAACCACTGAGCCAATTCAGGGCCGCTGACATTATGGAGAACCGGCGATGGAACCGCGCAGGAAAGAACGAACCGACGACGAGACGGAGAGCCCGACGATCCAGCAGCAGGACTGGGACGCCATCCGGAGCGGGAGAATCCTCCCTGACGGCGTGCCGCAAAACGGCGATATTCGCTATGACGTCGAGAAAAGCGGCGAATTGCCGGAGGAGGACGACGATAACGCTTACCAGGAAAGCGACGAGGCCTTGCCGGACGACACCGATGAACGCGTCATTTCGCGCGATCTCCAACGGGAAGGTGGTGCTTTCGACGAGGAATGAGCCACCGCCTTCCGCATTCTGCATCGGCGGTCGGATGAAAAACCCTTGCTTTCAGTCCGGGAGGTCGAAGACCGGATCCTGGCAGCGATAGACCGGACATTGACCGTCACGCGTCTTGATATAAGCGGCGCGCGGCACCTGCGGCCAGTCGCATTCATTGCCGAATTGGCGAACGTATCGGTCGTAGGTGTTCTGGCCGGTGGTCAGCACCACCGAGCGATGCCTCTGGATCAGAAGCTGTGTCTGTTCGCACGTCATCGCGCGGCTGTCCGGCCGGGCGTGGGCCGTCGCGGCAAACAGAAGCGCCCCGGCTGTCAGGACTGCCGCTTGTGTCAGGACCTTGGCAAGCATGACACCATCTCCCATGCCTAACGCGCATCTTGGTCGGGCAGCGCCGGATCGAGCCGCCCTGTCGCGAAAGAAAGATCGTACAGAATGCGAGGGAAAATGCAAAAAGCCCGCCGCCCCTTTCGGGGCGGCGGGCTCCAACTGAACGTCACTATTTCGTCGGGCTTGGGCGGCTTACTCCTCCTTCACCGGCCCGAACCGGCGCACGATAACCTCGAAGACGACGTCCGAGATCCACATCGCCGAGACGCCGATGAGGAACGCGGCGGCCAGCGTCGTGGTGTCGTCGTCCGGAGAAGGAATGGGCAGGCCGGCGGCGCGGAAATAATGCACGACCGGCAGCGTCAGATAGGCCGCCGCCAGCGCGCCGCAGATCGGCGAGGCCACCATTTCGCGGACCTTGTAGGGGTGGCGCGACAAGGCCCGCAAAATGCCGCCGGACAGGCCGGCGACCAACACCGGCGCCTTGATGCCCAGGACGTCGAGTAATTCGTGCATCATTGCGTCCACCCGCACCATCTGGCACCCTGCCCGTTGAAGGCGTTCATCTCGTCGAGCTCGGGCCGGCTCATGGCGGCAACGACGGCCGCCGATGGCCGGCGCGGCTGGTTGTGGTCGCACCAGACCTGGCGCGGATCGCCGGCCGGTGCGGTTGTCGTGCAGCCGGCGAGCACCACGCAGAGGATCAGCGCCTTGCCCATTTCTCAGCCTCCGCTCTTGCTGCCGCATCGGTCATGCCGGCGGCCTTGCGCCCTTCGGCGGCGGCCTCGCGGTTCATTTCGAGGCGGTCCTCGGCGGCCGCGACTTTTGCCTCGGCCTGTTTGACCGCCTCCTTCTTCGCCCGGTTGATGCCGCCGGCAACATAAAGGCCGATGCCGCCGGCCACGGCGGCCAATACCGTCATGACGACCTTGTTGCCGATGATGGCGCTGAGAATGGCGAGGAGCGCGGCCATCACAAATCCTCCGCGCGGCGGCGGCGCAGGAACTCGGTCAAAATGCCGTTGATGACAAGAAACCAGGGGAACCATTCACCCGGAATGATCGGCGAAAGCACCTGCGGGTCGACATAGGTAACGATGGTCGCGATGACGCCGATGGCCGCCTGAAGCCGCGCCCAGAATATTGTCTCGCTGTCGCGGAAGAAGCTGTTGATCCGGGTCCACATGTCATTTCCTTCCAGACAGTTTGAGGATGGCTGATAGTTTGAGGATGGCGGCGATCAGCGCTGCCCAGAGGCCGGGCCTGGCGGCAGGCACGGGAGGTGCAGAGGACGCCGCGGTCGGTTGTGGAACGGCAATTGGCTTCGCGGGCTCTGGCGGGGCTGCAGGGACAACCGCGGATGACACCGGACCGGCAGACGGCCAGGGCGTGTCCTTGATGCGCGACCATTTGCGATAGGCCTCGGCAAGCCTGGTATCGTAGGAGTTTTTGCGATAGCCGGCGCCGTTGTAGCCCTTGGCAAAAGCAGCCCAGTCATGATTGCGCAGATTGTCGTCGAGCCGGTTCGCGACGATGAAATCGATCGCCGCGCCGAGCTGCAGCGCCTCGTCCGCCATCATCGCCTCGGCCATCGCCTGCACGGTAAGAAAGCCCGCGGCCTTGAAGTTCTCGCCGAGAACCTGGCTCAAGCCCCATGAGGCGGATTTGAGCGCCGCGGTTTCGTCGATCGCACAAGCTGCCCTGAGCCGTGGGTAGCTATCCCTGGGATAGGGCTTCTCGCCCCACTTCGGATAAGCGAGGCCGGCGGCTACCGCTTGTGCCCGCTTGGCACCCGACAGGTTGCGGTAGAAGACGTGCGGTTCGAACAGGATGACCGGCCGGCCAACGGCGTCGAAGCCGTGCCCGCTGGTTTCAACATCGAGGAACGCGTGCATCTCGTCCTCGCCGACGCCGATCCGGGCGCCGAGTTTCGGCAAGTCTATATCATCGAGGCGCCTCGCGGCGCCCCTGAACGTCATGTCCATGGGCAGTCCTTTCCGCCCTCGCGGGCAAGGTTTTGAGGTTGAAAAAGCAGATGCCTGGCGGCAAAGCAGAATTGGGCGGCAGCCCGTGCCGATGTTGCCGTGGCAAGGAAGGTTGATGTTTTCCACCTGCCGTGTGAAATGGCCGCGGGATGGTGCACATGTCTGATGATGAACAAACCGCTGCGGCGCGCTGGTCGGTGAAGTCCGAGCTCCGCGCCGTCGGTCGCGACAAGCCGCTGCTGCTGGTGCTGGCGGCGATCCTCTGCCTCTATTGTGCGTTTATCGCCGGACCGATCGTCTATGCGGTGCTGGCCATCAACGGCATTGCGGATTTCTTCAAATGAAGCCAGTTCCGGCGATCTCGCTCAGGTCCCGGTTCCTGCGTCTACCGCGCCCGAAATTGCTCGACCTGGATGAAATTGCTTAGCCGGGATGAAACTGTTCCCGTCTATCGTTCGTACCTGTAGCGGGTACGGGAGGACACGTGACGATAAGAATCAGGCTTCCAGGCGGGACTTTGAAGATCAAGAAAAGGGACGAGCTGCGGCGCCGCGAGCAGAATCGCGAGGTGCCGGTTTGGCAGGTCGGCAATTACTTCGTCATCTGGTGGCCGAGCGGCGTGTCCGATCGCCCATCCTCGCCCAGAAAATCCTCGCCGAGGAAATAGCCCGCGCACCAGACGATGCCGACTGAGCAATGACGCCTCCGTGCGGGATCGGGAACGGCCGCGCGCGCCCAAACCTCAAGACCGCTCGACTAGTCCCAGAAATAGTCAGCGGGCAGGCATTGACTCTTCCGCAGCGGAAGGTCTCTGATGCTGCATTGCACAATGGGGTGGCGGAATCGATGGCGGTGCGTATCAGGATGCCTGGCGGCACACTGAAGGTGAAGGTGTACCGCGAATTGCGCGACCGCGAACGCGCCCGCCGCATACCCGTCGTCAAGATCGGCCGGATCTATTTCACCTGGTGGTCGAACCGCCAGCGCCTGATTGACGATCAGTCGCCAGGGTGACGCATGAATTTTTTCGGCTGCCATGCGCCTGGGAAAGCCCGCCCCGACCTCCGCCGGCCAGCTCGCAAAATAAGTTGATGACCCTGCTGTTGACTCTTCCGCAACGGAAGGTCTCTACTTACCGCATTGCACGAAAATTGCTGCGTTGCACAACGGGAGTTGGACCGATGGCAGTGCGTATCAGGTTGCCGGGCGGCACTCTGAAGATGAAGACCTATCGTGAGTTGCGGGCCAGGGAACGCGACCGCCGCGTGCCTGTGATGAAGATGGGCTCGCTGTATTTTGTCTGGTGGTCGAAATCCCAGGACCCGCACCAGAAGCCGCAGGACAGCAGACGGTAGCGGCTCTGCCCGCGGTGGGTCCGCGTCGGCGATGAACCCTGACAATTCCGAAATACTGCCCAGCTGTAGGATTTCTGGTCGGCCTGCTGTGCCATTGTTGGTGCGCACAGCATCCCGAGCGGCCTCGCAGAGCAATTCTTCTGACGAACTTTTCGGCGATTTTCAAATGGCCTCCAGACAGGCGGACACGCGCGTTTGCAAGCTTGCAAACCGCCGCCGCTTGTCGCAAATAATTGTCCGCGGGCGGGCGATCAGGAGTCATCCATTGATGAATGTCCAATCGCGCATGCATGCTTTCCTTCGCTCAAGCCCCCTCCGATATTATTTTCACCTCGCAAAGGCTCGCCTTGCCGGGTCTCCGCAATCAGACGAAAGTGTGATCCTGTCGCAGATTGTTGGCCAAAGCCCGAAAACGTTCTTGGAATTTGGTTTCCATCCGACGGAGTACAACTGCATTGGGCTTAGTGAATTCAGGGGTCTGCTCGTCGACGGCGACGCAACGACCGTGCGGTTGGCGCGCTCGCTGCTTCCAAAGCGGATTGAAGTGCGCCAGAGCTTCATTGATCTCAACAACATCGAAAGTCTCGCCACGCATTTTCCGCAACTTGGAGTGCTTTCCGTCGATGTCGATGGAAACGACTACTGGTTTCTGCAAGCCTTGCTGCCAGTGCGCCCGGCCGTCATTGTCGCGGAGTACAATGCCAGCTTCGGGCTCAACCCCGTCACCGTGCCATACGATCCGTCGTTCGATAGGGCCGCAAAGCACGAAAGCGGTTGGTATCACGGCGCCTCGATCACCGCTCTGACGCAGCTCTGCAATAGTCACGGCTACAAACTCGTCGCTGTCTCGGCGGCTGGCGGCAACCTGTTCTTCTTGCCGCAGACTGTGGCCTTGCCCGGACTAGAGCCTGTGGAGGCGTACCGCGAGAGTGCACTTCGCAACGGCTGGTCAGGAACCACGGCGAAGGAGCAATGGGAGCGGATCAAGCACATGCCCTTCGTGACTGTGAGCTAACCGTGTGATGAGCATTAACCCAAAGGCATCATTTCACGACCCGGTCAGGCCGCACCAGGGCGTCAGCAGGGACGTCGGTTCGCACTATGGAACCGGCGGAGATAATCGCCCGATCGCCGATCGTGACACCCTTCATGATCATGGCACTGTTCCCAATCCAGACATCGTCTCCAATCACGATCGGAGCTGAGCGGATGCCAGGGTCGACTCTAGGATGGCCCCGCTTGAAGATGGCTTGCATCTGCGCGAAGCGCTTCTTCGGGTCCATAGGATGCGAGTTGGTGTCGTGGATCGCCACACCCCATGAGACGTGTACCCGCTTTCCGATCTTGATCCCCACCGGGTCTGACGACCAAATCGTCGAGCTTGGGCCAAGATAGAACCAATCATCAATGTTGATCCGGCCCTCGTGGGCAAAGACCTGCAAATGCCCATCCAAATGGCTGTCCGCGCCGATTGAGACGCGAGACCGGTCACCGTGGATATTAAAGATCTCTGCCCCGGCGCCGAACTTCGTGCGCGGCCCGATGACGGCATTCTCCCTAGCGGCGCCCGTGGCGATCCACGACCAAAAGCGGCGGCGAAGAGTGAGAACGGTGGAGAAGACGCGCATTCGCGAACATCTGCCACACAGGACCATTCCAGTCTAGGCTCCGAAGAAGCCTCGGCGCGACAGACAACGGAGTTCCTCAGCGTCGAAAGTTCCGTGACGCAGACTGCCCGCAGCATTCGGATGGAGCTCATCGCCCATGTAAAGCAACGAGGTCAGGTAGCCGATGCCACTCTCACCACCTACGTCGATTAACGGTATGGACAGCAGCTTCGCCACTTCGCGCTCGGCGTTGAAGAACTGGTCCATGGTGTTGCTCTGGCCATTCACCCGACCTATCCGGTGCGTCGCGTGTCCAGGGCCGCCGCTGTAGGTGCCAATCATGACGATCTTGGCGTTCGGCGCACGCGCTCGGATGGCGGCGCACGCCGCCCACAGCGAACCATAGTGAGTGGCGTAGGTCGTGTCGCCGAGAGCGCCCAGGGGCGTCTCCTGCGCGCCAAAGGCGTTCGGGCCCGGCTCCAGGATTACCAACTCCGCGTCGACCGGAATATTGGTGATCGCATTGGACATTCCGTAGCTCGGATAGGCGGTGGTGCTCAGCCCCAAGGCCGAGCCACTGACTGCTAGATTGGTAGGGACCATACCGGTCAGACCGGCGAGGACGGGAACGTAGTAGGCTCCGGCCGAAATACTAGAGCCGATCAGCGTCAATTTCTTACCAACCAGGGCGGCCGAGCCGTCGTCATATGGATCGCCGCCGATGTTGGCCGGATCCGACAGTAGGCCAAGATACAGAGCGCCATTGGCGACTGCCGTCACGCCGGCGCTTTTGGTCCAGGCCGAGTTGGAGAGGTTTTCCGAAGACGAGAAGACATTCGGCCCACCATTGATGCTTAGAGCCGACCTTTGGACATAGAATCCAGACACACCATCGCCGACATACGGGTGACCGCCAGCAGACGGGAAAATACGCTGTTGCCAGTTCGTCGCGGCCGTGGCCGTTGCCGTCTTCGTGACCGTGCATTCGTACCAGCCGTTGCCAAGAGCGACGATGCTCGCGCCCGTGCCGGTCGCAGTCCCGGTGTCGAGATTGAAGGTGCAGTCGAAGATGACGGCGTTGTTGGAGTAGAGATTGAGACGATTGCGTTCGGCCTTTTTGGCGGTGACTTTCCAGACGATATTGTCGCCATTGACCACGGACCTGCCCTGATAAACGGAAGGATTGCCAGAGCCGACCATTTCGACAAGCTTCGATGCCGTCATTCGGCCTCTGACGGTCACGTCGAGGCCATCGACAAGCGGAGGCAGGGAGATCAGCACCGGTTCATAAGGGCTGACCGTGGTGGTAACCGTCACGTTCTGCTTCGTGAAGGCGGCGTTGGCGGGGTCGCTGCTCGGGAACAGGTTAGCCGGCAGGCCCTGCTTGCGCAGCACGATACTGCGAATGTACATACCGCTGGTTCCATCGCCGGTGAACGGAAAAACGCCAGCAGCCGACATGCGTGCCTGCACATTGTTCGTAATATTTGCCGCAGCCAGGACGACAGCCTTGCACTCGTACCAGCCGGAGCCAATATCCATGATGGCAGCGCTGACGAGGTTCGCGCCAGAACTGCTTGAGACGATACCCTCCTCAAGATTGAAGTTGGCTGTATAGGCCGCACCAGCCCCCGCGTGAATAAGCTGCAGAATGCTTCGCTCTCCAGCTTTGGCAATGGCAATGTGCTCGATCGTGTCGCCCGACACAAAAGAGTAAGATCGGTATACAGATGGGCTGACTGATCCGGCCGCCTCAGTTAGCCTGGCGGTCGGAACGCTAAGGCCTTCGATCATTGCTAGGCTATCGACGCTCGAAAGGAGAGCAGCCGTTGCCGCGCGAACGCCCGTGTCGGCCGCCACAGGCCCTGCCCCGACATTGTACAACCCCAACGAACCAGTCGAAACTTCGGTCCAGAAATACTCGCCGACATCGACATTCCTGCCCAGCACCGCCGCTGCGGCGGCGCCGGCGAGCCCTGCCGACGCCGCAAAACTGAACGTCGGCGCCACTGTGTAGGAGCCCGGCGCCGTGATCAGTATCTGCGTCAGCGCCCCGCCCGCCACGACGAAGCGGCCGGCAGCGCCCGAGCCAGTTCCGCCGGTAAACGCCAGGTCGAACGTGCCATTGGCGCCGCCCGAGCCTGGCGTGATCGCACCGTTGCCGGCGACGCCGAAGCCGATTGCCGCCGCCGTCGTCGGGAAAATGCCCTTGCCGTAGAGCGAAGCGTCGCGTGCGGCCTGGGCGCTGATGACGGCGGCCGCGGCGGCTACGGCATCGGAATTGGTCGCAGCCCGGTCGGCGGCGGTTTGGCCGGCATTCGCGGCGGAAGCGGCGGCACTGGCGGCTGCCTGGCCGGCGCTGGCTTCGGCAGCATCCTTCAGCGCCTGGGTTTCATCGCGCAGCGCTTCGACCTCATCGACCACGTCGGCGATGTCGGGCGGAACGGATGCGGCGACGGTGATGGCATCGGTGCCGACGGCCGGCTCGTCGGCCGTGAACTCGAACACGCGGCCGGCATTGACCGATCCGATCTGGGTATGGACCGTCGTGCCCTTCTGCAGGGTGCGGGTAGTGCGGGCATCGGCGGCGCGGAACCATTCGCCTTCGCTCGCGGTGTAGATGCCGTTCTGCGTCGGGTCGGCCTGGTCCTTGACCAGCACGCGGTCGCCGATTTCGGCCGGCACGCCGTCGATGGCCTGCAGGCCGTGCAGGAGGATGTCGGCCGTGGTTGCGAGGCGCACGGGTTCGCGTTCGCCGGTCAGGAGACGAACGGCGGCAGTTGCAGGTCGGGACATGAGGGCTTGCTCCATAAAAAAGCCCCGCATAAGCGAGGCTGGAAGGGGTTCGGTGCTGGTGTGGGAAAGCTAAGCTACGCGGCCGGACACCGCGCTATCCGGCGCAGCCGGTGATTTACATTTTTCAGACAGCGAGCGGCAACGCGGTCCAGGGCTACAGCAATCCGCCAATCAGCCTTCTTGTGCCGCCCATGGCCGCCAGCCCGCAGGCCATGCCGGCGCAGTCGGCGACCCAGTCGAGGATATCCATATCGCGCGCGATCAGCTGCGCGCCTTGAAGCAGCTCGATCGCCGCGCCGGTAAGAGCGAGGAGCAGGACCAGTCTCGTCTTGTGTTCCGGCCAGCCGAGGCTTCCGAGCGCCGCCAACACGGCGAAGGCGGCTGCGTGGTTGAGCTTGTCATGCTGGAAGGTGAAGCCCATGTCCAACTCCTGCAGGAACCGCACCGGCGAAAGCGCGAGCAGGAGAACGCCGGCCAAGGTGAGCAGAAAAACGATCCTTGCCATGGTCGGAAAAGAGTCTGTGCGCAACAGGTCAATCCTTCATCTGGGATGGGAGGCGATCCAGAAGGCACCACCGACTGGTACCGCTCTGCGGTTAGCAGGCCATAAGCCAGCATCGTGACCACAATCAGACCGCTGTCCCGATGGCGGCACCAACCCCCGGCCTGGTTGCCATCGCCGGAGTGGCATACTCACTGGTGATCGCGCCAGCGCTGATCCGGTCGAGCCGGCTGCCGGGTACGGGGTAGTATGTTGATACATGATCTGCCCCACCGTCGCCTGGTGGTATCTCATGAGACACATCCATATTCCAGCCTGTGTCCGGATCCTTGGGCAAGGACCTGAACCCAAAACGTCTACCGACGAAAGATCGTCGCTGCGAGCGGAACCAACGCCTGTCTTCACTATCCTTGCTTGACGTCGAAAGGCTCAATAACAGCAGAGGGGGTTCCCAACTGCTCGAGCAAATCCAGCACGCGCTCCGAGACAACAAGGCGTAGGTCCCGAGCGATGCCGAAATCATCGCGGCCTGCTTGTCCATTAATCTTCAGCCAGACGAAAGCTGGAAGTTCCACCTCGGGCTGCAGTTCACGAAAATCCTCGGACGTCGTGACCTCAACATGGGCGAACGTTGCACCGGAGAAGCCAACTTCCAACAAAGCGCGCTTGGCCTCCTCGGTCACAAGAAAGCAAGGAAATGTTGTGATGAGCACGTCACCGAACCATCCCTCCATTTGGTAAATAAGCTTGCTTACGACAGGTGGGTGGACACTCGTATCAAGGACAGTTCCTTTGCCGAAGCCGCCGGCAACATCGGGTTTTCTGTAGAAATATTGCATCATTGAACTGTCGATTGGTTGAGTGGATGGCCGTGCCCATCCAGGTAACTTCCGGCGTGCCGTGACTACCCATTGCTTTATTGCCGAGACCATCCCTGCCCCTTCGGCCGTCAGCCGTCGAACGGCTTGATGGTAGCGGAAGGGAGACCTCGTTCATCAAACACCTCGAAGACTCGCTCCGATAAGACGAGGTTAAGGTTCTTGGCTATGCCGAAGTCATCGTGACCCGCTTTCCCACTCACCTTCAGCCACACGAAAGATGGAAGCTCTACCTCGGGCTGAAGTTCGCGGAAATCTTCGGACGTTGTGACTTCAACAGGGGCGAATGTCGCTCCGGTGAAGCCGATTTCTGACAACGCGTGCGCGGCCTCTTCCGTCACGAGGAAACATGGAAAGCTTGTTATAAGAACATCACCGATCCATCCCTCCATCTGGTACACAAGCTTGCTCACGATAGGAGGGTGGACGCTGGTATCCATGACAGTGCCGTCACCCAATCCGCCGGCCACATCGGGCAGAATGTCAAAGTATCTCATCATTCACCTATTGGCGGATAGAACAAATGTCCATACTTCTTGTCGATTTCGGTAACATAGTCAAGGACCTTCTGACGGGTGGCATGAGGGTTTTTCTTATAGAAATATTCCCACTCGCTCCGAATTACCTTCAGGTGCAAAATTATGTCGAACTCGTTCCGGATTCCACGAAGATTCTCGATTGAATGCAGCTCTTTCTCTGTAAAAAGCCCGGGATACCTTTTAAAAACTCCCTGCTCGACGCCATGATGCACTCTATAGTCGCTTTTGTTGAGACTAGGATTCGCATCGAAAAAGACTTTTCGATAGTCGTTGGATGGAGCCCACCCAACCTTCGCCCCGGCATGTTTAACTTTGGACGTATCCCTGGCAAGCATCGCAGCTAATAGCGCGGTTTCAACTGCACTGTCGGATATTTCGCCGGGTGGTGTCTTCCGGCGTGGCATTGGTGGCGAGACCGAGCGCGCAAGCGCTTGCTGGTGCCTAAGGGTTTCGGCATCGACCCCACGAACAAGTGCCTCGCCGCCTTCGACTAGGTCAGTCGGCCGCCTCGAAAATATTGAGAGTTTCTCTACCCAGGGCTTGGCAATCTTCGCCGCGGCGCGTTCCAGGGCCACGGCCGCCAACCTATCGCCAGGAATTGCGCCCGCGGCATTGAGCAGTGTTTCTTCGTAGTTGCCTTCCAGCGCTGCATTTCCAGCCTTCTCCAGTGCAAATGACGTCCCCAACGGCGTGAAGTCGGCCACCGAGATGCTGTCTTCGCCAAGCCCATCGGAGCCCACGAGTTTTTGTGCGAGACGACGCCACAGGCTCCCCCGCTCACTGTCGCCGGCTATCAATCTCCCGAGCCACTCTTGATTCGTCGGTAAGTAGTTGGTGAGTTCCGCGTTTGATACCGATCGTCCTGGCTCGACAGTGTTGGCTAAATCGAGCAGCATCATCGGGTCGACTACAGCTGCCCGGACCGACCTATCCGCGATGCTGTTATCTGTTTGGGACGCGCTGGTCTGAAACAGGTGGCTGAGCACCGCTTCGCGCGCGGCTTGATTCGGTAGCGCGGCGAACACATTGCGCAGCTCTGTGGTCTGGTCTTGCGGCTGGGCCTTGAGTCTGCCGACAATGTCCTCAGCGACAGAGTTGGGTAGCGGCTGGGCGGTCTCAAAACCCAACTGTTGCTGGGCGGCGATGGAGCCAATGATCGCCGCCCGATAGTCTCCCGGCCTCGACAGGTTGCTCCAGGCCGCATCAAGGTTCGCGAATGCCTCGCGGACATAGCCGCCCGGATCGGCCTGCCTGGCCTTGAACGTCAGGTCCGCGGCGGTGGCGATAGCGTCATGGCGCGCCTTGTCCACTTCCGGCGTTGAACTATCAGCGGTGGGGTCGGCGTCCTTGACCATGGCCCGCACGGCGTTATTCGACAGGTCGCGCATGCCGTGGAATTGACGATTAACCTCAACGGTCCTGTTGAACGCCTCGAAGCGCCTGGCGCCTTCGGTAGCGCCATAGAGAGCGACGAACTGTTCCGGCGTTGGGATCGGGCCGGAATAGGTTCCATTGTCCCTGATGTCGGCCGGCGCATTCTGCTCGGCCAGGATAATGTTTGTGCGTTTTTCGACTTGCCGCATCGCGTCGGCGGCTCGGGCCTGCTGGACCAACCCTGGCCGCTCTTCGGGGGCAATGTCGTCCCCAAAAGCCTGCGCCAACGTTTGGTCCGGCGTAAGCTTGCCTACGCGGTCACGGAGCGAAGCCGGTGCGGCAGTTCCATCCGCCGGAGGCCCACTCACAGCCTCGACGGTATCGTCCTTGGTCCTGCCGTCAGTCGCTCCCGACCCCCCACCCAGCATCCCCGCAGCGCGCTTCGGGTCTTGGGCGATCATCGCCTGGACGAGCGCCTTTGCCGCGTTGCTGCGCCAGGCGGCCTCGGCAGCTTGCCGGGCCACCGGGTTGCCCATCTTGCCGATCAGGTCGAGCCCGCTCTGCCTGATCGCCTCGAACGTGCCGCTGTCGTCCGGGTCGCCCTGCGCGATGGCGCTTGTGTAACCGTCCTCGACCTTGCTCCACTCGGCCTGCTCATAGTTCTGGCGCCGCGCGTGCTGCTGCGCGGCCATGCGCGCCGAGCCGGCGAGCCGCAGAGCCTGCTTTTGGGCGAGGAAATTGGCGCGTTCGCCCTCCGGCACTTTCGCCACGGTGTCGTCGAAGATCTGGTCGAACAGGCCGGGCTTGACGACGCCGTCGCTGCGCGGATCGAGCTGGCCATACATGAAGTCGTGCAGGCCGCCGCCGTCGGCCGGCGCGGTCTGCACCGCCACGGCCTCGGCGTGCGCTATGCGTGCGTTCAGTTCGCGGCCGATAATATCGGCGTCGAACGCATCCTGCTGCTGCTTCTGTTGCTTGAAGCGCTCGGCAATCGCCGACAGCTCGTCGCCAAAGCCTTGCATAGCGGCGTCCACCGGCGAGCCGTTGGGATAGGAGGCCACACTGCCGGTATCGAGCCGGCGCTGGGCAAGCTGGAGCGGGATGGTGGCCATCAGTAGAGGCCTCCACCCGGCGCCGGCGGGAAGGCGCTTCTGCCGAACGTCACCGCCTTGGCCGGGTCGTAGAGGCCGGAAAGGCCCGACACGAGACTGCCGCCGGCCTTGAAGATCGAGGCGCCCACTGCCTGCCTGCCGGAAAAGCGCGAAATCGCAGCCTGCGTGGCGAGACCGTTCTGGCGCAGCTGCGAGCCGTACTGGATCGCCTTGAGGTCGAGCTGGCCCTGCCTGGCATTGGCCGCCAGCACCTCGGTCGGCGAGCCTGCTATGGCGACGCCCGAAGCGCCGGCCTGGGCACGCGCCTGCGCCTGCCGCAGGTCCTGCTTATGGCGCTCCTGGCCCTGCTCGAAGGCCGAGCTTTGGGCGTCGGCCCGCGCCTGCTGTTCATAGGCTTTGGCCTGGTAGTCGGCCATTTGCTTCGACCGCTGGCCTTCCGCCAGCGCGCCGCCGACCGAAAGCGCCGTACCGATAAGAGCTAGTGTGCACATGGTCAGCCTCGTTCGCCGGCGGGAATGAATTTGCTTTTGATGCCGCCGACCGGCCCGCCGATCGCAGGGCGCCGGTCGAGCACGCCGCCGGGGCTGAGGAAGGACAAAAGCAGTCGGTCGGCCTGGATCGCCGGGCGGCTGAGACGCGATGGCGCGGCGGCGCTCGGGCCGGCCATGGCAGTGCGCCGGATGGTGGTCAGGTTGACCTTCAGCCCGACGGCGCCGTCGGCATCGAAAAGGCCGTTGGCGGCGATGACGGCGCGGCTCAAGGCATCGGCCGCGAACAGCTCCTGGCGCAGTTGCTCGATCAGCCAGTGGACCGTGCGCCAGCGCTCGCCGAGCGCCTCGGCCTTTGTCCTGACTTCGTCGCCGGGCGCAGGCGTGGCGACGGCAGCTTCGGCGGGGGGTTCGTCCAGGGGGGCGCCAACGCGGCGCTCGTCCGCGTCCTCGATGGTTTTCTCGATCAGCGCGATTTCAGCGTTGCAGTCGTCCAATGCGGCACGCGCCGCCGTCAAATTGCCGGCGCCGAAGATCGCGTGAAACTTTTCCGTTTCCAGTTCGGCCTTGCGGGCGATCGCATTGTTGAGGTCGGTGTCGAGCAAGGCGCGGATGGCAGCGAAATCGGCAGCCGTCCGCGCCCTGCCGAGGTCTTCGGGATGGGTTGGGGTCACGGGTGGGTTCCTTGGTTGGGGAAGCGATGGAAGACGGAGCGGGTGATCTCCCCCCTCGAGGGGGAGATGGCCGGTAGGCCAGAGGGGGTCGTCTCGCGTGGAGCGCCGGCGTTCTTCCCCCGCGATGGAGGCGATAGGAGGCCGCGTCAGGACGAACCGACCCCCTCTGTCGCCTTCGGCGACATCTCCCCCTCGAGGGGGGAGATCAGCAGTTTCTAAGGCTCGGCGTCGAACACCGGTGTCATCGCCCTGATCGTGCAGGGCGTTGGATTGACGTGGCGGATCTTCACCCGCCCCTGCCCTTCCCAGCTATCGTCGATCGGCACCTCGACATTGCCGGTGAACAATTTCGCCACGCCGTCGGGTGCAACCACGGACGGGATGCGAACCTGCTCCCAGCGGCCGCGGATGAACGACTGGACCTGAAGCCCGGTTGTGTCGGTTTCCAGCAGCGAAAGAATGAGCTTGGCCACCTTCTTGCGCCGCCCGACGATCGATCCGTCGCGGCCGCCGACATCGAGCTCCAGCGTGTTGGCTTCGGACTGGTAGCCGAGCCCGACCTGCCATTTGGCTGCCGTAGCCCCACCGGGCAGCGAGACCGCGCCAGCGGCCACAGCAAGGCCCTTGTAGACCTTGCCATCGGCCAGGACGTCGGCTGTTTCGCCGTTGAGATGATCAAGCCCTGAGACCGTGCCCACAGCGACGCCACCATAGGTCAGGCCGCAGTCGACTTCGAATGCATCGCCGATCCCGCCATACTCGAACGGCGCGGTCTTTATTTCGATATAGCGCCTGGTCACGCCGCCGATCGTGCGCTTGACGATCAGCCAGAGATCGTCGTTGCCGTCCTGGCCGGGCGTCACCACGGCGCTTTCGACAACGGCCCAGCTCGATCCTGCGAAGCTTCCGGCGATCTGGTGGATGTGCATGCCGCGAACGTCCTGCGACGGCTGGTGCGTGTAGCCGCCGAGTTCGCCATCCCCGAGCGGGAACCAGAGCAGCGGATCGGGGTCGGTCTGGAAGGCGAGTTCGACGACGCCTCTCTTGGGAATGTGCTCCGATATTTGACCGACATCGTCGGAGGTGAAGCGGCCGGTGGCGTTTTGCGTCAGCTCGGCGATCGATTTGCGGGAGCGGGTGATATAGAGGAACGACTGCCCCGCATCGACAGGACGCAGCGGGGCACAACCGAAAGTCCGCGACCGGCGGTTCTTGAACGAGGACGGCGTCAGCGCCTCGTCGATGCCGGAGCCAGACAGCGCCCTCACCCCGCCAAGCGTTCCGATGATCAGCGCGCCGTCCGATTCCGCCACCCACGTAATGTCATTGGCCTGGCCGCCGCCGGCCTGCACGAATTCCAGCGCGTCGGTGTCTTTCTCGCCGGTGGCGAAGTTGTCGAAATCGCCGGTTTGCGAGGCATAGACCGAGAATTTGCGGCTGAACGCCAGGCGCTCCTCGTAAAGCGAACCGCTCTGCACGTACTTGCCGGGCACGAACGTGCCGAGACGCCAGCGGATGATCGGGCTGAGATCGGGCAGAGCGTGCCCGTACAACTGAACCGTGACCACCATGGTGCTGGTCCGGGCAACGACCTTGGCCCAGCGCCAGAAGCCATCCGCGCCAAGCAGACGAATGGCACGGCCGACATCGCTGGTCTGGAAGCCGATGCCGTCATTGATGCCGACGATCGAGGAGGCCGAAAGATCAAATGGCGTTTGCGACGGCGCGTATTCGTGCAGGGCCAGTTCGGCGATAGCGGTTCCGTCGCTGCCGCCACCTGAAAACAGCAGCTGATAATATTCGTAGGCAACCGTGTTGTTGAAGCCGTCGAAGAAGCGGGTTTCCGACTTGGACCAGCCGGTCTCTCCGTCCCGGCTGTCGAGCGTCGTCCAGTCGGTGCCGTTGTGCGAGGCCTGGAATTGCCACTGGGTCGGCGATGCAGTGTCTGAGTGATCATTCGTGGCGGTAATCCAGTAGGCGTCGACCGTCTTGGCCCCGCCGCCGCCGAACTGGTAGCGCAGATACCCGCTCGGAAAGCCCGCTATGTTCTCCCCCTTCTGCTTGTCGCCATCGAACACCTGCCACACGTCGGATGAGCCGTTGCTGTTGCTGACCGTGCCGCTTGGCAGCGTATTCGCGGCCATGACCGGCATGGCGTTGCCGGTTGCGGCCGGCGTTAGCGTCGTGGCCGTGGTGTTGATCTTGTCGTAAGGGCCGTCGAGAAAGACGAAATCGGCCAGCGTCCAGGTCGTGTGCGCGGTGCGCGTCAGCACTTTGACCGGATGATCCTTGTGGGTGATCCACATCTGGTCTGCCGACTGGACGAATTGCAGGTCGAACAGATCGGCCTCGAGATAAGGCGAAACGACTTCGACCGTGCCGACACGCGCGCCATAGGCGTAGACGCGGATGTAAAGATCGCCGAATTCGAGCGCATAGGCCTGATCAGCCGAGAAGATGAACGGGATCAGCCGTGTCGCCTTTGATGAGTCCCTCACCTCCGCGCAAAAATAGGTGCCGCCACGCTTCCTGATGCCGCCATGCGGCAGCGTGACGAAGTTCGTGCATTTCGACAGCGCCGCCCGGTAGAGGTCGAGCGAGGCGCGAGCATGCAAGCGGGGAGAAATCTCGCCGCGGATGAAAGCGTCCTGGACCGGATAGAGCGTGGTCATCGGCCGTCGCCCCGGCTGTCGCCGCGCTGGAAAGCCCAGGACGTCGTCGAAAATCTGCCGCCGCGCTGGATGGCATTGGCCGAGTAGGCTGCATCCAGCGCTCTGTCATAGGCGCTGCGTGCGACGTCGATCATGCTGGCCTTGTGGGTCAACGGATGGGCGATCTTGATGGCGAGCGCCGCCACCAGCACTTCGCTGAACAGCGCGTCCCAGTCGTTGGGGTCGGTCAGATTGGCGACATAGCGGAGGATGCGCGGCCCGGCCTGATCCGAATAGACCAACCCGGCCTCCTGCCGCCATGAGAGCGGCACGCCATCCGGCTCGCCGCTATGGGTCAGCGGCAAGGGCCGCAGGCAGTCGGCGGGAAGCTCATAGGCGAAGTTCAGCGTGCCAGCGCCGCTGCCGGTGTCGAAGCCGGCGACCGAGGCCGCCAGGATGGCGAAGACAAAGGCGTGCTTGGTCAATTCAGCCTCGCGGGTCAGGTCAAAATGCAGATTGAGCAGGCGCGCCGCCTTGACATCCTGGTCGAGGCTGTCGATCGGCGCCTCGTCGAGCACGGCGAGCGCCATGTTGGCGATGTCGAGCGGGGTGATGGCCATGGCTCAGGCCTCCGGCTGTGTGGTTGGTCGGGGAAAACGGGGCATGGTGCCTCCACGGCAAAAAGCCGCTTCAAGGCGGCTGGGATTTCTTGTGATTTTGGCTTGGGCGGAACGTTGCACGTCTCGTGCACGGGGGCCGTCACGACGCCGACCGCCCGTCATGAAACGGCGTGGCAGACGCTTCGTCAGCCGTCTTTTTCCCATTCGAGCAAGGAAGACGGCAATGCTTCGGCTATTGCAGTTTCACGACACCGCCGCGCAACGCGGCGATGTCTTGCCTGAATTGGGTCAGCCGACGTGTGCGCCGATCGAGATCCCTGTTTCAGCTGACTTGGCAAAGACGCTTGCTTTCACTCTTCCGGCACCTCCCGCCAAAGCCAAGCCCCTGTCCAGGGCGTCCTGAAGACTTGGCGTGTAGTAGGCGGTGTCTTCCAGGCCGCTGAAGAAGTTTATGCGATGAACTTCCCCCTTCTTGCTCATGACAATGCCCGCTTTTCGGAGCACTTCCTGAACTGTTTTGTACTTCATGTTCATGGTGACCTCCCTTACCAAGACAAGGCAGCATCGCCCTTTCTTGTAACTGTTTGGTGCCGTCGATTGACCGAAGGGCAACACGAATGTTGTAGCGAACGCCAAAATTCACAGCACTCTGGTGCAGCGCAGTGGGTGAACTTGGGGTTCGCCACATCGGCCGACCTGGCGTCCCGAAGGGGCGGGAGTTCTTCACTCCTGCCCCCTTCCAGCCCGATCAGGCCTCGGTCGTCTTCAGCGCGATGAACGTCATGTGCTTGACGCTCGACGCCGTGCGGTCCCAGTTTGCCGCCAGTGCCAGCTCGGCATCGGTGGCGAATTCGCCGGCCGAGGACGCGTCGAGAAAGCGGGTGCCCGGCACATGCGGCACGAAATGCCGGCGGCCGACCATTTCGGTGACACCACCGCCATGGCCCTGCCGCGGCTTGCGGTCGAACTCGAGCGGGCCGCCTTCGGTGTTGACCGGCAGTTCGTTCCACAGGATTGCCTTGTCCTTGAACATGAACGCCGTGTAGACGCCGCTGGCAACCGGAATGTCGTCGTCGACGACGGCTCTGAGCCCCATGTAATAGGGGATCAGCGGCCCGCCCTGCTCGGACGACGGCACATAGTCGATGAGGTCGGCGAGCTTCAGCGCCTTCATCTGCTTCGAATGCATCCAGATCGTCTTGAACTTGTCGGCGCGGTCGCCCATCAGGTAGGCGGCCTCGATGATGTCGGTGTCGACGATGGAAGCACCGGTGACGCGCACCAGGTCACTGCCGTCATTGGCGATGTTGTCGGCCAGCACGCCTTTCAGTATGCCCAGCAGCGTCAGCTTGTTGGCGCGCTGCCAGTAGTCGGTCTGGCGGCGCACGATAAGCTTCTGCGGATCGTCGCCGGCAAGGATCGAGGTCAGATCCGGGATGCCCCAGGCCTGCGCACGCACATTGCGGGCCGCGACTTCGCGGCGCGCGCCGATCTTCTTCATTTCGATCGAGTCGGCCGGGTCGTCGTTGACCGGCTCGGACGGATCGTTGCCGAGGTCCTTCCAGCCGGGCATGTCGACGGAACGTCCGCCCAGGCTGAGCTTCGAGGCGATCGACGGGTCGGAAAACAGGATCCCGGCCTGGTAAATCTCCAGCGACTGGACGTGCTCCTCGAACGAGTATTGCGCATAGACGGACGGAACGATCGCGTCAGCGATACGGGTATAGGCGTCTGCCATTTTTGTCTTCCTTCAGGTTTGGGTTAAAGAGGATTGTTGGGCATCCACAGGTCGGGATTTTCGCCGGCCTCGCGTGCCAGCCGCCGGGCGCGGGCGGGGTCGCTTTTGACGAGCGCCGAGATGCCAGTCAGGTTGCGCTCGCCGGCGGCATTGCGCTTGAAGGGATTGCCTCCACTCAAGGCCGTGCCGCCGTCGATCGTGTCTTCCCGGAACATCGCCTCGCCGATGGCATGGAACGCCTTGGCGATCTGCGGGTCGGTCAAGGCACCGTCCGGCAGAAGGATGCCCTTCGCCTTGTAGGCATTGACCAGTCCGAGCTTTTTCATCGCCCGGTTGGCGACCTCGAGCTTCTGGCGAAAGCCATCGCTGCCGGTCGGTCCCCAATCCCTGACGAGGTCGTCATGCGTCGTCTCGACCGAACGGGCAACGGCGATTTGCTGTGCCTTGGCCTGTTCGGCCATGTAGCCGACGAAGCGGTCGTGATAGGCCTGTGCGACCTTCGGGGTAGCACCTGCCTCGACCGCCCAGGCCTTGGACGCACTGGCGAGCTCGTCCGAATAGGCGAAGTTTTCGGGGAGCCCGTCGGGGCGCCGGTACTCGACCTTCTCGGGCGAGGTCAGCGGACGCATCGCCTCGGGCAGCCGGGCATGGAACCTCTCCCAGTCTTCCGCGGCTGCATCGGCTGCCGGAACGCGCAGGCTCTCGCCCTGCTGCCGCTCCAGCTCCGCATAGGAGGCGAAAACCCGATCGAGGCTTTCAGGCTTGGTCCAGCCCTTGGTTTCAGCAAGCTTGCGGCTGCCTTCGGAAAGACCGTCAAACCAGCTTTTGGCCGCAGGCGGGGCGGACCCGTTGTCCCCGTTGGCCGGTGGCCGTGCAAGGTTGCCCGCCGGTGGCGCCGCCACCACGGACCCGGCGTCTGCCAGATCTGTCATGAGAAGATTCCTTTTGTTACAGAATTAAAGGCCGGTGATGAGAGCACTGGCGGCGAAGCTTGGTATCTCCCCCCTCGAGGGGGAGATGGCCGGCAGGCCAGAGGGGGGTAGCCGCGCGTGGAGCGCCGACCTCATCTGTCGCCGGGGGTCGCGCCCGGTCGAACCGACCCCCTCTGTCGCCTTCGGCGACATCTCCCCCTCAAGGGGGGAGATTAGCGCCTACGCATTATCGCCCCAGTTCTCCCAGAGCAGCGTGATGGTGCCCGACACCGCCAGTGTGCCGTCGGCGTCGATATCGGTGCCGGTCGCAAACGCCAGGTTGAGATAGAGGTCGACCGGCGTCACGGTGCCGTCGAGCGTCAAGGCTGCGGCAACATCGGCAATCGATGCGCTCGACGGCGCGGCACCCGCGCCATCCAGCGTACGGCCGGTGGCGCCCACCACATTGGCCATAGTGCCTGCCAGTACAGCGCTCGATGCTGCCGCCGAGCCGAGCGACCAGGTCAGCGCGGCATTGTCGTTGATGGTCGAGGCGCGTGGCGTCAGCACGGCGAACTGCAATCGTGCCGTGCCGCCCTTGATCCGCACCTTGCCATCGAGAAAGTCGAAGAGCTTCTGGCTGGCAAAGCCCTGCGCATCGGTGACCGGCACCGGCATGGCATTGAACGAAAAGACGGTGCGGTAGGCGCCGCCCTGTCCGGTCGTCCTGGCTATCAGCCCTGCCCTGGGTGGGGCAAGGCCGGCTTCTCTGGCGGCGGCACGCGAAAGCGTCCGGGCAAGACCTCGGGTCATTTGGTATCTCCATTCTTGCAGGATTGAAAACGGGGTCGGCTGGGCCGCCGCACGCAACAGCGGCAAAGCTCATGGACATTTGGATCAGTTATGTGTATCTATACACAACATGAAGAGCGCCGATGTCATTCACAGGCTGTTGGCGGATGGCTGGTACGAAGTGGCTCGAAAAGGAAGTCACGCCCAGTTCAAGCACAAATCCAAGCCGGGCCGGGTGACAGTTCCGCATCCCAAGCGCAAAATCCCGATCGGCACTCTCAAGAGTATTGAAGAACAATCCGGCGTGAAGCTGAGGTAGAGAAATGCGGAACTATATCGGATTGATCCACAAGCAAGCGGACAGCGACTTCGGCGTCTCCTTTCCCGATTTTCCGGGCCTGGTGACAGCCGGCGTCAACCTGGATGATGCCCGTGCCATGGCCGGGGAAGCACTGGCCTTTCATGTCGAGGGGCTGGTCGAGGATGGCGAGGCCATTCCCGAACCGTCATCCCTGGAGGAAGTGATGTCGGACAAGGACAATCTGAGCGGTGTCGCCATCCTGGTTCCCTTGAAAGCTGAAGCTGCGAAGGTCGTGCGTGTCAATGTCACCATTCCGGAAGATGTCCTCGATCAGATTGACCGATATGCGGAGCGCCACGGCTACAGCCGATCCGGATTTCTGGCCGCTGCGGCGAAAAAGGTAATGCAGATCGAGGCAGCGTAGCGCTCTCGAAGGTCGACTGGAGATGAAGCTCTTTGGGTCTTGTTCGGTTACTTTCTTTGCGGATCAGGCTGTCAGACAAAAACAACCATGTCTTATTTCGTGAGGCACGGTGCCTATGTTCCGCCGCAAATGCGACCGCACTTGGCAAAATCGCCCCGTGTATTAGCTCATAGGTTTCAAGGGAGTACCAGACGATGACCATGTCCAGAGCCATTGCCGCCATGCTGGTGACTGCCGCATTGGCAGGCTGTGCGCAGACCGAGGCACAGCAGAGAACCAGCACCGGTGCGCTGCTCGGCGCCGGCGCCGGCGCGCTTGCCGGCCAGGCGATCGGCGGCAACACCAAGAGCACGGTCATCGGTGCCGGAGCCGGCGCCTTGCTGGGCGCGGTCGTCGGCAACGCCACCACGCCGCAGCCGCGCAGCGAACAGCTTTGCCGCTATCAGGATCGCACCAGCGGCCGCATCTACACCGCCCCCTGCGACGACCGCTATTACAACGGCGATTATTGAGTGGTTCTATGGGGAGAAAGCTCTGAAATGCCGGCTCCGCCCCTCACCTGCCCGCCGGTATCCTCTCCCCGTAGAACGGGGAGAGGGCGCAGCGTCAGTCTCGCGCATCCGTTTCCCTGACGATTTGGTCCTTCCGCTGATTAGAGGTCAGCGCTATCGTCCAGGGCTACCCACGGGGGCGGGCAATGCGGACTATTGCAACATTGAGGCCGGCGATCCTGCGCCTCATAATCCTTTTGTCGCTTTGCTTGTTTGCAATGGAGCCAGTGAACTCAAAAGATGGCGACGTCTTCATATGTTCAGTAAGCGACTTCCACACATGGTCCGACATACCGTCATCAGATGACTCGGGATTCGTCGCAGCTAACAAGGCCAGGAAATTTGATATCCAAGAATTTGCCGATCACTTCATTGTAACCAGCAAATCGGGCACGTTCAAACCATCGTCAACGAAATACGATATCTTCCGACGAAACGTATATCAGATCGCTGCATTTGACAGCACGACATTTATGCTCGACACCTTCGTTATGAGGACAGCAAATATTGAAGGTCCTCCGACCAAGGCGCGGGTCACGCTACAAACTCCAACATATCTGAACACGTGGTATTTGGACTGCACCTTGCAGAATTGATGCCCGCAGAACCGATGGCTATTCGCGTTCAGGTTTTGCAGTCCATCAGCTAAATCTCTGACGTGCGAAGTCACTAGGATCATTCAATCCTTTTCCGGCTCGTCGAATGAATGAATCCCGGCCGACTCATTGCCGAGGCGCTCAAACACGTCTAGCGCCCGCTCTGAAACAACAAGCGTGTGGTTCGAAGCCATGCCGAAGTCATCATGTCCTGGCTGCCCATGGATCTTTATCCAGACGAAGGTTGGAAGTTCTGTTTCTGGCTGCAGCCGATGAAACAACTCCGAAGCAGTAACCTCGACGTCGGCAAACGTCGCCCCTGAAACTCGCATCTTCAGCAGCTCCAGCTCGGCTTCTTTGGTGACAAGATAACAGGGAAAACTCCTTATCAGGACATCACCTATCCAAACGTCAATCTCGTAGTGAAGTTTGTGCACAATCGGCGGGTGAACGCGGTTATCGGGAACCGTATTTTTGCCAAAATCACCAGCAACAAATGGCTCTACATAATAATAATCCATTTTTCACCTATATTTTCCGACAGGCGGCACGAAATGATGGCCATATTTCTTATCCATCATTGTAGAATGATCCAGAATCTGCTGCTCCGTTGGATACGGGTACTTTTCATAGAATTTGTCATTTTCGCCCCTAATGATAACAAGATGCAGAATATCGTTTAAATCCTTAGGGATCCCGCGGAGATTTTCTATCGAATTGATCTTTTTCTTCGATAGGAAATTTAGAAGCCTCTTAAGTAATTGCTGCTCAGCCGGATGATGAATTACTACATCCTCGATGTTCACGTCGGGGTTCGCCTGAGCATACGCTTTCCTAAAGCCCCTACCCCTCCAGCCTCGCCGCCTTCTCCAGCGCAGCCAACTGCGCCTCGTCCAGCGTCAAAAACCCCATAATGTGCTGCACCACTTCGGCGCGGGCATTGCTCAGCGCGCTGTGCAGCTCGAAGCCGTTCGGCGTCTTGGTCTTGGCCAACCATTCGCCATAGGACGGGCGGCGGTAATAGCCGGTTGCGGCCGCCAGGTCGGCCAGCACCATTTCGCCGTCCTGGCCCGAGAACACTCTGAGATAGGCCTTGGCCAGGGCATCCTGCGCCTTGGCCGGGCCGCCGGCCTGGCTGGAATGGGCGAAGCTTTTTTGGCTCATACGCCCTGCCCGCCCGAAGCATCTTGCGCAGCCTGCGGCATCAGCCCGCCGAGCCCGTCGAGCAGGCCGCTGTCGCGCGCCTGCACTGCCGCCGGCACGGCATCCCTGGCGACCTTGCCGGCGGCAGCCATCGCCGCCATGCCGGCCTGTTCAGCTTGAGCCTTGGCGCGGGCATCGCGGATGCCCGCCACCTCGTCCTGGCGGCGAAAAATGCGTTGCGGGCTGCGGCCGGCGCCCTGCACGATCTTCAGCGCCGCGTCGCCGTCGATATTGTCCATCACGCCGGGATCGAACTGCGCCATCTGCATGGCGGTGGTGACAACCTGGATGGTGTCGCGCGCCTCGGCCGAACGGCGCAGCACGTCGAGCGGGCCGGTGAAGGTCGGCCGCAACGCCTTGCCGGCAAGGCTCGCCGGCGGCAGGAAGCGGCTATCTTCCTCGTAAAGTCCCTTGTCCTCGAGAATGCCCAGCTCGCGGTCGAGATTAGAGGCAAAGCCGGCCTGAATGATCGAGCCGGACGGCCCGAGCAGCGCGCCCTTCTCCTCTTGCCGGATCAAGGCCTCGGTCGCCGTCATCTGCGGGTTCTGCACCAGCGTTTGAAACAGGTTGACGAACATTATGTCGCGGATCTCCTCGGCCCGGCTGTCGGCATAATTGAAGGCATAGGTCGGGTTCTGTCCGGTGGCGATCGGCGCGATCAGCGGCCGGCCGGCATCGTCGATCAGCCCGGGATAGTTCTCGCCGGGATTGAGCACCGGCACATAGTCGAGCCTTGCCTTGGAGGCGGTCGCCGGATCGGTGATCTGCTGCAAGGCGCGCAGGCCGGAGCGCCGCACGGCGTTCTCCTCGCGCACCGTCGTCAGCGCCTCGATGGTCGGCGAGATGCCGTAGGGATCGCCCTCGTAGCGGCGCCAGTTGAAGCATGACACCGGGAACGAGCGAAAACCGCTTTCCCTGACGATCGCCTCCTCGCCCTCGATCACATGATAGGAAGCGAACGCGGTATCGAGATACTGGTAGGAGCCGCTCAGACTGTACATCTTGCGCTCGTCGCGCGGCTGGATGCACTGGATTAGCGAGATCTTGGTCTCGCATTTGGCGGGGTCGTCGACCAGAATCTTGATCCGCGCCGGCAGTCTGTCATAGCCGAGCAGTTGCGCCGCCTGTCTTGCCGTGCGCTCGTAGCGGCGGTGGAAAATATCGACCTGGCCCCAGCGGTTGCGTGAGAGATAGCCTTCGACCACTGGGATCGAGGCATAGCGGATCAGCGTGCCGCCAAAACCTTCCTCGGCATAGAGATAGGCCGGGCCATAGCGCACGACATTGCGCAGGCAGGCCTGCGTTGCCGGCACGAAATTGGAATTGGCGGAGTAGCGCAGCGAGAACAGGAAGTCGCGCAGCGCTTCCGCCCATTCCTTCTCCTCGTCGGTTTCTTGGTCGTTGATGGCCGCGGTCGACAGCCCATGCCATTTCTCCGACTGCGGGATGATCAGGCTTTCCAGCCCGGCGGCCAGCCGGTTGGCGGCCGAGTTGATGGTATTGGCGTAGACACGCGCACCGCGCCGCTCCTGCCGCTCGGCCTGCGAATCGACGCCGGCCTGACGGCGGCCACTCCACATGTCGGGCGCGTCGGGATCGCAGAATTCGGACACCGCCTCCCAGACATGCTCGTACTGGCTGCGCTCGCTCTCCAGTTCAGCCTGTCGCGACAGGATATCGCGAGCACGGGAATCGCTCATGGTCAGCCTCGCTTGATGGGTGAATGGGAAAAGAAAGAAATGGCGGGACGCCGAGGCTGCCGATCTCCCACTTGAGGGGGAGATGTCCGGTAGGACAGAGGGGCTCGTCTCGCGTGGATCGGCGACCCCCTCTGTCGCCTTCGGCGACATCTCCCCCTCAAGGGGGGAGATTGGAAGCGCCTTATTCCGCCGGCGTCGTCTCCAGCGCAGCCTTGCGCCCAAAGCGCTGCACCACGAAACGGCCCATCTTCTGGCCGGGTACTTCGATCAGCGTGTAGGTGATCCAGGACAGCAGGCACACCACCGGCAAGACGACGACGGTGACGATCGCAAAGCGCAGCGGCGCCGACAATTCGTGGCCGAACTGGGTGATGACCAGAGCCGCGACCGGCTGGAGAACCAGCAGATGGATCAAATAGATGCTGAAGGAAAGCTCACCCATCAAATGAAAGAACCTGTTGGCGAGCGTCATGGCGATGTTTCTGGCCACGATACCCGCCATTCCCGGCAGCATGCGGTAGAGAACCAGGGCAAAGAACCCCAGGACGAGCGCTTCCCGCATCAAAAGCTTGCCAAGTCCATAGCCGCCGCCAAAGGGCAGCGCCGCCAGCAGCATGGCCAATGCCAGATGCACGAAGGGCCGCTTCTGCCTTTGATGGACGACGCCCGCCAGCAGCATCCCGCACAGGAAAATCTGCATCTTCAACGGCAGGAACGACGGCATCGGAAAATGCACCGACAACTGCCCCATCAAGAACACCATCGCGCTGCCGGTCGCCGCGGTCAGCATGGCCGCCCATATCCAGTCAAGCCTGCGCACCAGCAGCATGATGGCCGGAAATAGCGCGTAGAACTGCATCTCCAGCCCGAGGCTCCAGTCGGGCAGCGGCGTGCGATAGGCGAAATTCGGCACCAGGCCGAACAGGAACAGCAGATGGGCGCCGATATTCTTCAGGCCGCTGTCGAGATAACGCTCGGGCGCCTGCGGCGACCTCAGCAGGAACTCGTCGATGACCATTCTCGACCCGTAGAGATAGGGGCCAAGCGCCAGGGCAACGAACAGCATGACGTAGAACAGCGGCGCTATCCTGAAATAGCGGCGGGTCCAGAATTTCAGCCAGGTTTCCGGCCTTTGCCAGGGCTCCTTGTCCTGGCGCAGCTGGTAGTGGAACACCATCAAGAAGCCGGACAGCATGATGAACAGATCGACGCCGAGGTCCGGTTCGCCAAGAATAGGAATCTGCCAGCCGGTCAACAACAAGCAGTGCCCGATGAGCACCCAGATCGCGGCAAGCGCCCGAAGCCCGTCCAGGCACTCGATGCGCGATGACCGGGCTTCTGTCATGCCGAACTCCTCGATAGCCATGTTGCAATGCAGCATGGCGGCTGAGGGAGGAATGTCAACCGTGCGGAAGGAACACGATTTGCGCTGGGCTGTTACGGAAAACGCGGAACACCTGAGGGCAATTGTAGAGGCATGCACTTGAACACCCCCCTCTGTCCTGCCGGACATCTCCCCCTCAAGTGGGGAGATTGGCTGTCATCACGGTCTTCGCCAATTTTCGAGGGATGCAGAAAAGGCGCTGTCCTCCAAGCTGCCAATCTCCCCACTTGAGGGGGAGATGTCCGGCAGGACAGAGGGGGGCGCGAAGGATCGCGGCTTACGCGATCCCGGCAGGCAAGCTCCCGTCTATCTCTTCTTCAACCTTGCATGCCGGCGCCAGTACCACCAGGCGAGCACGCGGTTGCGGAACACTCTTCTCATGGCGCCCATGTCACACCCCCAGCAGCACGCGGCGCTGGCCGGTGAGCTCACTGGGCGACAGATCGGTCTTCACCGTGCCGGCAGTGCCGTCATTGGCCGCAAGCTGGGCCCGCAAGGCGGCTTCGCGCGCCTGTACGTCCTTGTCGGCAATGGTCGGTGTCGGCGGCAACGGCTTCAGCGCCGGCGGTTTTTGGAAGAGGCACATGGTTTTCTCCAGAGTGAGAGGCTCTTGTCCAGTCGTAGAGCAGAAAATCCTCGCCGTTCCTGCCATAGCCCGGCAGGCGGCAGCGTTGCGTGGCGCCCAGCCGGGCAAGCCAGCGCAGCGCCAGTTGATTGGCCGCCAGCGCTCGCGCCTCGACCCGCCATGCGCCGCGCGCGGCAACTTCAGGCCCGAGCACGGCATGAAAGAATTCCGTAATCCCAGGCACGCAGCGCCTCATGCGGCGCGTGCCCCAGCTCCAGGCGATCCATAAGCCGCCGCGCTGCTCGGCAGCGCCAAAACCGGCCTCCGGATTGCCGTCGAGCTCGGCGACATAGGCAAATCCCTGCAGCGCCGTCAGCGCCAGCAGCGCCGGCGACCAGTCGTCGAACTGGCAATCGATCTCGGCCCGGTCCTCGGGCCGGAGGTTGGCGGCGATGTAGGAGAGATCGCGCAGCGTGGCGGGAATGATGCGGAGGGTCATGCTCGGCGAACCTTACCGTCCACTGCGGCGCTAGAAGGCGGCGGTCGACCTTGCATGCGGTCCAGCATTTCAATCAGCCCGGCCTCGACCGAGCCAGCGAACTGGGTGCCAAGCCTCTATTTGTAAGCCACTGCTGCGCTTGCAGGTCCCGCCAACGGAATAATCTCGCAGCGACTAAACCCTGCCTCTTTGCACCACTCGGTGAACTGGGCGCCGGTGAAGTCAAACGCCTCGCCAAATTCGATCAGCATGTTCAGCGACATCATGAGACCGAAGCCGTTTTGCCTGCGTTCATCGTCGATGATGTTCTCGATGGCGACCAACGCGCCGCCGGTCGGCAATGCACGATAGGCCTTGGCGATCAGCATTTTCTTGTTCTCGAGATTCCAGTCGTGAAGGATCATTCCCATCGTGATGATGTCCGCCTTGGGGAATTCGTCCGCGAAGAAGTCGATCGTCTCGGCGATGACCCGGCCGCCGAGATTGCGCTCCCTCAAGCGCCGTTCGGCGATCGGCTGCACATCGGCGAGATCGCACGTCCGGCATTGCATGTGCGGATGCCGCGCCGCGACGATGGCCGAAAGCTGCCCGGTTGCGCCGCCTATATCGGCCAGCGTCTTATATTTGGAAAAGTCGAATTTCTCGGCAAACGCCGTGAAATTGCCCATGGAGATGCCGCTCATCGCGTCCATGAACTGCTCCAGGCGCGCCGGGTCCGCATAGAGCTCGCCGAACATCGACTTGCCTGTCTCCTTGATCTCGTTTTGAGGCTTTCCGGTTTGCAATGCCGGTGTGAGATCGCCCCAGAACCGATACAGTCGTGCGTTCGCCATCTCAAGGATTCCACCGATGTATTGGGGGGTCCGCTTGACCAGGAACAGCGCGGTCGATGGCGTATTGCCGTATTTGCCGGTTTCGCCGGCGCCGTCCCTCTGCAGCAATCCGAGCGCGACGAGGGTGTCGAGAAAATCATACGTTGCGCGCGGATGCAGCCCCATCGCGCCTTGCAGTTCGAGGCCCGTTTTGGGGCCGTCCGCAAGCAGCGAGAAGAGTCCCAGTTCCACGGCGCTCAACAATGTCTTGGCTGGCCAGAACCCAAAGCCAATTTGCAGTATGTGGTCTGGAGAAATTCCGTTTTGCATCTGATCCTCCCCTATCGGCGAATGCCCCCGTGAGGCCACGCCGATGCGTCCCTTGAGCGGGATCATTCGATGCTACACCACGTCCACGGACGTTCACTACAGTTTTCCAATCGGAGCCGGAGCGCATTGCCTCCCTCCCCGATTTTCCTCACCGAAACGCCCCCAGCGGATCGGCCTGCCCGGCCTTTCGCCGCGCGGCCTTGAACACCGCCGGGTCGACTGCCGCCTCCCTCAGCATCATCACGCCGTAGCGTGTCGCCGCCATCAAATCGTCGCGCAGCTTCACCACCTGGCCGTCCCTGCGGTGGTAGAGCCGGAATTCCTCGAACCAGGGCAAAAGCGTCGAGAACACCTTGAAGCGGCCTGATTGCATGCGGTCCAGCATGTCCATCAGCCCGGCCTCGACCGATACGGAACCGTCGGCGAACTGAGCATGGCTGGCGAGCATGTTCAGCCCACGTGCCGAATATTGCCTGGCAAGGGCGGTGCCGGCACCTTCCAGCGTCTCGCGGCGGCCGTCGCGCGGCCATGCCCATGGCAGCCATTCGCCCCACGGTTTCAGCGTCAGCGCCTGCATGGCGGGCGTCTGCTGCGAAGCGCGGCAGGCTTTCGTGACATAGACGACATCGGCCTCCGTATCCCAGGCAAGCTCGACCGCCGCCGAGGGATGGTCCCAGCCGAAATCGAGCGCGCCGAGCCTTGGCCAGTAGCGCGGCAGCGGGAACGGCTCGCAGGCGATCAGCTCCTCGGCCACCGGAAAGATGCGGCCGGAGCCGAGCACCGGAATGCCCTTGGTCCGCGCCTCGCGCTCATGCGCCGGATAGGCGGCAATGATCTCGGCGCGCTGCTGCGGCGTATAATGTTCGGCATCGTCGATGGTCATGAAGGTGACGTGACGGGTCATTGTTCTCACCCTCGCGGCAGTGAATCGTGGTGGCAGGTGCGCGCTCCAACGCCCCGCCTCGCAGCTCCGTTTGCATCGCTCGGAACACCTGCCACGGAGCCGGTCGAAAAGTCGGGATCAGATCGCCCGACGTTTGATGCGCATGACTTTCGGCGCCTGTGCATCCATGAACATGTAGCACCGGCCTAGCAGCGCCTTTTTGCCAAAATCATCGAATACGTTCTGCCCGAGCGGCGTGAACAACACCTCGTCGGTCGTCAGTCCGTCCTGGTGGCGAGCCTCGATCTCTGGCCAATGCGCCTTGGCAATGTCGGTCAGCACGACGTTGAAGGCAGGATGATTGTAACTGACCAACAAATTGCCATCGTCCATATCGGACGGTTTCATGTCCGGGTGGTAGTTGTAGATCTCGGCAAGCGTCTGGATGGCTGCCAAGGATGCAGCGCCATCGGAAAGACCAGCCTCCGTCAGCACACAGGTGCCGTTTTCAAGGATGGCAAAGTCACGCTCCTGGTTGAAGTAGTAGCCAAAGCGCTCCTCGATGCGATCGATGGGCTGCGAAAACGATGGCCGCCATTTCGGAACGGGAGGAAAAGTTGCTGACATGCCGACGTTGCCTTCTGGTGATACGACAATTGACGAAAGGCCGCCGATCAACACCATTCGTCTATTCATAGTTGTGATCTCCCGCCCAATGTAGCCAGTCTAGTTCCGGATCATGGCTTGGCAACCGCGCTGGTCATGAAGGGGACGTGGCGGCTCATGCGAGATACCTTGCTGGAGCAAAACCGGGACGGCGCGCGACGAACACAGGCGGGCCGGCTAATGGCCCTGAAGTATCTTGATCAACTTACTTTCGTAGGTAGGTCGCGACAATCCATTTTTGTAATCCGCATACGTCATTCGTCCGCTCATCGCCGCATCAGTCCAGCGTTTGCAGTACACCTCTGGCAACGCTTCAACACTTGTGTTTATTATTCTAGCCCATTGTTTGCGGTAAGCTAGTGGCTTTGCCCCCAATCCCACCGCACACTGAGTCATAAAATCCTTTTTGAAAGCTGGACTTCTTTGTATTCCAGCGTTGATTGTGTTGAACCGGCTCTCAGTCACTACGCATCCTGAAAGCATTATTGCACCGATCACGACTAGCGACCGATAGTGATTTCCCACTGCCCACCCCTCCGTTACGGCTCTCATCCTCCGTCCAAATAACTACAATTTTGCTGCAAGAGAAGTGCTCCACACTTATTCCGTGCGCCACAGTCAGCTGGGATAATGATTGCGCCGGGCTGGCTTATTCAGCCGATTGCTTCCCCTTTCACCAATGAACTCGACCTGCTCAGCCGACAAGAACAGCAGCACCACATCGCTCATGCCGAGCAACGGCGTGAAGGTGACGATGGTGATGCCGCCGGTGGCGTTGGTACGGGTCAGCCCTTCGGAATAGATGTCGAGCGGCGGCTCCTCGTCGAACCAGACGCCGTGCAGCGTCTCGCCCTGCCATTTCTCGCGACCCTTCTCGTAGCTTTTGAACGACAGCACCGATTCGTCGGCCTGGGCATCGCCGCCGCCGCCCCAGCGCACCACGACGCTGTCGAGCGCGCCCGGCGCCCGCCCCGCCATCGTGCTGACGATGGCGTCGGCCGGGATCATGCCGGTGCCCCAGGCCGCCTGCTGCTGCGGCGGGCCGATCAGGATGCGCTGCGGGTTGTCGCGCGTGCTTTCGCCGGTGACGCCGGCCGCCCACATCCGAACCGGACAGTCGAAAACCTTGCCTTGCCACCAATCTGGATAGCGGCCGGTGAGGTGCATCGCCCATTCGGCGCCGCCGGCCCTGGTCTTGCCGAGCTGGTTGCCGGCCATGAACAGGCGCTCGCGATTGGTCGCGCCGGCTGCATGGAACTCGGCCTGCCTGGGATAGGGCCGATAGGCGGCAAGCTGGTTAGTGCGGCGCCTGCGGTCCAGCTCCGCCAGCAGGCTGAGATATTCTGTCCTTGCCGCCCGGGTCTGCGAGGCCTTTTGCGAAGCCCGGCTTCTCGAGGAACGGCCTAAGGACGGCTTCGAGGCCGCGGATGCGCTGCCTGATTTCGTCATCGCTCAATGCATCCAGATTGTTGATGTTGACATTAAGATCCTTGGGCAGCACCGACAGCACGAGCTTCAGATACTGATCGGGCTTTTCGACGCGCACCTCGGCGATGACGCCGGCGCCATGGGCGCGAAAATCGGCGCGGATCGCTTCGAGAAAGCCGTCGGCCAGCGTCTTCTTCGGCCGCCTGGTTCGGCCGAGCTTGCCGGGTGCTTGATCGTGCGGCTGCGGATCGCCGGCGGAAGGAGCCTTGGCCATGCCCTACTCCGCTATCCCGGGGGACATCGGCTTCTTGTTGCCTGGCCGCACGATGCGCTTGCGCGGCCTGGCCTTCTTGCCGGCGCGTGCCGACTTCGGCTTCCGCGGCTGGCTTGCCGGTTTCGCATCAGTCGTCGTGCCGGGCCTCATCGCAGCGGCGTCGGGCAAGGCATTCAGCCTTGCCCTGAGAATTGCCACCGCGTTGCCGTCGAGTGCTCCCGACGGGAAGCCGAAGCCGCCGACCGCATCGACGCTACCGCCGCGCACCATGCCGATCCGCACGCCGGCGGCCACCTGCTCGAAGCGGCCATGGCGTGCATAGGGTGCGGCGCCGGCGAACTCGCCAATAGCGCTGACGACCTCGCGGCCGTCATCGTCGGTGATGATCGTGGCGTAACGGTTGGACATGGGGTGTTCTCTGAAATGGGCGCACGGGCGCGTTGGGAAATCTATGGACGATAGGTGGTTGCGGACCGGGATAGTCGGTCGCGTTCATTCGCGCCGACATGCCTCGGCAGCACACGCAACATTCGGTCGAACAGGAGCCCGAAATGAAAAACCCGCCTCGGCGGGCGGGTCGTTGGAGCCAATTGGCACCATACCCAAATTAGTAGCATAGCTGCCGGCACAAAGCAAGAACAAAATGTGGCACGGCGGCAGAAAAATGCGAATTCCGTTCAGCGCCTCGCCTTGTCCGCCTCCCGATTAACGTTCCAAGAAGACCGCTAGGCTGCATTCCTTCGCGCCCCTCTCTGTCCTGCCGGACATCTCCCCACTTGGGGGGAGATCGGCTTTCGCGCCGGCTTTCGCCAATCTCCAGCGTTGCAGGAAGAGCGCAGCGCCGAAACCGCCAATCTCCCCACGTGAGGGGGAGATGGCCGGCAGGCCAGAGGGGGGTACTGTCCCGGGCGCCGTCCCGCCGACTTCACAGCCGGCAACACAAGCAACGTTCGATCGAAAAGAGGCCTGAATGAAAAACCCGCCTCGGCGGGCGGGTCGTTGGAGCCAATTAGCACCATACGCAAATTAGTAGCATAGCTGCCGGCACAAAGCAAGAACAAAATGTGGCGCGGTGGAAGAAAATGCACTGACGACCTCGCACCCTCGTCGGTGAACGGCTGGAAGGAGGGGCGAAAAAGGCGGGCATTGCGTGAGACTTGCGTTGATGGGATGGTGGTTGCGCTTGAGGGGAACGCGTCATGGGCAATGTCACCAGTCACTACGGCAGCGACGGCATCGTCGATCGCATATTGGCCGCGATCCCGGACGCCGACCCGGCCGGAAAACTCGCGGCCGCGCAACTCTATCCATTCGATCAGCTCCATGGCCGCGAACTGATCGCCACGCGGGAGCATGCGGCCCGTCTTGCTCCTTCGCCGACAGATCGGATCCTGGATATCGGCAGTGGCATTGGCGGGCCGGCAAGGTTTCTGGCCTCGACCTATGGCTGCCAGGTCGACGGCATCGACCTGACACCAGCCTTTGTCGCCGCGTCGAGCCGACTGACCGCACTCAGCGGACTGGCAGACAAGATTCGCTTCCATCAGGCCGACGCAACGAAACTGCCTTTTGGCGACAGCACCTTCGATGCGGCGATCTGCTTCTATGTCGGCATGAACATCGAGAACAAGGCCGCGGTCATCGACGAGGCCTGGCGCGTGCTGAAACCGCGAGGCAGGCTGATCTGGACCGAAGCCGTGCTCGCCGGCGGCGAGCCCTACTATCCCATGCCCTGGGCGGTTTCTGCGGCGACCAGCCACCTCGCCGATCGGGAAAAATTGAAAACCCTGTTTGTCGATGCCGGATTTCGCATCGACGAAATCGTCGACGAAACCGGCGAACATGTTGAGCTGGCGCTGAAGAGGGCCAATTCCGGCGTCGTGCCCTCGCCGGCGCAGCAGCAGGCAAATGAAGTCGTCATGGGCGCGGAATTCCTGCAGCGCCGCCGCAACTACATCCGAAGCCTGAGTGACGGAAAACTCGCCTCGCTCGCCGTGATCGTCTCCAAACCGGCCTGAAACAAAAAACCCGCCTCGGCGGGCGGGTCGTTGGAGCCAATTGGCACCATAACCAAATTAGTAGCATAGCTGCCGGCACAAAGCAAGAACAAAATTCACCTGAGACGCGAAAAAATGTGAGAATACCCCTCGCCTGCTCGCTTTGGTGGCGCCGCGCGGACCATTTTGAATTCGGCCTCGTTCCTTCGACCGGCAATAGAAATTTTGCCCAGAACCGCTTATTGCATAGTCAATTCAATGCTTTGCTGCACGCGTTGGTTGAGGACGTGGAATCAAGGTGTCGACATGGAAGACGGTTCGAGCTCTCTGCTCGGCATTATTATCAGCTGGCTCCCGATGGTTCTGATGCTCGGGGTGTTCGGATATTTCGTCATGAAACTGGTGCGCGTTCAGCGCGGGTCAGTCGCGGCTCTCGAGATCATTGCGCAGAAGCTGAGCGACATCGATGCTCGCCTGGCCAAGAACCCTGCAGAGCCATCGCCACCCGACCGGTCGTAGACTGCCCCGCTGTCCCACACTGGATCGCAACACGCGCTGGCGCGTTTGAACCCTAGCCAATGGGAGCAAAAGCCATGAACGTCGCCAATCTGCAACTCGAAGGCCTGCTGATGGCCATCGCATCGATCAATCAGGTCCTGGTCCGCAAGGGCGTGCTCTCCGTCGAGGAGATAGACATCGCCTTGCGCAAGGCCGAAGCCAGCGAGACCAACGAGGAAAGGTCCGAAGGCATGTCGGCGTCGAGCCGCGACGCCGTCAACTTCCCGATCCGACTGCTGGAGTTGGCCAATCAATGTCAGCCGGAGACGGACATGCCGTCCTTTTCGAAACTGGCGCGCATGGTCGGTCAGATCAAGGAACCTTACAACGACCAGATGTGACACCGCGATCGGAGCTGACGCGGCGATACCAGCTTTGCCGCGCCGGGGCGGCAAGACTGCTGGCGGCGCCTGCTAGCGGCCCTGCAGGATCTTGATCAACTTGCTGCTGTCGGCCCCCGGCGAGGAAAGCCTGCGGTAGTCCGCGTAAGTCAGCCTGCCATTTGCAACGGCATTAAAGAGCCGGTTACAAAAGGCGCTGTCGTATTTTGCGACACTGACATTCATGATTGCTGCGTAAGTCTTTCTTTCGTTGAGCGGCGTGGATCTCTCGCGTGCAATGCATTCGTTGATCGCCACGCGCTTGGTGACAGGGCTGCCTTCAAGCGTGGTATGCATCGTGTTGAATTCGCCTTCGGTCAAGGTAGTGCAGCCGGCAAGCAGAGACGTGCCGATCATGGCGGCAGCAAAACGCGTGGCGATGTTCATGAATTCCCCCTCAAGACCCGTGTCTTGCTTAGCCCGCCGAAAGTTGGAAGTACAGAGGGAATGCAGGCGCATCTACAAAAAGCATAAACCTCGAACGCTCGTACTTTAGCTGTCGCTTTTATTGCGCGCGACCTGCGGATGGCCGGAATGACGGTACCCGGCCGCTCTCGATCGTCACGACGATGCTGGTGCGGATCGTGCTGCCGATCTGGCCCTGGTCGCGGTCATAGACCCGACCGCCATTGTCGCAGCCACCCTTCTGAGCGCCTTTACGAGAACGCCGCCTCCGAGATTGGGGATCACCCCCTGCCAAGCCTCAGCGCCAGGACCCTGCCCGGCCCGTGCACGGCGGCAAACAGCAGCCCGGCCAGGAAAGTGAAGTGATCGACGAAGAAGCCGAACTCCGCCTGGTTGCCGGCCCAGTGCGACGGCCCGTGGAAGGCAAAGCCGAGGAACAGCACATAGGCGCCGGCGACGAGTGCTGCCCATGAGAAGAAGGCGCCGGTCAGGAAGCATAGAACGAGGACGACCTCGAGCAGGGCTGCGCACCAGGCCAGGAACAGCGGGAACGGAAACCCGGCCGCCGCGATATAGCCGGCGGTGGCGCCGATATCGATGAATTTGAAAATCACGGCCATCAGGAAGACGGCGGCGAAGATCAGGCGGGCGATAAGGATTGCCGCGGTCTGCCACGGCGACTGAACGGATGATTGAGCGGTTTCCAAGGTCATGATGTCCTCCCAAGAGTTACGATGGTTGTGCCCCAAGGACGCACCACCAGCCGCAAGCCCGACATCATCCCCCGAAAAACCTGCAGGATACAAGCGCGGCACCAAAGTGGCGCCTTCCCTTCTCCCCTTGTGGGAGAAGGTGTCGCCGAAGGCGACGGATGAGGGGTGCTCCAGCTTGGCGCCGGCGGCACTCCGTCCAACACTCCTCATCCGTCTCGGCGCTGCGCGCCGATCCACCTTCTCCCACAAGGGGAGAAGGAAGGTTGTACTACCCCACCTTGACCCCCGGCTTGCTGATCGGCTCCCGTACCGTTCCATACTGGCTGCCCCAGCGGTCGGTCATCGCCCAGCGTATGTCCCAGAGTTCCGGGAAGAAGCGGTGGCGGGCGCCGGCTTCCAGCAATTCGACCGGCCGGCCCTTCAGCGATTTCGCGCCGAGGCCGATCGTGCGGTGGATGAGATAGAGGTGGTTGGCGCGGAATTTCTGGAACAGCTCGTCGAACTCGATCAGCGCTTCGGCAACGACATAGCTGTCGCCGTGATCGTAGCCGGTATCGTAGACATCCTCGACCGAAAGGCCGCGGTCGTCGAGGTACGACGCCTTGAAGGCCCGCCACAGATCGGGCGGCAGGCGCAGCAGCTGCTTGAAACCCGGCGATTCCTGGCCGCTGCCATTGCCGAGCTGCAGCCGGATCTGCTGGTACTCCTTGGGCGACATGGTTTCGAGCAGGTCGAGCTGCGCCGTCATCAGCCGCATCAGCCGATGCACGCGCCCCATCAGCGTGACGATGCGATGCGTGTCCTGCTTTTCCAGGAAATCGACGACATCGACCAGCGTATAGGCGATGAGCTTCATCCACAGCTCCTCGACCTGATGAACGATCTGGAACTGCAGCTCGTCGGCATTCACCATCTCGGCCAGCGGCTTCTGGCAGGCAAGCAGCCTGTCGCATTTGAGGTAGACGCCATAGTCGCGCATCTCAGGCGTTTCGATGCGGGCGTAGTAATCCTGCTTGTCCATGGCCATGCTCCTTGCCGCGGCCGTTGGGCCGCAGGCGTTTGTTGGATCCCAGCCCGAGTCTAATCGCTTTCTTGCCGAACATTGTCCCTTTCTGTTATTCGAGTGGCGGGAAACGAAGGACGAAAATTGCCGCTGAAGCAGATTGGAAGAACGAATGATGCTGGATGCGGTCGACCGGAAGATCATAGCTGCGCTCGAACGCGAGGCCCGCATCTCCTTTGCCGCGCTCGCCGATGAGGTCGGCTTGAGCAAGACGCCGTGCTGGAAGCGGGTCAAGGCGCTGGAGGACGCCGGCGTCATCCGCGGCTACTCGACCCGGATCGACCCGGCCAAGCTCGGCTTCGGCATCGAAGCCTTCATCCAGGTGTCGATCGATTTCGAACTGTCGGACGCCTTCGAGGCGGCGGTCAAAAAGCATCCGCTGATCCGCCGCTGCCACGCCACGACTGGCGAGGCCGACTATCTCCTGCAGATCGTCACCGTCGACATGATGGCGCTCGACAGGATGCTGCGCGAGGAGCTCAGCCGGCTGCCCGGCGTGCGGCGCACGATCACCTCGATGGCGATGCGCGAGATCAAGGGCGGCATCTCGTTCGCCAATGCCGTCGGGCATACGCAGACCAAGCGATAGACCGGTCAGGCCCTGGTCATCAATTCGCGTCCCAGCCGCTTCGGTTGCTCGGCGCGCAGAACCACATTTGTCGTCACCGTGCCGTAGTGGCCGATGCTGTCGACTATGCTTTCAAGATCGGGCGGTGACGGGACCACGACCTTGACCAGAAAACAATCCTCGCCGGTCACCCGCAGCACCTCGACCACCTCCGGCAATTGGGCGAACTTCTTCAGGCAGGCCTGGATATACTCATGCGTGGTGCGCAGGCGGATGACCGCCATGGTGCCGAGCCCGAGCGCTGCCGAATTGATCACCGCCTTGTAACCGGTGATGACGCCGCGCTCCTCCAGCCGCTTCACCCGTTCCGAGGTGGCCGGCTGGGACAGTCCGACGCGGCGGCCAAGCTCGGAGATGCCGATGCGGCCATCCTCTTGCATGATCTCAATGATCGCCAGATCGGTGGGATCGAGCCTTGGCCGATAATCGCCGTTCCGCATGATCGCCCTTTAATCCATCGGATTTCGTCGCTGCTTTCCGATGATCTCGCATTCCGCCACCTGGGAGAAGACCTAGAATTGCACGCGCTGCATCAGGAAAGAAGGGCTTCGCATGACCGACTTCATCATTGTGCCGGGCATCGGCGGATCGGGCAAAGCCCACTGGCAGACACGTTGGCAGCAGGCAAACCCGGCGATGCGGCGGTTCAACCCGGCGAGTTGGGACGTGCCGGACCTCGACGACTGGGTGGCTGCGCTGGAAACCGCTGTATGCCAGGCAAGGACACCGCCGGTGCTCGTCGCCCACAGCCTCGGCTGTCTGCTCGTCGTACACTGGCAGCGGATCTCCCCCCGCTCTATCGGCGGCGCGTTGCTGGTCGCGGTTCCGGACCCTGCGTCGCCGGCCTTCCCCTCCTCCGCCCGGACCTTCGCCGACGCACCGCAACAACGGCTTCGCTTTCCGTCGCTGATTGTCGCCAGCGCCAACGATCCCTACGGCTCGCTGGACTATGCCAGGGCGAAATCCGAGCGATGGGGCAGCGATCTCCATATCGCCGGACCGCTTGGCCATATCAATGGCGACAGCGGGCTCGGCGACTGGCCGGCGGGAATGGAGCTGCTGACAGCTTTTCTAAGTCAAACGCAGGCAATCGCCCGAGGCGCCGTGCTTCAGCCGTAACCGCACCAGGACGGCTATCGCGCCGCCGTCCTGATCTGGTTTGCGCCGTGCCTCAGTTCGATGCTGCGGCAGGCGTGCTGAGTTCGAGGAACGGTACGGTCGAGCCCGGGATCATCGACTTCGGCAATTCGCCGTTCCATCTCTCCGCCTTGGTCAGTTCGACCAGCAGCGGATTGTTGGCGATTGCGGCGGCGCGAGCCTTGATGGCGCCCGCGGTCGCATCGCCTTCGACCCTGGTCTTGTAGGCGCTGGCCTCGGCTTCGGCCTTGACGCTGTCGGCGCGGCCCTTGGCCTGGGTGACCGCGATATCGGCCTTGATCTTTTCCTGCTGCAGGTTCTGTTCCTGCTTCTGCACCTCGACCTGCGCCGTCATCCTGGCTTCGACCGCCTGCTCGTAGGCGTCGGAGAAATCGATGTTCTCGACCTGCACGCTGTCGATCATCACCGGGCCGTCGGTTACCGCCGCGATGGCCTCGGCGACGTCCTTGTTGAACTTCGCCCGGTTCTGGATAACCGACACCGCGTCGTACTGGCCGAACACCGTCTTGATCTCCTGCGGTGCTTTCCTGGCAATGACACGGTCGGCCAGTGCCTCGATCGATCCATAATTGGTGTAGACGTTGCTGACTTCGGCGGCCGGCACGTGGAAGTTGACGGTGACGCGCATGTCGGCCGGCTGCTGGTCGCGCGAATAGGCCTGCATGGCCGGCAGGCCGCTGCAATCGTTCTGGTTCTCGCAGCCCCATTTGAGCACCTGCTGGCGCAGGCTGATCTTCTCGACACGCTGCAGCCACGGCAGCTTGAAATGCAGTCCGGGATCAACGACCGAACTCAGCGCTCCGTTGGTCAAGAGCACGCCGCGGTCGCCCTGATCGATCGTGTACCAGGATCCAAACAGCGCAAAGACGCCGAGCGCCACGATGACGAGTGCGATCAGGCCGGAACCGATCGACCCCGATGCCATCCCCGGCTTGCCCTGCGGACGGCTTGAATTGCCTTGCGTTTCGGTCATCACCCCACCCCAACCTGATTGCCCGTGCTGCTTTTGCCCACAATAGTGGCGGCATTGCAATCCTCTGGATATGGAAGGACCTTCGCGCCAGCCGGCCGGACCGGCGGGGTGGTTCAGGCCGGCTGGCGGATTTCCCCTCCAGCCGCAGCGCCAGGCTGGTAGGCGTTGCCTGGCGTCTCCTTCTGCCGTTCGGCATCGGTTTTGCGCTTCGGGCAATCCTCGTAGTCGTGGTCGCGCCCGCCGCAGTAGGAGCAGCATTTTGCTGGCGCGTCGGAGCGAAGCATCGTTGGCATGCACAAGAATGCACGAAACCCGACAGATTGCGAAGGTCGATTTCGCCACGGAACCGCTGCCGCCGAATGAAAGTTATCTGCTCATTGCAACGGGAGCACAGGACATGGCCGACGACCCGAACCGCTACGAGACCGGAGCGAGGAAATATCCGGCAAAGACGAGCCCCGACGCGGCCGACGAATTTTCGCAGGATGCGGCCGGCAACAAGCCACCTCCCGGCGGCATGGGATTGACCAGGCCGGCTGACGATTTCGACGACAGGACCCTGCATTCGGAGGGCCAGAACCCGCCGCGCGCAGCGATCCGGCCAGACGGCAAGGCCACCGCCAAGAAGCCCGGCAAGGACGCAAGACGATGAACGTCGCCAATCTCCAGCTCGAAGGATTGATGATGGCGATCGCGGCCGTCAACAACGCGCTGGTCCACAAGGGCCTGCTGTCGGTCGACGAGGTCGACATGGCGTTGCGCCGCGCCGAGGCGGCGATGACCAGCGACGAGCGTCTCTATGAAGACATGTCGCCATCCAACCGCGACGCCGTCTGCTTTCCGCTCAGGCTGCTGCAGGCGGCCAACAATGCCCAGGGTGAAACCGGCGTACCGTCCTTTGCCGAACTGGCCAGGATGGTCGGCCGGACCAAGGAGCCCTATAACGACCAGATGTGATGGAGGACGCCATGGCCGACGACAAATCCAAGACCAAGCAGGATCGCAAACTGGTCTCAGGCGAAGAGCCTTACGAGGTCGCTGCCTTTGCCCGCAAATACGGCATACCGCAAAGCGAGGCCGCGACCATCATCAAGCGTTACGGCCCCTCGAGGAGGAAGCTCGACGCGCATATGGCGAGCCGCAACGCCTGATCCAATTCTGGCGGCGGCCGCCTTCATGCCGGAAGCGTCCCTGCCCTGCCGCCTTGTCGAGAGTATCGGCACCGTCAGCCGTGACCTGTCGGGTTCGCCCCTGTGGGATTCAACGCCTGGTTTTGACAGCCGCGGAATACTCGCGCGGCGCAACAACTCATTTACCTCGACGCTGTACCAGTCCGGTGAGCAAAGCCGGGGGTCGGATGCAGGAACAATTATTGCGCTACGAATGTGTCATGGAGCCGAACGGCCGTTGGATGGTGTGGGACATCGTTCACGATCTGCCGGCGCAATTTTCGGAAATCGCGCTGATCGGCCTGAGCCGTCGTGAAGCGGTTTCGCTCTGCCGGCTGCTCAACGAGACGAGCCGTTCCGAGACGCGGCAGAGCCGGGCCTCCTGAGAAGCGCGTGCGTCTCAGGCCTGCCCAGGCTAAGAGGATTTTACATGCGATCGACAATATTCGGTCTGGTCCTGCTGCTGCCGGCCGCCGCCCTGGCGGAGCCGATCGAGACCCAGAAGATCATCACGGCGGCGACCGGCGACTGGAACGGCGACGGCGCCGCCGATCTGGCGATGATCGTCGAGACCGAGCCTGGCTCTCCCATGGACCTGTATTTTTTCCTCAAAGATCGCGATGGCGATTTTCTAAAACCTGCCGGGATCGTGCATGATCAGATTGACGGGGAATGGAAGGATTACGACCGGCCGGGCCCCGCCACATCCGACACCGAGCCCGAACTCACTACGCTCCCCAACGGTTCGATCAAGCTCTATATTCCGGCGATGGAGATCGGCAGCGAGCGGACCAATAAGACGCTGACGCTCGCCTGGCGCAACGGCACGTTCGTCGTCGCCGGTTTTGCCTACGAGTATTGGGATTACATGGACGACAATGTTGCCGGCGACTGCGACTACAATGTGCTGACCGGCAAGGGCAAAAGCAGCAAGAAGCTGGCGGACGGCACCACCAGGCAAGCGACCGTATCGGTCGAAGGCAAGGTCATCCCATTCGCGGAGTGGACCCCGGGCACTGGCTTCAGCGCTTGCGGAGAGTGAGAGGTTTCGGTTGCCTCACTGCAGCGGCGGCTTCCACAGCAGGCTGTTGCGATCGGCGGACTTGACGCGCAGCCAGGTTTCGCGGCCATCGCGCAGCACCCGGAGCGGGATCTCGGCACCGGCCGGGCCGCTCTTCCAAAGCTTGCGATAAAAATCGGCAAGCCCATCGACCGCCGTGTCGCGGACATCCGAGATGACATCGCCTTGGCGAAGGCCCGCCTGGGCGGCTGGACCGCCCTCGGCGACGCTCATCACCACGACCTTGCCGTCGCTCTCGGCCGAGAAGGCGCCGAGCCACGGCCGCGGCGGCCTGGCGACCTGCCCGCGCGTCAGCAGATCGTCGAGGATGGGCGGCAGAAGATCGATCGGCACCACCATGTTGATGTCGGCGACCTCGCCGTTGCGGCTCATCTGCAGGCGCAGCGAACCGATGCCGAGCAGCCTGCCATCCGCGCCGATGAGGCCGGCGCCGCCCCATGAAGGGTGAGCCGGCGCCGTGAAGATCGCCTCGTCGAGCAGATATTCCCAATAGCCGGCGAATTCCTGCTTGGTGACGATCCGCGCCCGCACGGAGCGGCCGACGCCGTCGGCGAGCACGACGGGATCGCCGATCTTGGCCCTGGACGCATCGCCGAGCGCAATGGCGGGCAGCCCGAGCGGCGCCAGCGCCTGCACCAGGCCGAAGCCCGACTCCTGGTCGTAGGCGAGCGCATGGGCGGGAACCACGCGCCCGTCCTGGTCGGCCAGCCAGACCTCCTCGGCCTCGGTGATGAGATAGCCGATGGTGAGTACCAGCCCGTCGCCGCGGATGACCACGCCACTGCCCTCGCGGCGGGTGCCAAGTGTATTTGCCGTGAAGGCGTCCTCTGGCACGGTGGCGCGGACGGCCACGATGGATCGCAAAAGGGGTTCGATATTCATGCTTTGGTTCCTGGCAATGTTCGCAGGCTGATATGGGCTATAGGTATGGCGCAGGTGATCAGGCGCAAGAGGTGGCGCCGGCTTTGGCGTGGACCGGCGCCGCGCCGTTCGCGCCGGGGTTTTGCATCAGCGCCGGCAGCCCTATCTGTACCTACGGCTATCCCAAGCTGCCCTATGCAAAGTTCCTCCGCCATTACCCACGTTGATATCTGATATCCTCCCAACCCAACCCTTCCAAAGGCCTCCCAAATGAACGACTACGCAACGGACCAATACACGCCGCCAAAAGTCTGGACCTGGAACAAGGCAAATGGCGGCGCTTTCGCCAGCATCAACCGGCCGACCGCCGGCCCGACGCATGACAAGAAACTGCCGGTCGGCAAGCATCCGCTGCAGCTTTATTCGCTGGCGACACCGAACGGCGTCAAGGTGACGATCATGCTGGAGGAACTTCTGGCGCTCGGCCACAGCGGCGCCGAATACGACGCCTGGCTTATCAGGATCAACGACGGCGACCAGTTCGGCAGCGGCTTCGTCGAGGTCAACCCCAACTCGAAGATCCCGGCCATGATGGATCGCAGTGGGAAAAAGCCGGTCCGCATCTTCGAATCCGGCTCGATCCTGCTCTACCTCGCCGAAAAATTCGGCGAATTCCTGCCGACGGAGCAGCCGGCTCGCGCCGAGACCCTGTCATGGCTGTTCTGGCAGATGGGCTCGGCGCCCTATCTCGGTGGCGGATTCGGCCATTTCTACGCCTATGCGCCGACGAAGATCGAATATGCCATCGACCGCTTCGCCATGGAAACCAAGCGGCAGATGGATGTGCTCGACCGACGCCTCGCCGAAAGCGAGTATTTAGGCGGCAGCGACTATACGATTGCCGACATTGCGGTGTGGCCCTGGTATGGCGGGCTGGCCAAGGGCCGTATGTATGACGATTCCGGCGAGTTCCTGCAGGTGGAGCAGTACAAGAACGTGCAGCGCTGGGCCGACGCCATCGACGCGCGGCCGGCGGTCAAGCGCGGCCGCATGGTCAACCGCACCTTCGGCGAGCCTTCGATGCAACTGCACGAGCGCCATGACGCCAGCGATTTCGAGACCAAGATGCAAGACAAGCTCGCGGCGGCCAAAAGCTAAGCGGACGACGCGCCGATCTCCCGCCTTGTAGGGGAGATCGGGAGCTTCGGCCGACTGCTCAAGCTCGCCTTCACCGCCGCCATCCACAGCCGGTCGATGTTGGCCAGGAATTTCTCGTCGAGTTTGTCGAGGTGCTTCCAGTACATGCCGTCCTCGAAGAGATAGCCGAGTTCCTTCTCGATCCTGTCGGCCTCCTCCGCCTGATCGAGCCGCAGGCCGGCAAGCATCTCGGCCTTCATTTCCGAAAGCTGCGAGGAAGAAAGCGCGCCGAGTTCATCGAGCGTCAGCCGCGGGAAGATCAGCCGGCTGCGCGGCAGGTCGGATAGGTTGACGCACAGGCAGCCGCGCCGAAGCGCATGGATGAGCAGGCGGGCCGACTTCGCCTCGAGGTTGCGCAGGGTGACGTCGTTGCGCAGCGGATCGGCGCGGCCGACGCCGTAAAAATGCGTGTTGCCGGGCTGGTCGTAGATCATGTCGCAGCCAAGGAATGCCAGCACGTCCGGCTTCTGACTGTGGATCGTCCAGTAGGCCGCCGTCATCGACATGGTGCCGCCGGCATAGACGAAGCCGCCAAAGCTGTTTTGCGCCGGCACGTAATGCGAGGCGCTGAAGATCTGCGCCTGCTGCAGGGGACCGCCTTGCGGCATCCGCTCCGCCGGGAAATCGCCGGCATGGACGAGGAAATCCCAGTCGGGGCGCACGCGCCAGGCGTTGTTGATGGCGACGATCTTGCCGAAGGCCTGCTTGGGCCAGGCGGCGGAGCGCACCACATCGGGGGCGCTACCGATCAGCAAGATCACGTTTGGCGTTCCGTCGATCACCACAACCCTCTCGACCGGCCGAAATGCATCTCGATGCCGCCCGGTTGAACGGCTTTATAGCCTCAATGGCCCATCGAAAACACCAGCCGGATTTAAGCTGGCATCAACAAAAGGCAGCTTGCCAGCCGGTTGTAAAATGTGGCCTTAGGCACCGTCGTACAAGCAGCAGGCAGGTTTTCCCGCTAGCCCAAAAACGACGATATGAGTTGGGCGATATATATTAGTTGACTAAACTAGCGGAACGTCCAATGCACATTCCCAGAACCGAACATGTCCTGTCTAGACCATGATATCTATATGGGACATTACTACATAAGCTGAACGCGACCTCGACGGTTCGGCGGCACAGCCCTCAGACGCCGCGGCTTTGCCTCCGCGCTTTTCGCCCCGGATCCGTAGATCAACCGGACGACGAACAGGAAATATCCAACCTGCATGACGATCAAGGTCAAGATCGTCCAGGCCAGCGTCTTCCAGATTGAACCCGTCGCAAGGTAAGTCGAGATCGCCACGATGGACGATGTGGTGGTCAGCCCCACCAGGAACTGTGGAAAGTTCATGATTTTTCTGCGCCGCCCCGGAACTCGCTACAGCCGGGACGAACTCCCCTAACCCATTACCCCGCACCAACATTTCCACCATTTTAGCAATTGCGCAAGCACCAAATAGAACAGCAGTTAACGCATGCTTCCGTGATCAAGGGCTGCATGTCAGGTCACCAAGGTGGGCTGGCTTGGACGGCGGCTGCGCGTCCCCTCCTCCCCAACCAGCTCTCCATACCCCCTCACCGCCCCATCAAGCCCACGTATTCGCCACGTCTCCCCTTCCCGTGCCTCAAGATGGGACGGGCCGAGCGGGACTTTCCCTCCGCCGTCCGGCAGGTCCAGCACGTAGACGGGATTGCAGATGCCCGACAGGCGCGCACGCAAGGCGCTGACCAGCGCCTGGCCCTCGGCGATCGTGGTGCGCCGGTGCGCCATTCCGCGCACGAGATCGCCGTGGTGCAGGTAATAGGGTTTGACGCCAAGGCGATACATCAGCTCGCGGCACAGCTCTTCCAGCACCTCGACCGTATCGTTCACGCCTTTCAGCAGAACGCTCTGGTTCAGCAGCACGAAGCCGCCCTGCCGCAACGTGCGGCAGGCCCGCTCGGTCGCCTCCGTGATTTCGCGTGGATGGTTGAAATGGGTGACGACAGTGACCATCAGCCGGCCCTGCAAGGCTTGCATCAACCCGCCGGTGACGCGCGACGGCAGCGCGACGGGTACGCGAGTGTGGATGCGCAACAGCCGCACATGCTGGATCGCCTCGACACGGGCGCGGATTTCCGCCAGCGCCCTGTCCGGCAGCGATAGCGGGTCGCCGCCGGTCAGGATCACCTCGCGGATTTCCGGATGGGCCGCGATATAGGCGAAGGCTTCGTCGAGAGCTTCGCGCGTATAGCCGCGGCCGATCGACGTCAGCTGCTCCTTGCGAAAGCAGAACCGGCAATAGACCGCGCATTGATAGGTCGGGAACAACAGAACCCGGTCGGCATGTCGATGCGTCAATCTAGGCACGGGACTGAAGGCGTGGTCGGCGATCGGATCGTCGAGTTCGCCCTCCTGCTCTGCCAGTTCGTCGGGCGACGGGATGACCTGAAGCCGTATCGGATCGGCGGGGTCGTTCCAGTCGATCAGGTCGAGATAGGCCTTGGGAATGCGAACCTTGTGGCGCGTGGCCGCGGCTTCGGCCGCCGCCCGCTCGGCTGGCGACAGCGGCAGCGAATCCAGATCGCCTACATGCCGCACGCCCTCGCGAACATCGTCCCGCCATGCGGCATCCGCCTCGCGAGCGCGCCGGTCATCGGCTGCCACGCCGGCCGCATCGACCGCCATGCTGGCGTCGGGGATGTCGGGATGTGAGGTCATCGCAGGCTCCTTGAATTTCGGGCCGGGGTACAGCATTGGAGCCAGGACTTGAAGGCAATAAGCGGTGTTTGGCCGGGTTGGAGGGCGCGGCAGGAAGCCACAACCGGCCACTGATCAGAACAATCGTCCAACATCGCTGACGCAAAACATTAGCTTGCTCTTATATTAGCTTGAGCGTATACACATAAACGGCCGGTGATCTACCCCCCAACCGGTTAGGCTCGGCGCCAGTTCCCTCCCTACCCCTCAGGTCAACGACGCCGGGCCGCTCGGGTTCGCCCGGTCGCCCGCGGTCGAGACCGGATCGTCGACCTCTTCGATGTCGATCATGCCCCCTGCTCAAGCAGCACCCAACTGAACATACCAGCTGAACACATCGGCGATGCCCGCGTCTCTCGGCCTTCCCGTCGCCGGCCGCGGTCGCTAATCTCGGATTGCGAAAAAGCTGGAGAAGAGCGTATGGCGAACGACTTGTCGCCAAGGCTTTTGGAGATCGTCAATGCGCTGCCCTTGCGGCAGGGCATGCGAGTGCTGGAGATCGGCTGCGGACCGGGTGCTGCAGCGCGCGAGATCGCGCGCCGGATCGGCTGTGGGCACGTGCTGGCGATCGACCGCTCGGCCAAGGCCATCGCGCAGGCCGGGGCCGCCTCGCGCGCCGAGATTGCGGCAGGCCGGCTGAGCCTTCGCCAGGTCGCCATCGAGGATTTCGAGTTGGAGGCCGATGAGAAGCACTTCGACATTGCCGTTGCGGTGCGCGTCGGCGCGCTGGACGGGCGTCATCCCGAAGCAGGAAAAATTGCCCTGCGACGGCTCAAGGCGGCGTTGACCGCGCAAGGCCGGCTGTTCATCGACGGCGGCGATCCGCTGCGCGAAATTGCGATATATGGCTGAGCACCTCGTGCTTGGCCTCCGGAATCGAGCGTCTACGTGACCGTGAGCGGCAGAGCCGGCCTCAGCTCCGCAACCCCGGCGCCTCCTGCCCGGTGCGCTCGACATATTCGGTATAGCCGCCGCCATAGGTGTGGATGCCCTCGGGCGTCAGTTCCAGCACCCGGTTCGACAGCGCCGCCAGGAAATGGCGGTCATGCGAGACGAACAGCATGGTTCCCTCGTACTGCGACAGTGCCGTAATCAGCATCTCCTTGGTGGCGATGTCGAGGTGGTTGGTCGGCTCGTCCAGCACCAGCAAATTGGGCGGGTCGAACAGCATCAGCGCCATCACCAGCCGCGCCTTCTCGCCGCCCGACAGCACCCGGCATTTCTTCTCGATCTCGTCGCCGGAAAAGCCAAAGCAGCCGGCCAGCGCGCGTAGCGGCGCCTGGCCAGCCTGCGGAAAGGCGTCTTCCAGCGTCTGGAACACGGTGCGCTCGCCCTCCAGCACTTCCATGGCGTGCTGGGCGAAATAGCCCATCTTGACGCTCGGGCCGCGCGCCACCGTGCCATTGTCCGGCTCGGAAGCGCCGGCCACCAGCTTCAGCAGCGTCGACTTGCCGGCGCCATTGATGCCCATCACGCACCAGCGCTCGCGGCGGCGCACCTGGAAATCCAGCCCCTCGTAGATCGAGCGGCTGCCATAGCCCTTGTGCACGTTCTTCAGCGTCACCACGTCCTCGCCGCAGCGCGGCGCCGGCTGGAAGTCGAACGACACCTTCTGGCGGCGCTTGGGCGGCTCGACACGGTCGATCTTGTCCAGCTTCTTCACCCGGCTCTGCACCTGGGCGGCATGTGAAGCCCGCGCCTTGAAGCGCTCGATGAAGGCGATCTCCTTGGCCAGCATCGCCTGCTGGCGCTCGAACTGCGCCTGCTGCTGCCTGTCGGCAATCGCCCGCTGCTGCTGGTAGAATTCGTAGTTGCCGGAGTAGGCGGTCAGCGAACCGCCGTCGATCTCGACCACCTTGTTGACGATGCGGTTCATGAACTCGCGGTCATGCGAAGTCATCAGCAGCGCGCCGTCATAGTTCTTCAGGAACTGCTCCAGCCAGATCAGGCTTTCGAGGTCGAGATGGTTGCTCGGCTCGTCGAGCAGCATGGCATCGGGCCGCATCAAAAGGATCCTGGCCAGCGCCACGCGCATTTTCCAGCCGCCGGACAGCTTGCCGACGTCGCCGTCCATCATCTCCTGGCTGAAGCCGAGCCCGTCGAGCACCTCGCGGGCGCGCCCGTCCAGCGCGTAGCCGTCGAGCTCCTCGAAGCGGTGCTGCGCCTCGCCGTAGCGGGCGATGATCTCGTCCATCTGGTCGGCTTGGTCAGGGTCGCCCATGGCGTGCTCGAGCTCGCGCATCTCGGCCGCCACTTCGCTGACCGGCCCGGCGCCGTCCATCACTTCGGCCACCGCACTGCGGCCCTCCATGTCGCCGACATCCTGGCTGAAATAGCCGATGGTGACGCCGCGATCGACGGAGACCTGGCCCTCGTCGGGCTGCTCCTCGCCGTTGATCATGCGAAACAGCGTCGTCTTGCCGGCGCCGTTGGGGCCGACCAGCCCGACCTTCTCGCCCTTCTGCAAGGCGGCGGAGGCTTCGATGAAGACGATCTGACGGCCGTTCTGCTTGCTGATGCTTTCGAGACGAATCATGGTTTTCCGGGAAAGGCCAAAGGAGCGTTCCCGCGCCAATACGCGATAGGCCGCGCCGGCGGAAGCCCGCAGTAGTGAGGCGCCCCGCGCCAAATTGTCTGAACCCGCCAATTGCTTCCCGGCTGGATCAGGCTTTGACCACGTAGGGATGAGCCGGCGGATCAGCTATCGGTCAGGGCCTTTGTCGTCGCCAGTTTGACCCCGGCGGCGGCAAATGCCGCATTGTGCCGGGCTATGATCTCCGCGGCGGTCTCGCCAGCGGTGTCTAGCGTGCTGTGGGCGTCGGAAACCACGGTGACGCCCAGGCCCGCCGCAAAGGCGCCCTTCACCGTGGCCGCCACGCAAAAATCGGTCTGCGCGCCGATCAGAACGACCTCGCCGGCGCCCTGCCCGACTACCCATTCTGCAAGCGCGGCATTGCTGAACGCGTCGCCGACACGCTTGGCGAACGTCGGCTCGTCCCCGGCCTGGCCGAGCGCCGGCCACACCGGCCAGCCCGGCTCACCCGGCGCCAGTGGATCGCCCTGCGGCCCGTCATGCCTGATGAAGGCGACCTTGCGCCCGCTGCGCCGTGCCCACTCGATCAGCGCGCGGGTGCGGGCAACCATGCCGTCGGCATCATGGATCGGCGGTTCGGCGACGCCGTCGAACATGCCGGCCTGAAGGTCAATCACGATGAGCGGCGCAGTGGCCGCGGGGCTGGTCCCTGACATGGTTTTTTATAGCACGAGGGCGGAGCTGATCAAGGATCAGGCCGCGATGGCGCGCACGGGCAACCGCAAGTGGCTGGAGTTCGAGATATGTGACAATCCGCTTGCAGCAGCGCTAACATAGCGCGCCATTGGGATGTGGGTCAGTTCGAAATTCTGGCTATCGGCCGTGACCGGATTGCATTCGTGGCAAGCTCCTGCGAAGAAATTACCATGACACATGCAGCCGTAGCTTTCCTTGCGATCGTGACTTCGGTGTTGGTCGCGATCCTACCCGCACAATCGCAAGAGTGGACGCCCTCGGAGGACGCGGTTCGAGATGCAACGGAAACGGTTGGTCACTATTTCCTTTCGCTCGATAATCAAGAGTATGGGCGGGCATACGAAATGAAAACTGATACCGCCAAAGCTTCGATCCCATCGAATGCCTTCGTGGAGCAAAGTAAACATTTTCATTCTCAGGCCGGCGCTGTGCGCGAGCGCCGGCTACTCAAATTCACGTGGTTGAAGGACCCAGCGAACGCTGCCTTTCCTGGCGTTTATGCCGCAGTCGACATAGCGGCGAAATTTGAAAACATCGATCGTTACTGCGGCTATATTGTTCTCTATCAGCGGCCGTCAGGTGGAAATTTTCGAGTCATGCGGGTCGAAAGCAACGTCATCGACAACGCTACCGCGAAAAGCATTGAAAAGACCCAATCGAAACTTGAATTAGATCGAGCATGGGCCGAGTTGTCGGCTAACTGTCCGAATTTTCCATCGTGAAGGTGAGCGGTCCGCTTTTGTACGTTCCGCGACCATCGCTTTTCGGCTTCCCTCGCTTCGATCAGCGCAACGATGTCGGAGATCTCTTACAGATTGCCGGCCCTACGACGCGAACGCAGCGAGAGCGCAGCTTTTGTCCTCACCCAATCCGCCCGTCACGGCATAGGCGCCGGCGGTGCGCTTGTCACTAAACCCAAGCGCGATGTTTATCTCGTCCGATCGCCCTTCGCAAAGTAGCCGGCGGCCCGGACGATCACACCCGGCCCGATGCCCCATCCTCGCCAAAAATCCCGGTCACCCAGTCGATGAACACGCGTACCCGTGGCGCGAGCTGGCGGTTCTGTGGGTAGAGCGCCGACAGCGGTGTCGGCGACGGCGGGTAATCCGGCAGCACTTCGACAAGCGTGCCGCGTGCGAAATCCCCGGCGAAGCGGTAGTGCGGCGCCTGCACCAGGCCGATACCGAGACGCGCCAGCTCCGCCATCGTGTCGGAGCCGTTGACCGTCACCCGGTTGGGCAGGCTGACATAGCGCAACGCGCCGCCGACGGTGAATTCGAGCGGCATGACCTCGCCGGTCCGCGACGAGCGGAAGCCGACCATCAGATGGCCTTCGAGATCGTCGAGGGTTGCCGGCATGCCGAGGCGTTCGCCCGCGAAGCGGCGCGGCCAACCTGACTGGTTGCCGCCCGGAAAGGCGGCGCCAGCCTCCGTGCCTCACTTCAACTCCACCCAGACCGGCGCATGATCGCTGGCGCCGGTCTCGCCGCGCACGTCGCGGTCGATGCCCGCCGCTACCAGCCGGCGCGACAGCTTCTTGCTGAGCAAGATATGGTCGAGGCGCAGGCCGGCATCGCGCGGCCAGCGGTTGCGGCGATAGTCCCAGAATGTGTAGAGCGTCTCCGTCGGGTGCTTCTTGCGCAGCGCGTCAAGCCAGCCCTGGTCGAGCAGCCGCTGGAACGATGCGCGGCTTTCCGGCTGGACCAGCGCGTTGTCGTCATAGGAGCGGGTCGGGTAGATGTCGCGCGGCTCGGGCACGATGTTGTAGTCGCCGGCCAGCACCACCGGCAGGCCGGTGTCGAGCAACTGTGCCGCATGCGCCTCCAGCCTCTCGTGCCAGGCCAGCTTGTACTGGAATTTCGGGCCGGGCTGCGGATTGCCGTTCGGCGCGTAGAGGCAGGCGACGACGATGCCGTTGACCGCCGCTTCGATGTAGCGCGCCTGCTGGTCGCTATCGTCGCCGGGCAGCGCCTCGCGGGTCAGGACGGGTTCTGAGCCACGCGCGAGTATGGCGACGCCGTTCCAGGTCGGCTGCCCGACCCACACCGCGCCGTAGCCGGCCGCCGCAAGCGCAGTGCGCGGAAACTGCGTCTGCCTGGTCTTGAGCTCCTGCAGGCAGGCGATGTCGGGTTTGGCGGCAGCCAGCCATGCGAGCAGGTTCGGCAGCCGGCTGTTGATGTTGTTGACGTTGAAGGTGGCGATCTTCATCGGCCTGCTTCAGCGCACGATGCGTTCGGTCCACGCCTTCACCGCATCAGCGAGCGTCTTCAGATGATCGGCGGTGGAGAAGCCGGAGATGTTTTTGCGCGGCTTCAGATCATGGTCGCCGTCTTCCAGCCAGAAAATCTCGATTGCGTCGGACAGAGCATAGGTCGCGACCTCGTCTTTGGTCCCGAACTCGTCGCGCGTGCCTTGGAAGATCACTGTCGGCGTCTTGAGATCGGCGAGGTGCTTTGTCCGAAGCTGCGTCGGTTTGCCCGGCGGATGGAAGGGATAGCCAAGGCAAAGCAGGCCCGAGATCTCGCCCTTTGAAAACATCTCGTCGGCGATCATCGAAGCGACGCGTCCGCCCATCGACTTGCCGCCGATGATCAGCGGACCCTTCACGCCCTTCGCCCGGAGGTCGGCGATCGCCTTGACGTATTCCGGGTTAACCGTCTCGGCGCGCGGCGGCGGCTTGCGGTGGCCGTAGCGGCGAGCCGCCATGTAGTGGAATTCAAAGCGCGCGACGCGGAAGCCGGCTGCGGCCAGCGCCTTGGCGGTGGCGGTCATCGAGGGCGAGTCCATAGGAGCGCCTGCGCCATGGGCGAGCAGGATGGTGATGGCGGCGGTGTCGGGGCCGTCGAAGAGGAAGGTTGTCATGGGGACTCCAACGCTGGTGACCCCTTCTCCCCTTGTGAGACCTTTGCACGGGGAAGCGAAATCCTGGTTGGTGAGTTAATGGGGCTTTTTTGAAAGCCGGGAAAGCAGTTTTCGACGGCTTGGC